>CABSRC010000010.1 GCA_902480035.1 uncultured Streptococcus sp. | reverse complement strand
CTATTATACCATTGATTTATTATGATTGCAAGCCCTTATTTATTCAAATTATAATTTTCTATCAAAATTTCAACGGCTTTTTCAAGTTTTTTGTAAAGAGAATCCACATTTCCATTTTTGATAATGGCAAATTGCCCACCCATGTCTGCAATTTCACCAATCGTTTTCTTGCCAATGGACAAAGTGAATCCATCAAAAGTGTCTTTTCCGACGGTTACTTTACTATCAACGATTTGAATCTCAATTTTCTTATCTTTTTTACTCATTTCAACCCTCTTTTCACTTTTTCTATTTTACAAAAATTCTCTTGATGACGCAAGAGAAAAGGGAGTGGGCAGAAAGAATTTAGTTAGAAATTCCTTCTTTCTCCCACCCCCGAAAAGGTCATTCGGCACTCTTTTGAGCCTAAAAGCGAATGAAGAGAAACTTTAGCTACTACGTCCTTCGTTAAGACTCGTTCTCATTGAAGCCTGGACACTTTTATCTCAGATGCTTTCGGTTTAATCGACTTTGACAATCCATCCTTCTGGCGCTTCGACATCGCCAAATTGGATACCGGTCAACTCGTCATAGAGCTTACGTGTGATAGGACCTACTTCTGTTTCAGAATAGAAGACATGGAAGTCATCACCGTGTTGAACGCCTCCGATCGGAGAGATGACAGCTGCGGTACCACAAGCTCCTGCTTCTACAAAGCGATCCAAGTCATTGATAAAGACATCCCCTTCAATTGGTGTCATACCAAGACGGTGTTCTGCCAAGTAAAGCAAAGAGTACTTGGTGATCGATGGCAAAATAGAAGGACTCAATGGCGTCACAAATTCGTTATTAGCAGTGATACCAAAGAAGTTTGCAGAACCAACTTCTTCAATCTTGGTGTGCGTCGCTGGATCAAGGTAAATCACGTCAGAGAAGTTACGATCATGCGCAATCTTACCTGGCAACATACTAGCTGCGTAGTTCCCACCAACTTTTGCAGCCCCTGTACCATGTGGTGCAGCACGGTCATACTCATCTTGAATCAAGAAGTTCGTTGGGACCAAACCACCTTTAAAATAGTTACCGACAGGCATGGCAAAGATGGTAAAGATATACTCATCTGCTGGATGCACACCAATAATATCACCAACCCCAATCAAAAGTGGACGAAGGTAAAGGGTAGCTCCTGTACCATATGGTGGAACATACTCTTCATTGGCTTTTACCACTGCCTTACAAGCATCCACAAACATATCTGTTGGAACTTGAGGCATCAGCAACCGATCAGCCGTGCGTTGCAATCGTTTAGCGTTTTGATCTGGACGGAACAATTGGACGCTTCCATCTTTTGTACGGTAGGCTTTCAACCCTTCAAAGGCTTGCTGACCGTAATGCAAACTTGGAGAAGATTCGGACAAATGCAAGGTCGCATCTTCTGTCAATTCTCCCTTTTCCCAAGCCCCATTGCGATAATACGCCAAATAACGATAGGGTAATTTCATATATGAAAAGCCAAGGTTTTCCCAATCAAGTGATACTGTCATGATAGTGCTCCTTTTAATTTTTTCTATTCCTTGTCGATCTGATGCAGGTCGATTCAGTTTCTCAATCTATGTACACTATTGTACACCATTTCATGAGAATTTCAAGCGAAATTTTCAATTTTCAGAAAATTTATTTTTAAAGAAAGTCAGTCCTAGCATGGACCGACGCTTTCTTTTATTTGATAGTAGCTGAAAAAACTTCTTGATCCGAAATACTATCGTTGACAAAGGATCCATTGCTTGTTCTTTCAGAAATGCTTAATTGTGTCAAATCAACTTCTGTCACCTGACCTGTTGTGGAAGTGATCTGAAGGATTTGATCTTGCTCTGCTACTTCTTCCTGGCTCGTAAAGAGATCAAAATCTCCCTGGTCAGTGAAGACTGGACCTGCCTTGAAGACGCGGTGTGGTTTGTTTTTCAACTCACGCAAGACCTGAAGGCCACGTTTAGCCCGACTAGTTACAGGAATATCGTCTTGCAACATCCGTTTGAGACTGCCTCGCTGGGTCAGTATGTACATGCTTGGAGTCATCGACTTAAAGGCTGCAGCAACTTGATCTCCGTCTTTCAGGTTAATGGCTTTGACCCCTGCTGCTTTGGCTCCTACGACAGGGACCTCCTCAATATTGAAGCGCAACCCATACCCATTTTTGGTAATAATCATGATGTCTTCAAGGACAACTGGCGCAACTGCTACGATACGGTCGTCTTGGTCTTTTAGCTTAGCATACTTAGTCGATTTAGAACGATAAGTCCGCCATGGGCTCAATTCCTTGCGTTCAAAGCGCTTGATTTGTCCTTGTTGAGTTGCCGCAAAGTAGGTTACTCCCTCAAACCGATCCACAATCTCCGCAAAGAGAATTTCTTCCTCTTGCTCAAAATTGGTCAAGGTCTGACTGAGGTGCTCTCCGATATCCTTCCACTTGGTATCTGTCAATTCGTGAATTGGTCGATAAATGGCATTCCCCAAGTTGGTAAAGAGTAAGAGATGCTGAGTGGTCTTAGCAGGCTCTACGAAAATCAACTCGTCATCGTCTCGCTTACCGACTTCTTCCAGTGTTGAGGCATTGAAAGAACGAGGCGAGGTCCGTTTAATGTAACCCGCACGGGTTACACTGACGAAGGTTTCCTCTTCAACAATGAGACTGGCTGTATCAATCTCGATCGTTTTAGCAGTGTCTTGCAATTCACTACGACGCGGATTACCAAAGAGCTTCTTGACTTCACGCAACTCCTTCTTCATGAGGTTGAACATGGTCCGTTCATCCCCAATGATGGCTGCCAAAGTCGCGATTTGCTCCTTGAGACTGGCATGCTCTTCTTCCAAGGTGACGATATCCGTATTGGTCAAGCGGTACAATTGCAAGGTAACAATAGCTTCTGCTTGTTCTTCCGTGAAATCGTAGCTGACCTTGAGGTTTTCTTTAGCATCTGCCTTATTATCAGAAGCACGGATCAAGGCGATGACTTCATCGAGGATAGAAATGACGCGGATCAAGCCCTCTACGATGTGGAGGCGTCGTTCTGCCTTTTCCTTATCAAAGCGCGAGCGAGCGACAATAATATCCCGACGGTGAGCAATGTAGCTAGAGAGAATCGGTACGATCCCCACTTGACGAGGGGTATAATTGTCAATCGCCACCATATTGAAGTTGTAATTGACCTGCAGGTCTGTATACTTGAACAAGTAATTCAAGATCAAGTCTGCATTGGCATCTTTTTTGAGCTCAATGGCAATGCGAAGACCATCTCGGTCAGACTCATCCCGGACTTCCGCAATACCGGCCACCTTGTTGTTAACACGGACATCGTCGATCTTCTTGACCAAGACTGCCTTGTTGATCTCATAAGGGATCTCGGTAACCACGATTTGCTGCTTACCGCCTTTGAGCTGCTCAATCTCAGTTTTAGAGCGGACAACCACACGGCCCTTACCGGTTTCATAGGCTTTCTTGATCTCATCCCGTCCTTGGATAATGGCACCCGTTGGAAAATCAGGTCCAGGTAAAAACTCCATGAGTTTGTCTACCTTGGCAGATGGATGGTCAATCATGTAGACCACTGCATCGATGACTTCAGCGAGGTTATGTGGTGGAATATCTGTTGCGTAACCAGCTGAAATCCCTGTAGCTCCATTGACCAAAAGGTTTGGAAAAGCTGCCGGCAAAACAGTTGGCTCTTTTTCTGTATCGTCAAAGTTCCAGGCAAATGGCACTGTGTTCTTTTCGATATCTTGCAAAAGATAGCCAGCAATTTCAGACAAACGCGCCTCGGTATAACGCATGGCCGCTGGCGGATCACCGTCCATGGAACCATTGTTTCCATGCATTTCAACTAGGATCTCGCGGTTCTTCCAGTCTTGAGACATGCGGACCATGGCATCATAGATGGAACTGTCCCCGTGAGGGTGAAAATTCCCCATGATGTTCCCGACAGACTTGGCAGACTTACGGTAGCCCTTGTCATGGGTATTGCCGTCCTTATTCATAGAATAAAGAATCCGCCGTTGAACAGGTTTCAAGCCATCCCGAATATCAGGAAGAGCCCGTTCTTGAATAATGTATTTGGAGTAGCGACCAAAGCGCTCCCCCATGATGTCCTCCAAGGACATATTCTGGATATTACTCATATAAGATACAAAGCCCGTAAAATACAAAGTGAAAATTAGAAATTTATCTTTTTCACACAGCACTCAGGGCGTGTTCAACTCCTTTCAAAGAATGTTGAGTAGTCTTTTGTAGAAAAAGGAATTCAGTCACACCAAGTAACCAAACGTTCCTTTCTGATGTTTAAAATAGATTCATTAATGATTAGAAAGTTTCTCTTTAGCATAAGAAATCATTTTCTCTGCAACTTCCATATCGTAAGTAAATCCCATCTTTTGAGCCAGAATTTGAGCTTCTCGATTGAATAGCCCCATGGTAGCAAATAAAGAATGAGTGATTTTATCGAAACTAGATAAATCAAGCAAAGCTGAGAACTCCTTCTCTTGCTCAGCTGGTAGATAGTGGAAGAGGTACTTGTAGTTCTTTCCGATGTCAACTACTCCCCTATAGCTTGTCACCTGCCAAGCTAAGACCTTGAGGAGTTCTTGCTGACAAATGCTATAGAGATGATCAGTCGCATAGATGAGTTGCTTTCTTCGAATGGCCTTGACGACATAAGCCGATACCCACCAAAATTCATTGCAGGAGGCTGCAAAATCTTCTTCGGTAGGCGGAGCGGTCCAGTAGCGCTTCGGACTAGGAATGTAAGAGTCAAACAAACCTTTGTCATCTTTTAAGACTTTGAAACCAGCCTCGCTATCCACCCACTCTTGGATAGACTCCTTGGGACAGAGGGTTAAATCGATGCGATTCCCATCTTCAAAGAGCATGAGATACAGACGACGGTGTCCCAGTCGGTTGTGCTGTTCGATGAATCGGTTTCCGTACTGATCCAACCAGGATAAATCTGAAATCAGGTCTTCTAGATCATCAACGATATAGACCACATCATAATCTTGAAACTCGTCTTTGGGTGCCCGAGGATTGGCTCGCGAACCGGATAAGGCCACTGCTTCCACTTGCAAGGACTCAGCTATCTGCAAAATCAGATTCATCATTTCTGTATCAGTACTCATGTCGATTCCTTACCATTTCTACATCCCAGCTTATTTAATTTATAAGTAGAAAGTGATTAAAAAACTGTATTTTCTTCTAAGGTAAACTTAACGTTATCTTCAATCCATTGACGACGTGGTGCAGCCTTATCACCCATAAGGACGGAAACACGGCGTTCTGCACGCGCTAAATCATCAATGGTGACACGGATCAGGGTACGAGTTTCTGGGTTCATGGTGGTTTCCCAAAGCTGATCCGCATTCATTTCCCCCAACCCTTTGTAACGTTGAAGGGTTGCTCCACGGCCAAAGGTCCGACGCAACTCTTCTAATTCGCTATCTGTCCAAGCATAGGCTACTTCTTCTTTCTTGCCTTTGCCTTTCGACATCTTATAAAGAGGAGGAAGTGCAATGTAGACATGACCTGCTTCTACCAAAGGGCGCATATAGCGATAGAAGAAGGTTAAGAGGAGGGTTTGAATGTGGGCACCATCCGTATCTGCGTCGGTCATGATAATGATCTTATCGTAGTTGGCGTCTTCCACTGAGAAATCTGCCCCAACGCCAGCACCGATGGTGTAGATCATGGTGTTGATCTCCTCGTTTTTGAGGATATCACTCATATTGGCCTTCTCAGTATTAAGAACCTTCCCACGAAGTGGAAGAATCGCTTGGAACTTACGGTCCCGCCCTTGTTTGGCAGAACCGCCGGCTGAGTCTCCTTCGACTAGATAGAGTTCGTTTTTCTTAGGATTTTTAGACTGGGCTGGTGTCAATTTCCCAGACAAAAGTCCCTTGTCCTTTTTACTCTTCTTGCCATTTCGGCTTTCATCCCGCGCTTTACGAGCGGCTTCACGCGCATCCCGGGCTTTAATAGCCTTACGAATGAGATTAGAAGCCAACTCCCCATTTTCCATGAGGAAGAAGGTCAATTTATCAGAAACAATGCTATCGACAACTGGACGAGCCAAGGGACTTCCTAATTTGTCTTTGGTTTGCCCTTCAAACTGCAAATGAGCTTCTGGAACCAAGATCGAAAGAACAGCAGACAAACCTTCGCGGTAGTCTGATCCTTCCAGATTCTTGTCTTTTTCTTTGAGGAGCCCTGTCTTTCTTGCATAGTCGTTCATAGCCTTGGTAATGGCTGTCTTCAGACCCGTCTCGTGGGTTCCCCCATCTTTAGTGCGGACATTATTAACGAAGGACAAGATATTATCTGAGTAGCCATCATTGTATTGCATGGCCACTTCTACCTGAAAGCCATCTGATTCGCCACTAAAGTAGAGAACCGGTGTCAAAGTTTCCTTGTCTTCGTTCAAGTACTCTACGAAATCTTGGACACCATTTTCATAATGAAAGGCCACATGGTTGTCTTCTTCCTTACGGAGATCGGTCAGCGTCAGCGTCACATCCTTAAGCAAGAAGGCTGATTCTTTGATCCGCTCAGCAATGGTATTGAATTTGAAATCCGTCGTTGAAAAGATGGTTGGATCTGGCATGAAGGTGACCTTGGTCCCTGTCTTAGACTTGGGAGCAGAGCCAATCTTCTCGAGTGTTGTAACTGGTTTTCCCCCATCTTCAAAACGTTGCTTGTAGACAGCTCCATCACGCGTAATTTCAACCTCTAGCCAACTAGAGAGGGCGTTTACGACAGAAGATCCCACTCCGTGAAGACCTCCAGATGTCTTATAACCTCCTTGACCAAACTTCCCTCCGGCGTGGAGGACCGTAAAAATCACTTCAACGGTTGGTTTGCCCATAGCATGCATCCCTGTTGGCATTCCACGTCCCTGGTCTTCTACCGATAAAGAACCATCTTTATTAATCGTGACATCGATTTGTGATCCAAAGCCAGACAAGGCTTCATCGACCGCATTGTCAACGATCTCCCAGACCATGTGATGCAAGCCGTTTCCATCGGTCGATCCGATGTACATCCCTGGACGTTTACGGACTGCATCCAACCCTTCTAGTACCTGAATGGCATCGTCATTATAATTATTAATATTGATTTCCTTTTTTGCCACAAGGAACCTCCTGTTTGTTCATCTTTTCTATATTACAGTTTTTTAGGAAATTTTGCAAAATTTTTTCTCTTTATATGGAGATTTCTATATCTCAGTATAAAATACTGGCTGAGCACTTTCTTCAGATGTCACACTTGAACTCAAAAAATTGCTTTTTCTATTGATGGCTTTTTGTTATAATGAAAGTATGATAAAAGAAATAAGTGTTTTAATTTTAGCCTATCTATTAGGCTCCATTCCTTCGGGATTATGGATTGGGAAAATCTTTTTCCATATTAATTTACGGGAACATGGCTCGGGCAATACAGGAACGACCAATACCTTTCGGATTTTAGGGAAGAAAGCTGGGATCATCGTCTTTGCGATTGATTTCTTAAAAGGGACTTTAGCCGTTCTCCTTCCGACTTTCTTCGGAATTCAAGGGATCTCACCGATGGTCTTTGGTCTCTTAGCTGTTTTAGGTCACACTTTTCCAATTTTTGCTGGATTCAAGGGGGGGAAAGCAGTGGCGACAAGTGCTGGTGTCTTACTTGGCTTCTCGCCTATCCTACTACTAATTTTAGCTGTGTATTTTGTAGCCAGCCTGTATTTAACCAGTATGATCTCGTTTTCGAGTGTTACCGTTGCGCTACTCGCCATTCTATCTGTCCTCCTTCTCCCATTGACTGGGTGGATCTTGCACGGTTATGATCCGCTTTTTACAGTCATTGTCTTGGCCTTAGCGACCTTGATCATTCTTCGTCACAAAGACAATATTCAACGGATCAAAGAGAAAAAAGAAAATCTCATCCCTTGGGGGAAGAACATCACCCATCAACAACCAAAAAACTAGAGCCTGCGCTCTAGTTTTTTTATGTTCAATAATAGAAGGCCTCTATAACTTCACTTTTAAGAGTCTCTCAATTTCTTTATAAAGAATCTCTGTTGGTTGGTAGGTTTTACTTGTCTGAGCCAGAGCCTTTAAGTGCGACCAATCTTCCCGAGAAACCAATTCATTAAATAAGCGCAAGACTTCGGATTCCGTCTTTTTACGAGAGACCAAACCTATTTGGAATAACTCAGCCCGAACCGCATTATCAAACTGGTCATAGTCCTGGGGCAAAATTAGACTTGGAATGCCCTGCTCGATACAGCCCATAAGGATCCCTGCACCTGCATGATGAATGGCAAAGTCCATTTGATCCAGAACATCTGAATAAGGGAGGTAATCAAAGATCAGAAGATTCTCCGACAAGATCCTTGGTGGATGCTCCAAACCACCAGAGTCACCTAAGGTTACGTAAAAAACATAGTCAGGATGTCTTTCGCTCAAAATCTTCGTCAATTCCACCATCCGCTCTTTTTCCCATTTTAAATGAGTCCCGCAAGTGACGAAGACACGCTTTTTAGAGCTAGTAAGATACTGCTTCTGTTCTTGAGGAAGTCGGTCAAAAGATAGACAGCGATAACCAACCCATTTGAGCTGAGGTGGAAAATCGTCTCGAAACTCCAACTCTTTCATGCCCAGAGCTAAGATTGAATAGGGAGAATAGATGGCTTCTGTCCCATCTTCACGGTACAATTTGAAATCCTCTAGGCTATCGAGATTCTTCTTAACCAGCGCAAGTCCAACTTTCTTTACCAGACGGATGACTCGCCTACCCAGAGCATCTCTCCACTTGTAGAAGGTTCCCTGGTGCGGTTTCCAGCCACCTAGATAAGCAGGTGTTGTCGTGCGACTTTCAATCGCTACTGGACTTGGAATGGTCGTAATCCAAGGGATGCCCAAACGATCTGCTAACATACCAGCAGGAGCTGCTACAAAATCTGCAATAACCAAGTCAGGGCTTCCCTCGGAGTCCCAAATTCGATTTATTTCGTCAAAAACTTCAGGGACCAGTCTGCTATTGGCCATTAATTGTTGGTACATGATAAATAGATTTGCTTGCTTTGATGTATTGGCTATATCTTCCATCACTGTCGGACGATCAGGAAACAAGGCAAGGCAGTCAAAACCAATCTGCTCAACCAATGCCTTTTTCTGAAAACCTGTAATAACACGGATCTGAAAACGCGGATCCTCCAGCAAGGGTTTCACCAGGGTCAAGGTTGGAAACAAATGGCCACTAAAGGGAACGCTAATCACATCGATTTTTATCACTTTTTCTAATCCAGTCATAAACGATTCCTTTCACATCTTCTCTGTACTCATAGCTATAATGATCCGTATCCACTTGAATATCCGCTGAGTGGCGATCCAGAATACGTGAATAAGGATCTTTCTTTCCTTTGATGACCAGTAGCTCTAGTTCTTTTTGACTTAAGAGAAGCTGGGAAACCGGGCCAAGCGCTATCACGAGCAATCTTGGAAGGGTGACCTGATTCCCTAAACTTCTGAGCCATTGGGTCAGCATATTGACACCTGAACTCTTACAAACAAGCACTACTTCCTGCGCTTCCAACAAGGGAGACAAGTGATCTTGTAACAACTTTTGGAAACGAGGGTTCAAAATCGTATGCCAATAGTAGATAACATTGGATGTAGCAGCCAACAAGAGGGATACTTGTGGAGACTTTATATGTTCAAAATCTTGATTGAAGGGAAAATTACTGGCTACTACTGAGTAACCAGAAGGACAAATAGCATGGAGGAGATCTAACTGCCCAGCTGTCAATCCGGCACAAGTAATATCACTGCTCCCACTAAGAAAGAGAACCAAGCGATCAGAGTCTAGCATGGTCTGATCAGGAGGCAAAGCAGACAAACGGTCTAGATAGGACTTCATCTTACTCATAACGAATCTTTCCATCCGTCACTCGAATCTTCCGCCCCCGCCAATTAATCACAGGAGGTGTCATTAGAACATAGACAAACAGCCAAGGAAGCAGGAGATCATTCAGCACTTCGTAGGTGACTTCATCCAAGTGTAAGCGATTGGTTAGAATGCTTTGTCGATAGAGAAGCATCCAAACTGCCTTGAATACCAGTAAGCTTATGGATAGAAGAAGATAAGGCCAACCTAAAAACAGACTTAAGATCAAACCTGGAAGAGGCAGAAAACTCGGTAAACCTATGAGGCTAAACAGCTTCCAGTCCAGGTGTTCTTTGAGATAGATGGAGCTAAAGAGAAGCCACCGCTTCATCTGGAGCAAATATTGCTTGGCATCCTTGATAGTGGTTCGAACATTACAGGTAACCCGCGTTTGGATAATAGATACTCCTTTACTCCTTAAAAAATCGGCCACAGCTAAATCATCACATAGATAGTCCTTAATCGCTGTGAAGAGCCCCTGATCTTTTGCAAGTTCTATCGGTAGGATATAAAACATTCCGTTGATGGAGTGATTTGCCTCAACTTCTGCCATGGTAAAATAGGTAATAAAAGAATTGCCGTTAACGAATGCTGCAACCAGCTTGGACCAGAAATTACTTCTTTCTTGGTTATAGGGAATACCTGTCAGAATGACCTCTTGACCTAGATAGGTAGTCAGCTCACCCATTTTAGAAAAATCAATCACACTATCATCGTCCAAAACAATCAGATAAGGCCGGGTCAGCTCCTCTACAACCTGCTCAATCTTGAAACTCTTGGGATTAATCCCTTGAGGGACGTCTTCAATGAGAAAAATTCGAATGCGTTGGGCAAAGGAAGCCTCTTGGCAAATCTGATCTGCTACTCGCTGGGCTTCTGTATCAGACTGGTCAATCAACCAGTAGAATTCCACTGCTTCTGTTTGCTGAAGATTGGCCCGCAAATCACTCTCTAAACGAGGATCTCCAGAGAGAATGGGTTGGACCACTGTAAAAAGCTCTTCTGGGAAATCAGCAGAATGAGCCTGACCTTTTTTATAATAAGTAAAGGACAGCAACCAACGGACGAGAAATAAGAGAAGATAAGAAACGCCTAAAAATATAAATACAAATTTCATCTATTAAATCCCTTTCGTAAATACCTTGCAAGGAGACGAATGATCCATCTTTGAGGAAGCAAGCGACCTAGCCAAACGAGCAAGCGATAGCGAAGGCCGATAACAGCATAGGAAATATCCCTTTCTATGAATCGGATCAACTGCTGAGCGACTTTCTCAGGCTTCATCTGCAAGCGACTGCCTCCCAATGCTTCTACTAGTTTGGGTGGAAAAATACCTGTTTGGACTGGTCCAAGAATATAGAGACCTAGCTGAATCGGGGAATCTGATTGCTTCAGTTCTTCCTGAAGAGCAAGAGTGTAGGTCTGCAAGGCAGCCTTACTGGCACTGTAGGCTGCTAGATAGGGGTGAGGAAAAAGAGCAGCCAGAGATGACAGCTGGACCAAGTGGATCTTCTGATTCTTCTGCATTAACTGCTTAATTAGTTGGACCGGAGCATGGTAATTGACTTGCCAGAGGTCTTGCTCACTGGCTGAATCAAGGTCACTTCCACGGGAAAAATAGGCTAATCCCGCACAATTGACAAGAAGATCTGCATCTAGGTTCTCTACAAAAGCTTTTAGAGCCACTTGATCTAGCATATCTAATGTTAGGATTGACAGTTGCGCCTTTCTCCCAGTTAGTTCTTTTTGGACTTGGGAGAGTTTATCAGCATCTCGACCCACTAAGACCAGATGATCCAGCCTTCTTGCCAGTTCTTTCGCTAGCTGCCGACCAATCCCTCCTGTAGGCCCTAAAATGATCGCTTTTTTAATTGTATCTTCTATCTTCATAGCTCTAGTGTACCAAATTTCAACCAGTTAGAAAACTCCTACTACCATATTCTAACTTTACGGTTTAACCCCTACTTATAAAAAAGGTCTCTATCGCAAAAATAGAGTCCTTTTACCTTTTGTCTATTTCCAAACCGTACTTCTATAACTACTAGATGTTAAGCGATCAAACAGGAAAGGTCGTTTTGCATCGAATAAAAATTATAGAAAAATTGTTTAGCTTATAGAACTGCTTGTGAAGCTCTAGAGGATGAGTTCAAGTAAATGTTGCACTTATTCTTGCAATTTATCATTCTTAAATCAATATCCATTATAAAGCATCGACTAAGTCCATCAATATTTCCATAGGAGTTTTTCTCCTACGACCATTAACAGTTTCGACCATGTTATAAACTTTTAAACGATTGTCATTACTAAAGACAAACTCAAAGCGGAATTCGCGTCCATTGGGTGCCACTGTATCAAATTTTGTTTTATATTTATCATGAACAGGGCTAACTGGAAATTTATTGAAGAGCAAGCGTCGTTTCTCTCCTGCTTCTTTCAGACAGTTTTCTAGCTCCTGACAATAGCTATAAAACAGCTGATAGAGGTCTTCTTCTGAAATTCTTCTTCTCCGAACCAATGATTTAAAATCCGAAAAATTTCTGCGCGGGATTTCAATGCTAAATGAAAATCCCTCCTGGTTGATTCTTTCTAAAAATTCATCTCTTGAAATCATAGAACCACTCCTTCTTTTATCAATCTGTAGTGAACCCTTATTGTTTTTATACATCGTCAATCCATAATGTAATCAAGCAGATCCATCAAGGTTAGTTTCTTCCGACCATTGACTGTCTCAAATAGATTAAAAACTCTTAGTTGTTGATTCTTTTTAAATACAAACTCAAAGCGAAACTCGCGACCATTGCATGCACCTACATAAAATCCAGTCTGATACTTCCTCTCATCCTCTAGACCTTGCATTCTCCGGCCTTCTATCTCCCTACAAAGTGAAAGAAACAGCTGATAGAGTTGCTCCTCAGATAGCCTTTTTTTCCAAACCAATACCTTGAAGTCTTTATACCACCACCATGGGATTTGGATGTTGAAGGAAAAACCTTCCTGATTTACTTTATCGATAAATGCTTTTCTGGAGATCATACCAATTCCCTTTCTATTGGAACATCGTTTGTCTCTATTATACCATCTTTTATCCATTCACAAAAAAGCATCCCAAATGGAATGCTTTTTTCGGTTTCTTAATAGTATTCCCCTTGGCGGTAGTTCCAAGAGTTGAAATGATCGGATAAGTGCATCATGATCTTATCGATATCCAATCCTTTACGGATGACAACTGGACAAGTATTGACAGAACGGCTGCCTGCTCCTTGTTCTGGGATCAGCTTACCTTCCGCATCCACCATAGAAACCATCACACCTTGTTCATAGCGCGTTTCAATGGTCTTATCTGGTTGGATAGAAGCTACATAATCGTCGGCTTCGATGACCAAGTCCACAGCACCTTCGATGCGCTCACCAATTCCTTCGACTTTCCCGCGGTTTCCTTTCCCTGAAGGGTTTGCGGATGAAGCATAGACCATCTTGCCTTCTTTTTCCCACATTTCTTTGGCGATTTGCTCCCCAGCTTTACCAAATTTGATGACAAAACAGCTGGTTCCACGAACGTCTGTCATGAGTTCTTCACGTCCGTCTCCGAAAGCTTGCAATTTTGCATAAGCATCTTCGCGCCAAGGAAGGATACAACCAAGCAAGATATCTTCATCCCAATGTTTTTGGTAGAAGGCTTCGATTTCAGGATTCAATTGCGCAAGGGCACGCAGTTCATCCATACTTCCGCAAAGAACTACACCAGGTTTGTTACGGTTGCGTTCTTTGGCTTCGAACTTCCGTTCCAATCCTGCCTTGTCGCTGGTCATGATGATGTAGCCAACTTTTGTAGGGCAGACGATACAGCCACCCTCTCCTTTCAAAATATCAAATCCTTCTTGTGAAAGTTGTCCGTCCCATTGAATGTGTTTTGTCATAAGTCTCTTTCCTTTTCTACTCTTTTTAGTATTGTATCAAAAACTAGTCTCAATTTCAATATATTTTCAGAAAATTCGTAATTAAGTATACAATTTTATGATTGCCAGTAAGCTGGCCGATTCTTCTCATATGCTGCGATCAAGTCTTCGTACTGAAGCGTAATCCCGATATCATCCAAACCATTGAGCAATTTGTGCTTCCAATCCCCATCGATCTCAAAGCAAAACTCTCCAACAGGTGAGATGATCTTCTGCTCTTCCAAATCCACCGTCACTGGATCTGTCGGCTGCAAGCTTGCCAGTTTATGACGAACCTCTAGCGGTTGCACAATCGGTAGCATGCCATTATTGAGCTCATTATTGTAATGAATATCTCCGAAGGATCCAGCGATAACGACCTTAAAGCCATAATCTGCCAAAGCCCAGGCAGCGTGCTCCCGAGAGGAGCCAGCCCCAAAATTATCACCAGTGATCAAAATAGTTGCCTGGCGGTATTCTGGCCTGTTAAAGATGAAATCTGGATCCTCAGTATACTGGTCATCCAAATAACGCCAAGCATACATGAGGTATTTACCAAAACCTTTTTTATCAATCAACTTCAAGAATTGCTTGGGGAGGATTTGGTCGGTATCAATATTATCGTTCATCAAGGGAACCGTTGTCCCCGTATAAATGGTAAATTTCTCCATGATTCCTCCTTTTACTCGACTTCTGGCAATTGGCGCACATCGACAAAGCGACCAGCAATTGCTGCTGCGGCGGCCATAGCAGGGCTACAGAGATGGGTCTTGGCCCCAAACCCTTGGCGATCTTCAAAGTTTCGATTGCTAGTAGAGGCGCAGTGGACACCATCCGGCACCTTGTCTGGGTTCATCCCGAGACACATGGAGCAACCTGGATCACGCCATTCAAAGCCTGCATCCATAAAGATTTGATCCAAGCCTAACTTTTCAGCGGCTTGCTTGACTGGACGAGAGCCAGGTACGACAATGGCTGTTAAGTTGGGCGCGATTTTTTTGCCTTTCACAAACTTGGCTGCTAGCTCTAAATCACTGAGACGCGCATTGGTACAGGAACCGATAAAGATGTATCCCAATTCAATGTCTGCTGGTTTTTGGCCAGGTTCAAGATCCATATAATGATAAGCCCGTTCATCATTCATGTCGCGAATCTCTGGAAAAGGAGTCTCGAAGTCCACTCCCATAGAAGGATTGGTCCCCCAAGTCACCATCGGAGCAAGATCAGATACATCCATACGGATGACCTTGTCATAAACGGCATCGTCATCACTAACCAGAGTCTTCCAATCTGCTACTGCGGCCTCAAAATCATCTGGCACACATTCGCGTCCCCGGAGGTAGTCAAAGGTCGTCTCATCTGGATTCATGATCCCCATTTTGGACCCGAACTCGATCGACATGTTACAGATGGTCATGCGTTCTTCCATAGTCAAACGATCAATTGCTTCTCCCCGATACTCTACGACATAGCCAACTCCACAAGCAACACCGTAGCGCGCTATCAAAGCTAGGATGTAATCCTTTGAATAGATCCCTTTTTGTGGGGTTCCGGTGAATTCAACCAACATTTTCTTGGGTTTGACTTGCCAAATGGTTTGGGTGGCAAAGACATGCTCCACTTCACTGGTTCCAATCCCAAAGGCAATGGCACCAAAGGCTCCGTGAGTTGCGGTATGGCTGTCTCCACAGACAATAAATTTTCCAGGCTGGGTCCGACCGGTTTCAGGGCCCACCATATGAACGATTCCTTGCTTAGCAGAACCATGGGCAGCATGATCAATCCCAAAGTCCACCACATTCTCAGCTAATTTATCAATCTGGGCTTTTGAAATCACATCTCGAATATCAAAAATATTGACCGTTGGAACATTGTGATCAAAGGTTCCAAAGGTTAAATCGGGTCGTCGAACCTTGCGTCCTACGTCCCGTAATCCTTGAAAGGCTTGCGGACTCGTCACTTCGTGGATGTAGTGTTGGTCCACATACATGAGTTGGGGTTGCCCTTCCACTCCTGTAATCACGTGGCGGTCCCAAAGTTTATCAAAGATAGATTTTCCACTCATCGTCTTTCTCCATTTATCTTGTTGTTAGGAAATCCATTGAAGGATTAGAAAGAGGACACCTGCTAAAAGAAGGCTACTGCCCCACCAGGTGGCTTGAAAATACCATTTCCGCACCTTGTGGTGAAAAAGATATCCACCTAGTAGAGCTCCAAATCCACCAAGCAGCCAGCTCTCGAGTAACAGGACCTTTTCAGGAATCCGCCACCTCTTTTGGATAGCTTTTCGTTTATCTAAACCATAGGTCAGAAATACGATACTATTCCAAATAGCAATAAGAACTAAACAGCGATCTCTCCAAGTCATCTTAGAGATTTCCAATAATGGCTGCAGTCATCTCAGCAGTAGAAGCCTGACCACCTATATCTCGCGTCAAGATTCCTTGATTCAAGGTTTGATTGACAGCTTCTTCGATCATTTCTGCACCTGCTGTTTCTCCAAAACTGTCTCGGAGCATCATGGCAACGGACAGGATCATGGAAATCGGATTGGCAATGCCTTGACCAGCAATATCAGGTGCTGAACCATGAATCGGTTCGTACATACTTGGTCCTTGGTCAGAATGACTAGCAGATGGCATCACGCCTAGTGTTCCAGGAAGGACGCTGGATTCGTCAGATAAGATATCTCCGAATAGATTCTCTGTCACTACAACATCAAAGCGGGCTGGATTGGTAATCATGATCATGGCCGCACTATCGACAAGCTGGTGCTCTAAGGTCACATCTGGAAATTCTTTGGCAACTTCTTCTGCCACTTGGCGCCACAATTTAGAAGTTGCAAGGACATTTTGCTTATCGATACTGGTCACTTTCTTACCACGTCCTTGCGCGATCTTGAAGGCTTGGCGCATAATCCGACGGATTTCTTCTGCACTGTAATCATTGATATCACGCGCTGTATCTTCTTTCAAGATATGCTCTCCAAAGTAAATCCCACCTGTCAATTCACGCACGACTACAAAGTCGACCCCCTCGATACGCTCTGGTTTCAAAGGAGACAAGTGTTTCAAGGCGTCAAAAATCCGTACAGGACGAATATTGGCAAAGAGATTTAATTCCTTGCGAATAGCGAGCAGGCCTTGTTCTGGACGAACAGGAGCATTGTCATATTCAGGACTCCCGATGGCTGCGAGAAGAATAGCATCCGCTCCTTTAGCTGCTTTTAGAGTATCTTGGGGAAGTGGGTGGCCAGCGGCATCAATTCCAGCACCCCCAAAAGGTTTGTCTTCTAGACTATAATCAAAGCCGATTTTGGGAGCGACGGCTGCGAGGACCTCTAGTCCAGCTGCCATGATCTCAGGGCCAATCCCATCTCCTGCAAGTGTTACAATTTTCTTTGTCATGTTCATTTCCTCTTAGGCTTGTGGAAGGTCACGGTAGGAGACAGCTCGTCCCATCTCACCCGCATTCTCTTTTTGAACCAGCGTGTTGGCATTGATATAAGCAATGGCAGAGGCTTTCAATACGTCAAAGTCCAAACCAGAGGCATTGAAAATCGTATCTGTATCGACATTTTCCACGGATACCAAGACACGGGCTTGGGCATCGATCCCATCAGTCACTGCATCGATATTATAAGATGTCAAGCGAACAGTTTGGTTGAAGAATTTATCAATCGCATTAAAGATCGCTTCAACCGACCCTTGACCATTGGCAAGAAATTCAAGTACTTCCCCTTCTTCATTGCGGAGGCTAACCGCTGCTGTAATCGTTTCGTCTGCATTGGTTGTCAAGCGGAGATCATTAAATTGGAATCCTTCTGGATTTTCCACTGCTGTACCGGCAACAAGGGCGCGGATATCGGCATCTGTGATCTCGTGTTTCTTGTCTGCCAGAGATTTGAACTTAGCAAACAATGGCTTGATGTCTTCTTCTGTGAAATCCAGTCCCAACTCATGCAGTTTTTCGACAAAGGCATGGCGACCAGACAATTTTCCAAGAGGAAGACTATTGCTCTTAACACCCACCAACTCAGGGGTAATGATTTCGTAGGTAAGAGGATTTTTAAGAACTCCGTCTTGGTGGATCCCAGACTCGTGTGAGAAGGCATTGCCACCAACAACCGCCTTGTTTTTAGGAATTGGAATCCCAGAGTAACGAGAGACCAACTCAGAGGTGTTGATGGTTTCATTAAGGACAATCGGACTCTCCACTTGGAAATAGTCTTCACGAATATTGAGAGCAACTGCTACTTCTTCAAGCGCCGCATTGCCGGCCCGCTCCCCGATGCCATTGATGGTTCCTTCAACACGACGGGCACCATTTTTAACAGCAGCGAGGCTATTGGCCACCGCCATACCTAGGTCATCATGGCAATGAGGAGAATAGATAATCTCGCGATCTGTCTTGACATGGTCAATCAAGTATTTGAAAATGGCACCGTACTCCGCTGGCGTCGTGAAACCGACTGTATCAGGAATGTTGATATAGCTGGCCCCTGCATCGACTGCAGTCTGTACGACTTGCAAGAGGAAATCCAATTCCGTCCGGGTCGCATCTTCTGGCGAGAATTCAACAATTTCAAATTTTGAGCGAGCGTAAGAAACGTGCTCTTTGATCGCTTCAAGAATTTCTTCCTTGGTCTTGTTGAGTTTAAACTCCCGGTGAATCGGACTGGTTGCGATAAAGACGTGAATTTGTGGATACTTAGCATCCTTCAAGGCTTCATAACAAGCATCAATATCTGATTTGACAGAACGGGCCAAACCTGTCACGGCTGTCTTGGTCAAGACCTTGGCAATCTCTTGAACAGCTGTGAAGGAATCAGGACTAGCTGCAGGAAAACCTGCTTCAATAGCAGAAATGCCCCATTTTTCCAATTGCTTGGCAATGGCAATCTTTTCTTTAATTGAGAAATTGACTCCTGGAGTCTGTTCACCGTCCCGAAGGCTGGTATCTAAAAATTCAACTTTACGCATAGGGTCTCCTCATTTCTATGTAGTGTATATAAAGAAAAACATCTCACTCGGTTAACCAAGCGAGATGTTTTTGCCCGCTTGGTAAGCCAAACAGGACTAATGCTTCTGCACTAGCCCTTATACCTCAACAACAAAGCAAATTGAATAAACTTAGCTGTTTTCATGTTTGACTTTCTCCTTTGTTCAATGTCTTGTCTAGTATTTTAGCATAGGGAAGAATCAATGTCAAGAATTTTCTACAATATTCTGAATTTTTTGAATAGAAACAAAATAGAGTTTTCAATTCTAATTAGACTATAGACAGCCTGTTTTTACATAAGAAAACCGAGATGCTCTTAAAAAATTATAATGATATAAACAATTAGGATCATTTAAACACATCATATAATGAAACTTTCCGTCATGAGAAAAGTGCTAGAAACACTATTGTTTCTAGCACTCGGAATTATTGAACCTAAGGAAATTTTTTAAGATGATTGTGAATTCAATTTGAATAGCCTCTTTCGCCCTACTTCTTCTGATACAAATCAAAAACGATCTTGTCATTATAGAGGTCAATGGTATTGGCCTTGACATATATTCCAAAGTCATTGTCAATTTCTGGCAATACAATGGTGATGGTAGACTGCTTGGGTGAGATCTGAACAAATTTTGGGATATTTTTATTTTTACTCAAGAGCTGCAAAACCATCCTTTGTGGAATTTGAAAGGTTCCGACTGAAAAATCCTTCACCGTCAAGAGAATGTTCCCATTTTCCAATTTGGATGGTTGAAAGTAAATATATAAGGGATAATCCTTCCCCAAGAGACTCAACTGCCCTTCTAATAGGATTTGCTGATTGTCCGCATAGACCTTGTAGTCGGACAGCTTATATTTTTTCAGTAGCGATTTGATGGTATCATTGAGTTGATCCCGAGTCGTTGTCATGGTTCCAACTTTGACATCTTTGGTGCCAACTGCTTGATGAAGCTGGCTAACATCTTCTCTTGGCGTCGCTAAGCGTCCTTGCACAACTATAGCGAAGGCTAAGAGAAGGCTGACCAAACCTAAAAATAACCATTTCCAAATATTGATTTTTTGAAGGAAGGGGACCTTCTCTTTGATGGGATTATTTTTGACTCCAAGTTTTTTTTGTGGCATTGATTTTCTCCAATATTGCTTGTTTCATCTTTTCATAGCCCGTATTGTTGGGGTGAAAGCTATCCTCTTCATACAGGGCATCATTGATAACGGTTGTCTTCCCGTCACTGATTTCTGATACGCCCATTTTGCCATCAATTCCTTTATAGAGCAGATCATTGATCGGGACGAAATAGACTTGATCATATTGCGCGATGGTTTCTTCCGTCGTCTCATTCCAACGATCTACAGCCGTCTGGATACTAGTTAATTCAGGAAAATTCAGGTAAAGAGGATTGTAGATCCCCACTACATAAATGGGAAGATGGGGATTGTCCTTTCTGGCCTTTGTAATAATTTCTTTGAGGTTCGCTGTATAATTCTTGAGCGGCTTTTGGATATCTGATAGAGAAAAATCACTCAGATGATCGACAACAACTTTGCGCAGATCATTTCCCCCAACGGTTAAGGTCATGACACGCGCCTTTTTGAGATCCTTCTGAAGATCTGTTTGCTTCTTGAGCCGATCTAAGATCTGAGCACTTGTATTCCCAGCTACTCCATAGTTGACAGGCTGATACTGGCCGTCATTTTCATTGGACAGGCTTTGGGCAAGGATGGGGACAAAGCCCCCTTGCTTGGTGCTATCCCCTACTCCTTCGGTCAGTGAATCTCCTAGAGCTACATAAGTATAGGTGATTTCTTTCGCAGCTGTTTTGGGCTTGGTCATGCGAGGAGATGCAGTTGGTAGCAAAGCACGAAATAGAAAGACAAAGACAAGAAGGCTGGTTAAAAAGAAAACCAAGCCTTGCATCATTTTTTTAAAATTCATATAAATACGATCGCTTATCCTTGAAAAATCACTTGTCCATCACAGATTGTATAAGCAACTTTCCCTTTTAATGTTTCGCCCACAAATGGTGAATTTCCAGCTTTTGAAGCGAAATGATCCGATACCAGACGATCTGCTTCTGGATCAAAGATGGTCAAATCTGCCGGTCCATCCACTGCGATATAGCCAGCATCAAAATCATAGAGACGAGCTGGATTATAGGACATCTTTTCAAGCAATTGCATCAGGCTTAAATGACCTGCATGCACCAAGTAGGTCAAACCAAGAGAAAGCGAAGTTTCAAGCCCAGTCATTCCAGATGGTGCTTTGGTAATATCAGGAACATTCTTCTCATCTGCATGGTGAGGCGCGTGGTCAGTCGCAATCACGGAGATGACGCCTGACTTCAAGCCTTCAATCACTGCTAGACGGTCAGATTCCAAGCGAAGAGGTGGATTCATCTTAGCATTGCTTCCTTTAGTCAAGAGCAGACTTTCTGTTTTCGAAAAGTGTTGAGGTGCCACTTCTGCCGTCACATGAGCTCCTAATCCTTGGGCAAATTCCACCACCTTGACACTTTCTTCCTTGGAGAGGTGTTGGATATGGAGGTGAGCGCCTGTCGCATGGGCAATCATGGCATCCCGCGCAGCCATAGAATATTCGGCTACACCCGTCGCCCCACAGACATGGAAGTGTTCCTTGGCAATGTTCTCATTCAAACCAAGAATGCCATTCAACTCAGGGTCTTCTTCATGCAGACTAATAAAGGTTCCTAGACGCTTAGCTTCTTCCAATGCTTCACGGACAACCTTAGTGCTTTGAAGGGGAATCCCATCATCTGAAAATCCTACTGCACCAGCCTTAAGCAATCCTTCAAAATCTGTCAGGTGTTGACCGTCAAAGTTCTTGGTCACTGTCGCAACCGTATGAATGTGAAGATTTTCCTTGGCTGCAGAAGCTAAGACTTCCTCTAAGGTCGCAATATCTGAAATGGTCGGATTAGTATTGGCCATCATGACTACTCGAGTAAAACCACCAGCAGCTGCGGCTAAGGCACCCGTATGAATGTCTTCTTTATGGGTTTGACCGGGTTCACGGAAATGCACGTGCACATCGATCAAACCAGGAGCTACAACCAAACCAGTAGCATCAAGCACCTCTTCTCCATCCGTTGGGAGGTTTTCAGCGATCTCTACAATTTTCTTTCCTTCGATGCGAAGGTCACAGACTTGATCCAAACCGGTCTTAGGATCCATGACACGACCATTTTTAATGACAACCATTGCATTCTCCTTTATTCATAAAAATCAACATGCGACTCTAACAAGCGGTCGCCGTCATAGCGAAACATTGCTGAAAAGAAGGGTTTATCCTCCAACAACCACTCGACAAAGGTGTGGTCCCCTTCCCAGGTTGGTTTTGAGAGAACTTGATCATAAGGTACCCACTCCAAGGTCCCTTCGTTACACTCGATCAGTTCTCCCTCAAAATCTGTTACCTTGAAGACATAGGTGTACCAGTCCAAATCTGGAGTAAACTCCGGAAAGGTAATAATCCCTTTCAAGACTGGCTTAGCTCTAAGGCCGGTCTCCTCAAAAATCTCACGCGCAGCACACTCCTGTGGGGTTTCCCCGCGTTCTAATTTTCCACCAACCCCGATCCATTTGCCTTCATGGACATCATTGGGCTTTTTATTGCGATGCAACATGAGAAATTCTTTCCCATTGTCAATGTAACAAATCGTTGCTAATTGTGGCATTTCTTTCTCCTATCTTAACCAATCAATCGGCTCACGTCCCGCCTCTTTCAAAAATTGATTGGTTTTTGAAAAGGGTTGGGAACCAAAGAATCCTCGGTAGGCCGATAAAGGACTTGGGTGAGCTGATTCAAGGACTAAATGTCGATCGTTGGTAATCAGAGGCTTTTTCTTACGGGCATAAGATCCCCAGAGGATAAAGACAACTGGCTCCTCCAACTCATTGACCACCTTGATCACAGCATCTGTGAAAGGCTCCCAAATTTGACCAGCATGACCATTGGCCTGACCAGCTGGCACTGTCAAACAGGCATTGAGCAAGAGCACTCCTTGCTCTGCCCAAGAGGTCAGATCATGGGACCGCTTCTCTCCGATATCTGAGCGCAATTCTTTGAGAATATTTTGCAAAGAAGGCGGCGCTGGTACATGATCTGGAACAGAGAAACTTAAGCCCTGCGCTTGATCCGGTCCATGGTAGGGATCTTGGCCTAAGATCAAGACCTTGACCTGATCCATCCCTGTCGTCTGCAAGGCCTTAAAGACCTTGTCACGCGGTGGATAAACCACTCCTTTGTTGTAGACTTCATTCATAAAGTCATTGATCTGGTGAAAATACCCTTCTGGAAGATGGGACTTGATGGCTTCATGCCAGGGTGAATGCTGCATGGAAACTCTCCGCTATCCAATAAATTCTTACCTTCCATTATACCACATTTGGTGCAGATCTACTGGATAAAAAAGAGGCTGGACATTTTTGTCCAACCTTTATTACTGCCTGTCAAACAAGCCAGAGCTTTTATGTATTTTCTTTCTTGGTAAATCCTGCTAGACCGATCGAAGCGACTAGTAAAATTTGCGGTAAGAATTGGATGAGGTAGCGGGTCTTCCCACCTTCAAAGATGGTTAAGAAGAGCAAACCACCAAAGACTGCTAAGGAAAGGAAGTTAAAGTCATCTGTATCTCGACGTTTGAGATAAGCTCCAACCAAACCAGCCGATAGGACGATCCAGATCAGCTGCTTGACAAATTCATAATACTTGTACTGCGGTCGATCAATGCTGAGGAAATAGGTCCGCACCCATTTTGCCAGACCATTATTTTTAGTCAGGGGTGCATAGAGAGGATTGATAAAAGGCGTCTTCTCATACTCTACATCTCGGTAGAGCCAGCCCAGGGTACCTTCTGCTACCGTCAAGGATTGCTTGTAGTAGATATGCCCGATCAAACCGAACGGTCCGTACTCCTTGAGACGGCGCTTGATTTCTTTAATGACATTTTCTTTTTTAAAGAGGCCATTGTTGTAATCCGAGCGCTTGTCCTCATCAATATAGGCTAGCAAGCCCTCTTTCATATCTTCTTGGTTGTGCCCTATATCTGTCAAGCCCAGATTGATAAACAAGAGCGGTCCTTTTGCCAGCCCTTCTTGTTTCAAGATCGGCACAACTCTTTGATGATTGACCGCTGTATTCAGTCCTGCAAAGACAAAGCCCGTCGTCAGGACCGTCACCGTAGCAATCTTGCCAAAGGCCTTCCAATTTCCTCTGAAGAAGAGCACAGCCCAAAAGGCAATCATGACAATAATCGTCGTTGGACGGATCAACATAGTCACGCCAGATAAGATCCCCAAGCCAACAATCTTCTTCCAGGAGTCTGCTTGATCTTCCTTCAAGATATCCAAGGCCCACCATAACTGAAGAGCGATCAAAGGAAGTGGCGGAATGTCCGTATACATGGAATAGAAATAAGGCGAGTAACAGATCAAGCTCACATAGAAGAGATAAACTAGATCAGCTGTTTTTTGATTGAAATGCTTCTGGGACAGCTTGTACAAGAGGACTGCACCCAGATTGACATAGAGGATATTGAGAGCCTGCATGACCCACAGACCGCTAGAGCCAAATAAGACGTAGAAAAACTTCTCGTAAAGAAAGAGCGGAATGTTATTGGGATTGCGACTGAGGTAGTTGGTTATGGAAGATTGCTTCAGAAGATCAAAAGCCCCTTTGAAAACAACCGCAGCATCCCGACGGATAAAGAGCTCCGCACAGACCATAACAATCAACTGAAAGACAACCGCTCCAAGCAAGAAGCCTTTTTTATGCCGAGTCAACCAAGCAAAGGCACTCTTTAGCCCATCGCGTTTCAGCCAGGCTAGCAGAAATAGCAATCCAGCACCTAAAATGGCTAGCCATGAAATCTCTCTCAGATAGATCACACTGATCAAGAACCAGTGGACCATCACTAGCAACATGACAACATGAAGCATCCCAAATAGAATACGTTTACTTTTCGATAACATAGGTCCATTATATCAAAAAAACAGCATTTCTGCTGTTTTGGACTGACTATCAACTGTAAAGTGCAAAGAAAAGTTGTTCTAAAATGTAATTTATAAACATACTCATTTTATCGAAGCAATTTTTAACTCTTAACCTTAACTAACAGACCTAAAATAC
>CABSRC010000009.1 GCA_902480035.1 uncultured Streptococcus sp. | reverse complement strand
CTGACCAAGCCTTCCGTGATATTTTGGATTATATCAAGGTAGGGAAAACGACAGAGTTGGAAGCAGCAACTTTCCTCGATTTTAGAATGCGGGAGTTGGGAGCTTCTGGTGTATCTTTTGATATTATCTCGGCAGCTGGTGAACGCTCTGCCATGCCTCACGCGACTCCAAGTGATCGGGTGATTTCAGCAGGAGATGCCTTGACCCTTGATTTTGGTTGCTTGTATAACCACTATGTCAGCGATATGACACGGACTATCTATGCAGGACATGTCAGCGACAAGGAAAGAGAAATTTACGAAACCGTTTTGAAAGCCAATCAAGCCTTGATTGATGCTGCTAAAGATGGACTTGGCTTCCGTGATTTTGATAAAATCCCACGTGATGTGATCGAAAGAGCCGGCTATGGTCAATACTTTACTCATGGAATCGGTCATGGGATTGGGCTAGATATCCACGAAGAACCATACTTCAGCCAAACGTCTAAAGAAGCGATTCAAGCAGGGATGGTCTTAACAGATGAGCCAGGTATTTATATTGAAGGTCTCTCTGGTGTGCGGATCGAAGATGACCTTTTGATCACAGAAACAGGTTGTGAAGTCTTGACTCTTGCTCCTAAAGAATTGATTGTCCTTTAAAATATACGTTTCTCTTAACTTCTGTTTAGACAGAGATGTGAAGAGAAGACTATGAAATGAATTGTAGAGGAGTTCTTCTCCCTGACATCTTATTTGGAGCCCTATCCATTTTGGTATAGGAACTAACAGAACAAAACACGAAAGAAGCAAAGGGTAATTTGGATGTGGATGGATCAGGGGCGGTCCATAGCAATCCTTTCTTCTCCAAAAGAGGTAATTGCTGTTTGAGAAAAATCAAATAGTGTGTTACAATAAAGAGTAATCTATTTTTAAAAAAGAGGTAATAAAACATGATCGAAGCAAGTAAATTGAAAGCTGGTATGACTTTTGAAACAGCTGACGGAAAATTGATCCGCGTTTTGGAAGCTAGCCACCACAAACCAGGTAAAGGAAATACTATCATGCGTATGAAATTGCGTGATGTCCGTACTGGTTCAACATTTGATACAAGCTACCGTCCAGAAGAAAAATTTGAACAAGCGATTATCGAAACTGTTCCAGCTCAATACTTGTACAAAATGGATGATACAGCCTACTTCATGAACACTGAAACATATGACCAATATGAAATTCCAGTTGTGAATGTAGAACAAGAATTGCTTTATATCCTTGAAAACTCAGAAGTAAAAATTCAATTCTACGGAAGCGAAGTCATCGGTGTAACAGTTCCTACAACTGTTGAATTGACTGTTGCAGAAACTCAACCATCTATCAAAGGTGCTACAGTGACTGGTTCTGGTAAACCTGCTACAATGGAAACTGGTTTGGTCGTAAACGTTCCTGACTTCATCGAAGCTGGACAAAAATTGGTCATTAACACTACTGAAGGAACTTACGTTTCTCGTGCATAAGAGACATCTCAGGGTGTCAAATAGAAAGGAACTTCTATGGCAACTGAACAATTTGGTGACATCGTTATTGCACCACGTGTATTAGAAAAAATTATTGCGATTGCGACAGCAAAAGTAGAGGGTGTCTATTCGCTTGAAAACAAGAGTGTTTCAGATAGCTTATCCAAACGCTCCCTTGGACGTGGCGTCTACCTTCATACAGAAGAAGATGGTCAAGTTTCAGTAGACATCTATCTCTATTTAGAATATGGAGTGGCTGTACCATCTGTCGCTGTAGCCATTCAAAAAGCGGTCAAGTCTGCAGTTTATGATATGGCAGATGTAACCTTGGATGCTGTCAACATTCACGTTGTCGGTATCGCAACGGAAAAATCTCCAAAACCAGACTTGAAAGACTTGTTTAATGAGGACTTCCTCAATGACTGATGAAATTTTATTAGAATCACGTCGAGATTTGCGCGAGCGCGCCTTCCAAGCCTTGATGGCCTTGGAATACGATGGAGACATTGTTGAAGCTTGTCGCTTTGCTTATCTACATGACAAGGACCTAGCAGAAGACAAAGAAGTCGATCTACCTGCCTTTCTCATGAATCTCGTGACGGGTGTCTATCAGTCAAAAGATCAACTAGACCAACAAATCGGTCAACATTTGAAAACCGGCTGGACTGTTGAGCGCTTGACCTTGGTAGAGAAAAATATCCTTCGTCTGGGAATTTATGAAATGACAGAGTTTGATACACCACAGATCGTCGCAGTCAATGAAGCGGTGGAATTGGCCAAGGCCTTTTCAGATGAAACCTCTTCACGATTTGTCAACGGTGTCCTCAGTCAATTTGTGACAGAAGAATAAGTAAAAAGAGCCTACTGGCTCTTTTTTTGGTAAAAAATATCCCCACAGTTTCTACTGAGGGGATATTGCTTTTAGACACTTTTTCCAGAGTGGAGACTAACGGGCAAGAAATAACCGGTAGTTGCTACTTTTTTTCCTTCTATCTTTTGGAGTAAAAGATCCACCATGAGGATAGCAATGTCTTCGAGGGGTTGTTGGATGGTTGTCAGTTCAGGTGTATAGGTCTCGATGAACTGGGTTCCATCATAACCAATCACTTTCAAATCCTGAGGAATCTGAATATCTAATTCTCTAGCGACTTTCATGATCAAGATCGCCGTCAAATCATCGGAGGCAAAAATGGCATCTGGTTTGTGGTGGGTTAAAATCTGTTTGATTTCCATTTCTTTGCGAATAGGGGAGAAATCACTGGAAACATTAATGATCATGGACTCAGGTAGAACTGATGCAAATCCCGCATGACGCAAGCCAGTTGGGGAGTTAGAGTTGTCATTACCTGTGATCATGATAATCTTTCGGGCTCCGGTTTTTACTAAAGTTTCTGCTGCAAGCACCCCGCCAGCGTAGTTGTCTGAAGAGACAACCGGAATTTCTGGGGAGAGGTTGCGGTCAAAAGCAATGATAGGAGCAGTTACCCGGTTGTAATCTTCAATGCCCAAATTATGGCTTCCTGAAATGATGCCATCTACCTGGTTGGCCTCCAACATCTCAATGTATTCGCGCTCTTTTTCGGAGTCGTGTTCACTATTGCAGATGATGGTTTTATAGCCGTGTTTGAAGAGTTGGTGCTCTAGTTTGTCGATTAATTCAGCATAGAAAACATTACTGATGTTGGGAAAGATCAAGCCGACTAACTTGGCTGATTTTCCTTGGAGGCTACGAGCAACATTGTTAGGTTTATAGCCCAATTCTCGCATGGCTTCTTGGACTTTTTGGATCGTTTTTTCAGACAGGTATCCTTTTTTATTGATAACCCGTGAGACAGTAGTAGGGCTGACACCGGCGAGTTTGGCGACATCAGTTAGCTTTGCGACCATAATCAAGTTCGTAGTATGTTCCAGTAGGGGTTCCAGACTTGATCAAGATTCCATTTTGATCTGCATGTGGGTAGACCCGACCAGAAAATACTTTTTCTCCTTTATTGATAAAGATTTCAAAAATCGAATTGTCAATGAAAATATTAGCGGTTGTTGCTTGGTTAGCGATTGTGCAGCTACGGCTCGCACCGAATTCTTGGGCATATTGCTCACCAGCCTGGCTTCGATCGACTGTGACCAATCCTTTAGCCAGATCAAATGTGAGAGCTAAGCCCTTCCCTTCTGCATCGGCAAAGAGGACGATTTCGTTCTGGCTATCCTTTTCAAACTGCAATTCCAATTCATAGCAGTTCTTGGTTTGTGCCTTGTTGGCAAATTCCTCACTCTCAGCGCGCAAGTCTTTGATGGCTTCAACTGGGTATTGGTAGAGCTTGCCATCTTTGATGGTTAATTCTTTGACCAGTGAGAGAGCTCCTTGGTAGTCATAGGAATCCGTTGGATAAGAAACGTCTGGAAGACCTAGCCAGCTAACAGTATAGGCACGTCCATCGGGAGCATTAAATCCTTGAGTCGCATAGGCTTCAAAACCATAGTCGAGATTATGCAATTCAGATACATCAACCATTTTGGCCTTTTCTGGGTCAAAGCTTGCCCCAATCTTGTACATATTTGGATAGATATTGTCATAATCGAGAACGGCTTTATCTAAGCCTTGAGGGCAGTATAGGAGAACGGGTTGGTCTCCTACAAAGACTAGGTTGGGACATTCCATCATATAAGCTGTCCGATCGTTTGCAAAATCCAAGTCACCGACTGTAACCCAGTTGGAATAGTCATTATCTACAGCCTTATAGAGACGGATGAATCCTTTCTTCTCAAGGTCTTGACCACCAACGATAGCGTAGAATTGACCTTTGAAATTAAAAATCTGTGGGTCACGAAAGTGATCCGTAGAGTCAGCAGGTTGATCAATCAAGATTTTGTCAATTTTTTCAATCTTGCCGTCTTTATCCATCAAAGCACCGACTTGGTAAGGATGACGAACCCATTCTGCATCACGAACATTTCCGGTGTAGAATAAGAATAGTTTGTCACCAAACTGCATGGCTGATCCGGAATAAGCTCCATGGCTATCCAGATCTGTGTCTGGAAGAAGCGTTACACCAGTTTCTTTGAAATGAACCAAGTCTTCACTTTCTGTTTGTACCCATGATTTTAACCCATGGGCTGCACCAAATGGGAAATTTTGGTAAAACAAGATCCATTTTCCATCAAAGTAGGAAAAACCGTTAGGATCATTTAAGAGACCAGCTTTTGGCTCAACATGATAGTGTGTATGCCAAGGAGATTTGGCCATATGATCTTGGATGGCTTGCTTTTCCTCTTTTGTCCAGTCTTCGTAACGTCTGTAACGACGTTCAGTTGTCCATTCCATTTTATTCCTCCGAATTTTTTCTTACTTCCATAGTACCGATTTCCTATTAAAAATGCAAGCGATAAATGAAAAAAATGGCAAAAAATGTCAAACGATTGACAGCTATTTTGCAGCCTGAAGAAAAGAGGAGAAGTTGAAAATTTATGAAAATATGAAAGAAAATGAAAATAAAAGTCTGATTTAAAGTGCTAAAAAGCGTAGTACAGGCCTGTTTTAAAATGAAAATAGTTTCATACTGTCAAAAGGTGTCAAAAAGTCCAAAAAAGTTTCAAAAAAATCCTGCAAAACGCTTGACATATTTTCAATACGTGGTACAATTAAAAACGTAGAAACGATTTAACCGTTTACATTACAAAAAATAAGGAGATTTTTGCAAAATGTCAAATACAGAAATTGCAAAGCAGGTCATCGATGCAATCGGTGGGGTTGAGAACGTTAGCAGTGTTGCTCACTGTGCGACTCGTCTTCGCGTGATGGTAAAAGATGAATCAAAAATCAACAAAGATGTTGTTGAGAACATTGAAAAAGTACAAGGTGCTTTCTTTAACTCAGGTCAATACCAAATCATCTTTGGTACTGGTACTGTAAACAAGATCTATGATGAAGTAGTAGCTCTTGGCTTACCAACATCATCAAAAGATGAAATGAAAGCAGAAGCCGCTAAACAAGGAAACTGGTTCCAACGCGCGATCCGTACCTTTGGAGACGTTTTTGTTCCAATTCTACCAGCAATTGTTGCGACTGGATTGTTTATGGGGATTCGTGGTGCCATTGCTCAAGACCAGGTTTTGGCTTTGTTTGGCACAACAGCAGATGCATTTAAATCTACTGATTTTTATACCTATTCAACAATTTTAACTGATACCGCGTTTGCCTTCTTCCCAGCCTTGATTTCATGGTCTGCATTCCGAGTATTCGGAGGAAATCCTGTTCTTGGGATTGTAATTGGTTTGATGATGGTTAGTCCGACACTTCCAAATGCGTGGGTTGTAGCGGAAGATCCTTCTAAAGCAGCAACATACTTTGGTATCTTCCATCATGTGGTTGGATTCCAGAACTCAGTTCTTCCCGCTTTCTTCGTTGGTCTAATTGGTGCGAAACTTGAAAAGTGGCTCCATAAGAAAATTCCAGATGTCTTAGATTTGTTATTGGTTCCATTATTCACATTGACAATCATGTCATTCCTCGCTTTGTTTATTATTGGTCCATTCTTCCACAGTATCGAAGAATATGTACTAAATGTAACTAAGTTTATTTTGAATTTACCATTTGGTCTTGCAGGTCTTCTTATTGGTGGCGTTCATCAGTTGATTGTCGTTACCGGCGTCCATCATATCTTTAATCTTCTTGAATCACAATTAATTACTGCAGATAAAAAAGATCCATTTAATGCAATTATTACAGCGGCTATGACTGCACAAGCTGGAGCTACTTTAGCAGTGGCAGTGAAATCTAAATCTCAAAAAGTGAAAGCTCTAGCATTTCCTGCAACTATCTCTGCCTTGTTAGGTATTACTGAGCCTGCAATCTTTGGTGTAAACTTGCGTTATGTGAAACCATTCGTTATTGCTTTGGGAGCAGGTGCAGTAGGTGGTTGGATTGCATCTATGTTAAATCTTGCTGGTACAGGATTTGGTATTACAATTATTCCAGGAACGCTTCTCTATCTAAACGGTCAATTATTGAAATATGTATTTATGGTTGTATTTACAACTGCCCTAAGTTTCGGTTTGACTTATATGTTTGGTTATGAAGATGAAGCTTCATCAGTTCCTGCAGAGGACAAAGAAGCAGAAGCTATTATTGAAGAAGAAACAACTGGAGCTCTTCCAGCATCTCTTCAAGACGAAACCATTATCTCTCCGATCGTTGGTCAAGCTGTTGCTTTGTCTGATGTGAATGATCCTGTCTTCTCAAGTGGAGCGATGGGACAAGGAATTGCCATCAAACCAACTGAAGGCGTTGTCTATGCACCAGCTGATGCTGAAGTAACCATTGCTTTTGCAACTGGTCACGCTTACGGTTTGAAGACCGCTAATGGTGCTGAAATCTTGATCCACGTTGGGATTGATACCGTATCAATGAACGGTGAAGGATTTGATCAAAAAGTAGCTCAAGGTGATAAAGTGAAAGCTGGTGATGTCCTTGGTACATTTGATGCAGCGAAAATTGCCGCAGCTGGTCTTGAAGACACAACTATGGTGATCGTCACTAACACAGCTGACTATGCTTCTGTCACACCTGTTGCAACTGGATCTGTTGCGAAGGGTGATGCGATCATCGAAGTCAAAGCTTAATCGAAACAATAAGTTTTCAAGGACTGGTCTATCATCTCCAGTCCTTGAATTTTATTTCTCAAAAAAAGTGTGTTTTTTCTTTAGAGAAGAGAAAAAGATTGACTACAAAATATGCTATAATAAATACAGGATATTTTTCATAATAAAAAAGGAGCCAACATGACAAAATTATATGGAAGTTTGGAAGCTGGCGGTACAAAATTTGTTTGTGCGGTTGGTGATGAAAACTATAATGTTGTGGAAAAAGTACAATTTCCAACAACCAAGCCAATTGAGACGATTGATAAGTGTATTGAATTTTTCTCAAAATTTGAGGATCTAGTTGGGCTTGCGATTGGTTCATTTGGACCAATTGATATCGATCCAAATTCAAACACTTATGGTTTCATCACAACGACTCCAAAACCAAATTGGGCCAATGTAGATATCGTTGGGGCCTTCCGTCGTGCCTTGAATGTACCTATCTATTTCACAACAGATGTGAATAGTTCTGCCTATGGAGAAGTGGTCGCACGCAACAATGCGGGTGGTCATATCGAAAACTTGGTTTACTATACAATCGGAACAGGAATCGGAGCTGGTGTCATCCAACGTGGTGAGTTTATCGGGGGAGCTGGGCACCCAGAAATGGGACACTACTATGTGGCCCAACACCCAATGGATGTGGAAAAAGAATTCAAGGGTGTTTGTCCTTTCCACAATGGCTGTTTGGAAGGTTTTGCGGCTGGTCCTAGTCTCGAAGCTCGTACGGGTATTCGTGGGGAAAACATTGAACTCAACAGCAATGTATGGGATATTCAAGCCTACTACATCGCACAAGCAGCAGTGAATGCGACAGTTACCTTCCGCCCAGACGTCATTGTCTTTGGAGGAGGAGTCATGGCTCAACAACATATGTTAGATCGTGTTCGCACGAAATTTACTGCCCTCTTGAACGGTTACCTCCCTGTACCTGATGTGAGAGATTATATTGTGACACCTGCAGTTGCCGGCAATGGTTCAGCGACCTTGGGGAACTTTGTCCTTGCAAAAGAAGTGAGCGAAAAGCTTAAAAAATAAGCAGCAATTGTCTCTTAGAGGTTAGAAACAAGAGCGAGGAGGCTGGGACAAAAGTCCTAGCCTCTCAATTATTTTTGGATTGTCGAGCAAGACGCAGTGGTTGAGTGGGCTCTACTACGCCGATTTCATCAGCTTTTACAGCCCTACTCAACTGTGCGGAGGTGGGACGATGAAATCCAATTCTAACGAATTACCGATTTCTGTCCCACTCTCTTCTTTCGTCTATCTATCAAGAAGTGAGGAAGGAATGAAAAAGAATATTGTAAAAGATGTCTTATTCTTGGGTCAAAAGTCAGAAGAAGCGACACCTGAGGATCGCACCTTGGCTTTGGATTTGCAGGACACCTTAAATGCTCATCTCCTTGAGTGTGTCGGTTTAGCAGCCAATATGATCGGGGTGAAAAAGCGAGCGATTATCATCCGAATGGGAAGTGAAAATTTGGTCCTGTTTAATCCGGTTCTCCTTGAAAAGAAAAAGCCTTACCAAACAGAGGAAGGATGCTTGTCCTTGGTGGGGAGTCGGCCGACCACTCGTTATGAGGAGATTTCAGTGGCCTATCGAGATATGAATTGGAAAGCAAAAACAATTCATTTGTCAGGCTTTCCGGCCCAGATCTGTCAGCATGAAATGGATCATCTAGAAGGCATTATTATCTAAAGATGAAGGATGGAGTCGATTCGGCTCCTTTTTTTAGTTCTTATGGAAACTTTTTTCTTGACAGGGATCTTTTTTGTGTTAAAATAGTTCTCATAGTAACTTTAAAGTTCTTAAGAGAACTATTTGGAGGAAATGATGGACAAACCTTTACTAGAATTTAAAAAAATCGGTCATCTCATTCACCTCATGGTAGAAAGAGAGGCCAAGAAGAGAGGGCTTGAATTTAGCGCAGGACCCCAAGGTCAGGTATTGGGCTTTTTATCTCATCGTGAAAAGGAGGGGAAAGTGACCTTGATTCGGGATGTTGAGCAGGAACTTCATATCTCAAAATCCGTGACGAGTAACCTGATCAAGCGCATGGAGAAAAATGGCTTTATTTATCTAGAGCCTAGTCCAACCGATAAACGGGCCAAGTATGTCTACCTAACAGACAGTGTAAAAGATAAATTGAATGACATGAAACAATTCTTTGAAGAAGTGGACCAGGATATGATGGCTGGTGTATCAGAAGAAGAATTGGCCATCTTTTTCAGGGTCATGCATCAATTTTATGAGAATATGAAAAAAAGGAGCGAGGAATGATCAATATATTTCGGCGGTTAACTGCCAAAGAATGGGGCATGATTGCCCTTAGTACGGTCTTTATCTGTCTGGCTGTTTGGATGGATTTAAAGACTCCTGAATACTTATCCGATATCACGACCCTCTTAGCCAAGGATGGGACCAAGGTTTCTGATATTATGGATCCGGGAAGCAAGATGTTGCTCTTCTCTTTTGGAAGCTTTTTGATGGCAGTTTTTGTGGGCTTTTTGGCTTCAAGAGTCGCTGCCAGCTTTACGACGCGACTTCGAGGAGAGATTTTCCATCAAGTGATGGATTACTCTGATGCCGAGATCAAGAAATTCTCCGTTCCCTCTCTCTTGACTCGTACAACCAATGATTTGACCCAGTTACAAATCATGATTGTCATGGGGATGCAAGTTGTGACGCGTGGTCCCATTATGGCGATTTGGGCTCTGACCAAGATTTGGGGGAAGAGCAGTGCCTGGACAACGTCTGTTGGGATTGCGGTCTTGATGGTCTTGATTCTTCTCTCTGTTCTGGTTCTTATTGCCTTTCCGCGCCAGCAAAAGGTTCAAGGTTTGACCGATGCTTTGAATGCGACGACACGGGAGAGTTTGACTGGGGTGCGAGTGGTTCGCGCCTACAATGCAGAAGCTTATCAAAATGAGAAATTCCAGGCTGAAAACAAGGGCTTAACCCGTCTAAATCTCTTTGTTTATCGTTTGATGTCTTTGATGAACCCTGTCATGACAGTGGTATCAAGTGGGTTGACCCTTGCTATCTACTGGATTGGGGCGCACTTGATCAATGATATCACCATGCCAACAAATCCTACAAAGCTTGCGGTGAGTTCTGCCTTAGCGGATAGGACCAAGGTCTTCTCAGATATGATCACCTTCTCTTCTTACGCCATGCAGGTTGTCATTGGCTTTATGATGATGGTGGCCATCTTGATTATTCTTCCTCGTGCCTTGGTATCCGCAAAACGGATTAATCAGGTCTTGGCTCTTGAACCGTCTGTAGCCTTCCCAAGTGAGTCAAAAGAAAAATCAGACCAAGCAGGTACCGTAGAATTTCAAGATGTTTCCTTTAGATATGGACGGACTTCTCGTGCTGTGATTGAGCATGTGACCTTCTCAGCCCAAAAGGGACAAACCGTTGCCTTCATCGGATCAACTGGTTCTGGTAAATCCACTTTGGTCAATTTAATCCCGCGTTTTTACGATGCGACAGAAGGAAAGATCTTAGTGGATGGGGTGAATGTCAAGGACTATAGCCACCAAGAATTGAACAATAAAGTCGGCTACATTCCACAAAAAGCAGTGCTCTTTAGTGGCACGATTCGCTCCAATATGGAATTTGGGGAAAGTAGCCAAGGAAAATTAGAGGATGAAGCCATCTGGAAAGCTCTTGAATTGGCCCAAGCCAAAGAGTTTGTTGCCGCAAAAGAGAAGGGCTTGGATACAGAAGTAGCGCAAGGAGGAAGCAACTTCTCTGGAGGACAACGTCAACGTTTGGCGATTGCGCGTGCCCTTGCACGCAAGCCCGAGATCCTCATCTTTGATGATTCCTTCTCAGCCCTGGATTATAAAACAGATCGGATCTTGCGACAAGCCCTAAAAGAAAAGTTGGCAGATACGACCAAATTGATCGTTGCGCAACGGATTTCGACCATTATGGATGCGGATTTGATTTTGGTCTTGGATCAAGGGAAGGTCGTCGGTCAAGGTACCCACAAGGAATTGCTTGCGACCAATGAAGTCTATCAAGAAATTGCCTATTCACAATTGTCTAAGGAGGAGTTGGAACATGCATAAAACAAAACAAGAATCGTCCCTTTGGAGACAACTTTCTCCCTATTTGAAGGGCTTCCACCTATTTTTCCTAGTTGCTATCCTCTTTTCGGTCGTATCGAGTATTATCACGGTTATTGGACCGGATAAGTTAAAAGAAATTACAGATACCATTACAAAAGGGATGGGAGGCGCCATTGATATTGATAAGATTACTTCGATTGCCCTGACCTTAGCCATCCTTTATGGAGTTGGAGCACTGGTGTCCTACAGAAGTAGTTTCATTATCTCAACCATGATTCAGCGCTTTGCAGAACGCTTGCGCAATGCCATTGCTGAGAAGCTCAATCGCGTGCCCCTCCAATATTTTGATAGCCATGAACAAGGAGATACCTTGTCTCGTGTGACCAATGACTTGGATTTGATGACCCAATCCTTTAACCAAAGCTTGGTTCAAATGGTCTCTTCTATTGTCTTATTGATTGGCTCCATCTTTATGATGTTTAAGACGGACTGGCACTTGGCGGTGACAGCGATTGTGTCCGTCTTTGCAGGTTTTGCTCTTTCCAGCATCATTATGGTCAAGAGCCAGCCTCTCTTTAAGCAACAACAGGACAACCTTGCCAAAGTTTCAGGCTATGTTGAAGAAATCTATAGTGGCCACAATGTTGTCATTTCCTATAATGGCCGTCATCAGGCCAAAGATCATTTTGATGCCATCAACCAAGATTTGTACCATAGCATGTGGAAATCCCAATTCTTCTCTGGTATCATGATGCCCTTGATGCAGTTTGTAGGGAATTTCGGCTATGTCATGGTCTGTATCGTTGGGGCTGTCCTCACCATTAATGGGGATATTACCATCGGAACCATTGTGGCCTTTATGACCTATGTCCGCATCTTTACCCAACCAATTGGTCAAATGGCCCAAGGAATTACCCAATTGCAATCAGCTAGTGCTGCTATGGGACGTGTCTTTGAATTCTTAGACGAAGAAGAAATGGAAGATGAATCCCAAAAAACACGTCAATTGGAAACACCAAAAGGTCATGTCACCTTTGAACATGTTCGCTTTGGTTATTCACCAGATAAGACTATTATCCATGACTTTACAGCTGAAGCGAAGCCAGGACAGAAGGTGGCCATTGTTGGTCCAACAGGCGCTGGTAAGACCACCATGGTCAATCTCTTGATGCGTTTTTACGACATTCAAGCTGGTAAAATTGCTATCGATGGAGTGGATACCAAGGCCATGAGCCGCGAAGAGGTTCATGATGCTTTCTCTATGGTCTTACAAGATACCTGGCTATTTGAGGGCACTATTCGGGAGAACTTGGTCTTCAATCAAACGGATATTTCAGATGAAGCCGTCGAAGCAGCAACCCGAGCGGTTGGGGTCCATCACTTTATTCGGACCTTGCCGAATGGCTATGATACTGTATTAGATGATTCAGTGACCTTGTCCGTCGGTCAAAAGCAACTCTTGACCATTGCGCGTGCCCTCTTGAAGGATGCTCCGCTTCTTATATTGGATGAAGCAACCTCCTCTGTTGATACCCGTACGGAAGAGTTGATTCAAAAAGCCATGGACAAACTCATGGAAGGTCGGACCTCCTTTGTCATCGCCCATCGCTTGTCCACTATCCGCAATGCGGATCTGATTCTCGTGATGAAAGATGGAAATATTATCGAGCAGGGCAATCACCAAGAACTCATGAGCCAAAATGGCTTCTATGCTGATCTCTACAATAGCCAATTCACAGAAGAAGTAGCGTAACAACAAGATACAAAGGGCGTAGCGGATACAGTCAAAATAGGGAATACGACGAAGAATCCAAAAGATTCTAGGAGGATTCATCTTTTTGACACAATCCGCAGCCCGTGTTCAATTCCAACAAGATACAAAGCCCGTAAAATGCAAAGTGAAAATAGGGAGTAGGACAGAAGCTATACGATTGTGGACGCTTCGTCGTCCTACCCCCACAAGGCTGATTAGAATTCTTCCGAGCTTATCAAGCGAGAGAAGGGTTCAATCAGCTACTGTGTCTGGAAGTTAGTGCTAGTATAGTTAGCGTTTTTCACACAGCATTTAGGGCGTGTTCAATTCGTGTAATGGCAAGCACAATGGTGCCTTGCCGACACGACTCACTAACTCCTCAGGTGGATAATATCGATCCACCTTCGTCCTGCCGCAATTCCAACAAGATACAAAGGGCGTAACATACAAAGTGAAAAAATGAGAGTGGGACAGAAATCGGTAATTCGTTAGAATTCGATTTCGTCGTCCCACCTCCGCACAGTTGAGTAGGGCTGTAAAAGCTGATGAAATCAGCGTAGTAGAGACCACTCAACCACTGCGTCTTGCTCGACAATCCAAAAACAATTAAGAGGCTAGGACTTTTGTCCCAGCCTCATTTTTTTATCGATAATAGTAATGGAAAAGACGTTTCTTGGAGACAGAAAAATGATAAATCATCAGATTTTAGTGCTAAATCATGTGAAAAAGAAGAAAGAAAGGATAAAAAAGAAGCCTGGCTTGACAGGCTTTCTTAGGATCGCGTATACTAGTAGTATAAAATAAGATGAAAGACAGGAGTGCCAACATGAAGCCCAATCTTCAAGATTATCCGAAATTTTATCGTTGGCTCACCCTGCCTTTTAAGAGAAAGCCACATCGTGTGCAGGTCCTTCAAAGGACGAATCGAATCCTGACTTTAGTGATGCCAGGCATCTACGGCCTGGTCTTTTGTTGGCTGTTTTTAAAGAAAACTTCAATGGGAGAAATCTGGCCTTTTATCTGGATCCCTGCTTCGGGTTTTGTCTTGTTTAGCCTCTTTCGTCATTGGGTCAATGTTCCGAGACCTTATGAAAAATGGGAGATTCAACCATTATTAGAAAAAAATTCATCCGGTCATTCCTTTCCTAGCCGACATGTTTTTTCGGCGACCATTATTTCGATGTGTGTCTGTCAGTTGTCGCTTCCACTAGGAATGTGCTCCATGCTCCTATCTCTTCTATTAGCCCTTGTCCGAGTTCTTGGAGGGGTTCATTATCCCAAGGATGTCCTCGTCGCTTGGGGGCTGGGACTCGCCTGGGGAGGACTCTTTTTGCTGGTTTGAATGAACAAATTGCTGAAAATTGACCTTTGTCTAAGAGCGAGGGATAGTGTATACTGGAAAGTGGACTTAGAATAGGAGAGAAGATGAAGTACAGAAAAGCAGAAAAAGCAGATCTGGATCAGGTGGTTCGAGTAGCCAGTACAGCCTTTGAGGACTATCTATTTTTAAAAGTCATCAAGGATTTGGTTCGGGATCCCAAGCAGTATCCTGCCTTTGTTGAGGCAATGATGCGCATCCTGGTAAAGGTTTTTCTTAAGCACCATATTTGCCTTGTGGCAGAAAAAAATGATGAAATTTATGCAGTTGCCTTGTTGCAAAAGGGACCGATTCCTTTTCGGGCCTATCTCTTAAATGGGGGATTCGGTTTGCTCAAGTTTATTTCCTTGAAGAATATGTTGGCCTACTTTAAATTTATGGAGGACACGGATAAGGAATTGGAGCAAAATGTAGACTTTGATTGGTATTTAATGCTTCTCGCAGTCGCCCCTAAACATCAACGGCAGGGCTATGGCAGTCGCTTTATGACAGAAGGAATTGAGCCTTTCTTGGAGGAGGTTAAAGGAGAAAAACTAGCCTTTTATACCAATACGAAGGGAAATGTCTATTTTTATACCAAAAATGGCTACAAGGAAGTCTACTCTAACGAGATTAGCTTTAACAATGTAGAAATGGGGAGCTGGTATTTCTTGAAGGAACTAAAAAAACACTAAGGTTGTAACCTTAGTGTTTTTTCATTGTAGTTGTGAAACTGCTTGAATGCCGAATTTTTCAAAGAAAGCAGTTCGTTCTTCTATGATAGCATTAGTCGGATGTTTGATATTCCGTAAGAGCTCAACAAGGTCTGGAGTGACTTCACGTAGCAGTTGCCCTAAAGACCAGATAGCCGTTGCAATATGGATCTGATTTTGCGAGGTCTCGATGATGTTCAGGAGTTTAGGGATGGCTGAGCGGTCATTGGCATTGGCTAGTGCGATAATGGCATTGCGCTGGAGGATATTCTTGCCTCGCCAGCTTCCAGCAACATGCCCGAATTTTTCCTTAAATTGTCCGTTTGACAGCTCGAGAAAAGGAATCAACTCTGGATGAGCCAGATCAGGATCGATTTCTGTTGCCAAGGGATTATCCAGCCCTTTGTTATAAGGGCAGCTAATCTGACAGATGTCACATCCATAGATGACCGTTTTAATTTTCTTGCGAAATTCTAGGTCCATCATGCCCTTGTCCTGAGTTTGGAAGGACAAACAGCGTTTTGCATTCATAGAGCCATCTCCGATTAGGCAGGAGGTTGGGCATGCATCTAAACAACGTCGACAGTCTCCACAACCATAGTCGACAGGATGATCTGGTTCAATTTCGAGATTGGTAATCAATTCCCCCAAAAACATGTAAGAACCGTATTCTTTTGAAATGACTAAGCCATTTTTTCCGATAAAGCCAATTCCAGCTCGTTGGGCGACAGCCGTATCAACCAGTGCTCCAGTATCGACCATGCCCTTGTATTCAAAATCTTGCGTCATTTCTTCAATTCCAGCAGCTAAGCGGTTGAGCTTGTCTTGAAGGACATAATGGTAGTCTAATCCCCAGCTGTTGGGCGTGAATTTTCCTCTTTTATAGGCTGTTTTTTGAGGTTGTTGCTTGAGTTTGTGGGGGTAGGCGACAGCGATTGAGATGATCGTCTTTGCGGAGGAGAGACTTAATTTGGGGTGGATGCGCTCTTCAATATTCTTATGCTCGAATCCAGAATTCCGTCCTTCCTCAACGGCCAAGCGGAGCGATTTTTCCAAATAAGCAAAGTCATCAGCAGTTGTAAATCCAATTTTTGAAATCCCAATAGAATGTGCCAGTTGGATAATATTTTCTTTTAGTGTCATCTTTTCCATTATACACAAAAATGAAGATTCTGGCGAGAAAGGAAACGATCAGGAAGGGCTTTCAAAAGCTTTCTTTTTTTTGTATAATAGAAACATGAAATGTGAGGAGGATATTATGGTACAACCATTATTTTTACATTCAGTGATGCAGGAAAAAATTTGGGGAGGAACACGTCTAAAAGAGGAATTTGGTTACGACATTCCGAGTGACCATGTCGGTGAATTTTGGGCGATTTCGGCCCATCCGCATGGCGTTTCTAAAGTGGCCAATGGTCCATACGAAGGAATGGGATTGGATCAGCTCTATCAAGAGCACCGAGAATTATTCGGCAATCGTAAAGAGCCTGTCTTTCCTTTATTAACAAAGATTTTGGATGCTAACGACTGGCTTAGTGTACAGGTGCACCCGGATGATACCTATGCCATGGAGCATGAGGGAGAACTTGGAAAAACCGAGTGTTGGTATGTGATTGCGGCTGACGAAGGATCAGAGATTATCTATGGACACAATGCCGAGTCAAAAGAAGAACTCCGCCAGCAAATCGAAGATAAAAACTGGGATGCCTTGCTGACAAAAGTTCCAGTCAAGGCTGGAGATTTCTTCTATGTGCCAAGTGGAACCATGCACGCAATTGGATCTGGAATCTTGATTCTTGAAACCCAACAGTCGAGTGATACCACCTACCGGGTTTATGATTTTGACCGCAAGGATGCTCAAGGAAATTTGCGAGAGCTTCATCTAGAAAAATCAATTGATGTGTTGAATATTGGGGAGCCAGCTAATAGCCATCCAGATACAGTTGTGATCGATGATCTTCGGATGACGACCTTGGTTGCAAGTGATTTTTTTACGGTTTATAAGTGGGAACTTACTGGAAAAGCTAATTTTGAAAAGACTGCCGATTACAGCTTATTGAGCGTCTTAACTGGAGAAGGAAAATTGACTGTAGATGGAAAGGATTATCCTATTCAAAAAGGAAGTCACTTTATCTTGCCAAGCGATGTTGAATCTTGGACTTTGGAAGGGCAAGGTTTAGAATTGATTGTAAGTCACCCATAAAAACAAAGGGTTTGAGTAAAACGCAATGGAACTACTCAAGCCTTTTTTCTGAAATAAAACTATTTTTATGTTAAGTATTGACTCTGACCTAAGGGGAGGGATTATACTATCCTTGTAATACTCTTCGAAAATCAAATTCAAACCACGTCAGCGTCGCCTTACTGTATATATGTTACTGACTTCGTCAGTTCTATCTACAACCTCAAAGCAGTGCTTTGAGCAACCTGCGGCTAGCTTCCTAGTTTGCTCTTTGATTTTCATTGAGTACAAGGAGGAAATCATGTTCCATATCAAAGAAGCTGCAGAGCTGTCAGGTGTCTCTATCAAGACCTTGCACCACTATGATAAGATAGGACTTCTAGTCCCTGTGAAATCTGAAAATGGCTATCGGACCTACAGCCAAGAAGATTTAGAACGCTTACAGGTAATTCTCTATTACAAGTATCTAGGGTTTTCCTTGGACCAAATAGCAGAACTCTTAGCCGAAGAAAAGTCGAACTTATTGCCCCATTTGACCAAACAGTTAGATTATTTGACTCAAGAAAGAAAACGTTTGGATACCTTGATTTCCACCTTGCAAAAAACCATTCAAGAACAAAAAGGAGAAAGACAAATGACAATTGAGGAAAAATTTACTGGATTTAGCTACCAAGATACTCAAAAATACCATCAAGAGGCGGTAGACAAGTATGGTCAAGAAGTCATGAACCAAGCGCTTGAACGCCAAAAAGGTCGAGAAGATGAGGCAACAAAAGCCTTTAACCAAGTTTTTCAAACTTTGGCGCAAAATCTCAAAGATGGTCTACCCGTATCAGCAAATGAAAACCAAGATCAAGCAGCCAGACTTTTAGACGCAATTCGAACGTATGGATTTGACTGCTCTATAGAGGTTTTTGGCCATATTGGCAAAGGCTATGTCTATAATCCAGAATTCAAGGGAAATATCGACAAGTTTGGGGCTGGTACAGCCCAGTACACTTCGGATGTCATTGCTTCTTATGTAGAAAATCAACCGAAATAAAAAAGTGAGAGTGGGACAGAAATCGGTCATTCGTTAGAATTCGATTTCGTCGTCCCACCTCCGCACAGTTGAGTAGGGCTGTAAAAGCTGATGAAATCAGCGTACTAGAGCCCACTCAACCACTGCGTCTTGCTCGACAATCCAAAAATAATTGAGAGGCTAGGATTTTTGTCCCAGCCTCGTTTTTTGCTTAGAAAAAATTGAAAAGAAACTGTCCTATCTATGGGAGGTGGAAGGGAAGAATGAAAACTTTATGAAAATTCCACAATTTCGGTTGACAGTCTTGAAAAAAAGGAGTAGAATAACCCCTGTTTTATGAAAAGAGGCAGGGAATTCCCGGCCTCATGATCTTTTTTTCAAGGAGTTTTTTATGTTTTCAACATTGAAAAAATGGTTTATTGGCCGTCCGTTGAAATCTGGTGCAGAAGGTGAAGGGGGATTGCTGGGGAAAATGCAGGCCTTGGCCATGCTCTCTAGTGACGCACTTTCTTCTATTGCCTATGGTCCAGAGCAAGTTATCCTGGTCTTGATGACGGTATCAGCAGGAGCCATTTGGTGGTCCATTCCAATTGGGATTGTGGTTCTAGTTCTCCTAGCCAGTTTAACGATTTCTTATCGCCAGGTCATTCATGCCTATCCTCAAGGGGGAGGGGCCTACATGGTGACTACGGAGAATTTGTCTCCGAAAGCGGGGTTGATCGCTGGTGGCAGTCTCTTGGTCGACTACATGCTGACGGTAGCAGTATCTGTTTCTTCCGGTGCAGATGCCATCACGTCAGCGATCCCCTCTCTTCATCCTTATAATCTTCACATTTCCATTTTGTTGGTCTTGATCTTGATGCTGATGAACCTGAGGGGATTGCGCGAATCGGCGACATCGTTGATGATTCCGGTCTACCTTTTCATTGTCAGTACCATTGCCTTGATCGGCTATGGTGTGATCCAAATTTTGACTGGTCAATTGGCCTATAACGCGACTGCTCATGTGGGTCAAACCATTTCAGGGGTTAGTGTCATTCTCTTGTTGCGGGCCTTTACGAGTGGATCAGCTTCCCTAACAGGGGTTGAAGCCATCTCCAATTCGGTTCCTTTCTTTAAGAAACCAAAAGCAAAGAATGCAGCCTCTACCTTGACCATCATGGCTATGATTTTGGGGATTATGTTTGCAGGGATTACCTTCCTCAATTACTGGGTGGGTGTCGTACCAGCAAAAGGGGTAACAACTCTAGCTCAAATGGCCCAAGCTATCTTAGGAAATTCTCCGGTCGGACAAGCCTTCTTCTACGTTTTCCAATTATCAACAGCCTTGATCCTGGCAGTTGCGGCGAATACTGGGTTCTCAGCCTTTCCAATGTTGGCCTTTAACATGGCTAAAAACAAATACATGCCACACATGTATATGGAAAAAGGGGATCGTCTGGGCTATTCCAATGGGATTTTGACCTTGGCGATTGGTGCCATCGTCTTGCTCTTGATCTTTGATGGGCAAACAGAAAGTTTGATTCCGCTTTATACCATTGGGGTCTTCATTCCTTTTGCCCTTTCTCAAACAGGGATGGTTATCCACTGGAAACGCCAATATCAAAAAGGATTTCTCAAGTATTCACTTGCCAATATCCTCGGGGCAGCCATCTGTTATGGGATTGTCTTGATCCTCTTGCTGTTCCGTCTGCGTGAGATCTGGCCCTTCTTCCCTATTATCGGTCTTTTGCTTTGGATGTTCTTGAGTATCCGTAATCACTATGATAAAGTTGCGGCTCAATTGCGCTTGGGAGGTAAGATCGAAAAGACAAGTTATGCGGGTAATACCGTGATCGTCCTTGTCGGAAATGTCACTCAGGTAAGTGTGGGAGCGATGAGTTATGCCAATAGCCTCGGAAATGACGTCATAGCCATGCACGTCTCAACAGAAGAAACCAAGGTTAAAGATGCAGAGGTGGCAGAAGAATTTAAGCACTATTTCCCTCATATTCGCTTTGAAAATGTCATGACGAGCTACCGGGATATTATTCAACCAACAGTTGAATTTGTCTCTAAAGTAGCTGAGGAAGCTAAGGAAAAAGGGAATACTGTCACAGTCTTAGTCCCTCAATTCATCCCTAAAAAACATTGGCAAAATATTCTCCATAACCAAATGAGTTTGAAATTGAAGTACGCTCTTCGTTGGCATGAAGAAGTGGTTGTGGCAAGCTATTCTTACCATTTGTCTGAATAAACACTGTATATAGAAAAGATGTCTGCTTGAGCAGGCATCTTTTTGGATTTTCTCACACGAAAAACCCCACTCGAAAGTCTTGTAAGATACATCCTTGATCTTGAAAAAATGTTTAAAAAATGCTAGAATAAAAAGAACATTTTAGATTTTGAAAAAATCAAAGTAAGGAAAAAAATGGCAAATTTAGTAAAAACAATTATTGAAAATGATCGAGGCGAAATCAAACGCCTTGAAAAAATGGCTGATAAGGTCTTTTCTTATGAAGACCAAATGGCAGCTTTGACGGATGACGAATTAAAAGCGAAAACAGTTGAGTTTAAGCAACGCTACCAAGATGGTGAGTCTTTGGATGATCTCTTGTACGAGGCTTTTGCGGTTGTTCGTGAAGCTGCAAAACGGGTTCTTGGTTTGTTCCCATACAAGGTTCAGGTCATGGGGGGAATCGTCCTTCACCATGGTGACGTTCCAGAGATGCGTACAGGGGAAGGAAAAACCCTGACAGCAACCATGCCGGTATACTTGAATGCCTTGTCTGGTAAAGGGGTACACGTTGTTACTGTCAACGAATACCTGACAGAGCGGGATGCAACAGAGATGGGAGAACTTTACTCATGGCTTGGTCTTTCAGTAGGGATCAACCTGGCAGCAAAATCTCCAGCTGAGAAAAAAGAAGCTTACCTCTGTGATATTACTTACTCAACCAACTCAGAGATCGGATTTGACTATCTGCGTGACAACATGGTTGTGCGTGCAGAAAACATGGTTCAACGTCCATTGAACTACGCCTTGGTCGATGAGGTAGACTCGATTTTGATTGACGAAGCTCGTACTCCGTTGATCGTTTCTGGTCAGACAGCTTCTGATACGAGCCAGCTCTATCACATGGCGGATGCTTATGTGAAGACCTTGACAGAGGACGATTACATTATCGATGTCCCATCTAAAACCATCGGTTTGTCTGATTCAGGGATCGATAAGGCAGAAAGCTACTTTAATCTTGAAAACTTGTACGATATTGAAAACGTAGCCTTGACCCACTTTATCGACAACGCCCTTCGTGCCAACTACATTATGATTTTGGATATTGACTATGTGGTCAGCGAAGATCAAGAAATCTTGATCGTCGACCAATTTACTGGTCGGACCATGGAAGGTCGTCGTTATTCTGATGGGCTTCACCAAGCGATCGAAGCTAAAGAAGGTGTTCCAGTTCAAGAAGAAACCAAAACATCTGCATCGATTACTTACCAAAACCTCTTCCGTATGTACAAGAAGTTGTCAGGGATGACAGGGACAGGGAAAACCGAAGAAGAAGAATTCCGTGAAATTTATAACATTCGCGTGATTCCTATTCCAACCAACCGTCCGATTGCCCGTATTGACCATCCAGACCTTCTCTACCCAAGCTTGAAATCAAAATTCAAGGCTGTTGTGGAAGATGTGAAATCTCGTCATGAAAAAGGACAACCAGTCCTAGTAGGTACAGTTGCCGTTGAAACCAGTGATTACCTTTCTCAATTGTTGGTGCAAGCAGGTGTTCCTCACGAAGTCTTGAATGCGAAAAACCACTACAAAGAAGCGCAAATCATTATGAATGCTGGTCAACGTGGTGCCGTTACCATTGCGACCAACATGGCCGGACGTGGTACCGATATCAAGCTCGGTGAAGGGGTTCGCGAACTCGGTGGACTGTGTGTCATCGGGACAGAGCGTCACGAAAGTCGTCGGATCGATAACCAGCTTCGTGGACGTTCCGGGCGTCAAGGGGATCCAGGTGAATCTCAATTCTACTTGTCTCTTGAAGATGAGTTGATGCGTCGTTTTGGTTCAGAACGGATCAAAGCAGTGCTCGACCGCTTCAAGTTGAGTGAAGAAGAATCAGTTATTCGTTCAAACATGTTTACCCGCCAAGTAGAGGGAGCACAAAAACGGGTTGAAGGAAATAACTACGATACTCGTAAGCAAGTCCTTCAATACGATGACGTGATGCGGGAACAACGGGAGATCATCTATGCAGAACGCTATGACGTGATCACAGCTAACCGCGACTTGGCTCCTGAAATCATGGCTATGATTAAACGGACGATCAAACGGATTGTCGAAGGTGCTAGCCACTCAAGCAAGGAAGAACGCATCGAAGCGATTCTAAACTTTGCCAAATACAATTTGGTTCCGGAAGATACGATTTCTGAAAGTGATATTGAAGGAAAATCTGACAAGGAAGTCATCGACTACTTGTATGGACGGGCAGAAGAAATCTATGCTAGTCAAGTAGCAAAATTGCGTGATGAAGAGTCTGTGCAAGAGTTCCAAAAAGTATTGATCCTTCGCGTGGTTGACAGCAAGTGGACAGACCACATCGATGCTTTGGATCAATTGCGAAATGCAGTTGGACTCCGAGGGTATGCGCAAAATAACCCAGTAGTGGAATACCAATCAGAAAGTTTCCGTATGTTTAACGATATGATTGGATCAATTGAATTTGATGTCACTCGTCTCATGATGAAAGCCCAAATTCACGAACAAGAACGTCCACGTACAGAACACAGCATTTCAACAACTGCTACTCGCAATATTGCAGCGCAACAACAAGATATTCCAGCAGAAATTGATTTGTCACAAGTGAAACGCAATGATTTGTGCCCTTGTGGTTCAGGTAAGAAATTTAAAAACTGTCACGGACGTAAAGGTTAAGATCTCCTCTTAAACGTAGTGAGGAAGGGTCTAGGTAGCAGAAGGAGGCCGTATGGTATTCGTTAGGAAGAGCAATAAGATTGATGAGCAAGAGATCACTTCGCTGTACCGTTTGGAAGGTTCAGCCTTGGAGCGTAAAGAAGCGCGTGATCGAGAGTTGGAGTCGATTATCAAAGGAGAAGACCAACGGATCCTTCTTGTGATCGGGCCTTGTTCTTCTGATAATGAAGAAGCGGTGATGGAGTATGCCCGTCGCTTGGCCGACTTGCAAGAGCAAGTGGAAGATCAGATTTTTATTGTGATGCGGGTCTATACGGCTAAGCCTCGGACCAATGGGGATGGTTACAAAGGCTTGATGCACCAACCAGATACACATGCGGCACCAAGCTTTGTGGATGGTTTAAAAGCTGTTCGGCATCTTCACTACCGTGTGATTACAGAAACTGGGTTGACGACTGCAGATGAATTGCTTTACCCAGGCAGTCTTCCTTATGTTGAAGATTTGATTTCTTATCATGCCATTGGAGCGCGCTCAGTCGAAGACCAGGAGCACCGCTTTGTATCTAGTGGGATCTCTGCTCCAACAGGCATGAAGAATCCAACATCAGGAAATCTTTCCGTCATGTTTAATGCGATTTATGCGGCCCAACATCCACAAAATTTCTTGTTCAATGCCCAAGCAGTGGAAACATCAGGAAATCCTTTGGCCCATGCGATCCTTCGTGGAGGCTTGGATGCAAGTGGTAAGAATATTCCAAATTACCATTATGAAGATTTACTAGCGGCATCAAAACGCTATAGCGAAATGGGCTTGCAACATCCCTTCATCCTGGTGGATACCAACCATGACAACTCTGGTAAACAATTCGAAGAGCAAGTACGCATCGTGAGAGAAACCATGATGAACCGTGCTTGGAATAAAGATTTAGCATCCTTAGTTCGTGGTTTCATGATTGAGTCTTACTTAGAAGATGGGCGTCAAAATGAACCAGTGGTTTATGGTCAATCCATCACAGACCCTTGCCTGGGTTGGGAAAAAACACAGGCCTTGGTCAAAGAAATTGCAACGATGAATAAATAAAAGGCAGGGGCGGAAGGAGTGATTCTTTGGCCCCTTCTCTTTTGTCAGTAAAGAGATATTGAGACAACAAATAAGGATAAAAGAAGATGATCAAAGGACATGGGATCGATATTGAATCGATCACTGCGATTGAAAAAGCCTATCAAAAGAATGCACGATTTGTAGAAAAAGTTTTAACTGAGGCTGAGCGGGCACGCTTTGAGGAATTGTCCGGAAAGCGGAAAATGGAATATTTAACGGGTCGATGGTCTGCTAAAGAAGCCTTTTCAAAGGCAATGGGAACAGGGATTGGACCGGTTGGTTTTCAAGATTTGGAAATTTTAAATGATGCCCAAGGAGCTCCTTATTTTTCCAAGTCTCCTTTTTCTGGGAAGGTATGGATTTCGATCAGTCACAAGGGAGACTTAGTCTCGACCAGTGTCATTTTGGAGGAAGAAAAATGAAAGCAAGTAAACATAGACCAACTGTTGCAAGAGTTGATTTGGATGCCATTGCCTTTAATGTGCAACAAGTTAGTGAGCATATTCCGAGTCAAGCCTTGAAATATGCAGTCGTCAAGGCCAATGCCTATGGTCATGGGGTCGTTGCAGTGACCAAAAAATTAGCAGCTCAAGTAGATGGTTTTTGTGTCTCCAATATGGATGAAGCCCTTGAAATCCGTGAGGTAGGCTTGCAACACCCTATTTTGATTTTGGGAGTGGTACCAAGTGAAACAGTGAGTCTGGCCAAAGAGCATGACATCCGCTTAACGGTGGCTAGTCTTGCTTGGTTGAATCAATTGCTTGGAGAAGAAGATTTATCAGGATTGAAGGTCCATATCAAGGTGGACTCAGGAATGGGGCGGATTGGATTTCGAAGAATCGAAGAGATCAAAGAGGCTGAACGCCTCCTCTTAGCAGCCGGTGCTGAAATTGAGGGAATCTTTACTCATTTTGCGACAGCAGATGAAGCAGATGATAGAAAATTTCAAGCGCAATATCATTTTTTCAAAGAAGTATTGGATGCTCTTGAAACCCTTCCTCCGATTGTTCATGCTAGTAATTCTGCCACCTCTTTGTGGCATGCAGATACGATTTTCACAGCTGTTCGTCTGGGAGATGTCATGTATGGCTTGAATCCAAGTGGTTCGGTGCTAGCCTTGCCTTATGAAATCAAGCCAGCCTTGAGTTTGGTAAGTGAGTTAGTTCATGTCAAACAGTTAGAAGCCGGTCAAGATATTGGCTACGGGGCAACCTATACGACGGAAGATGCCCAATGGATTGGAACGATTCCCATTGGCTATGCGGATGGTTGGATCCGAGAGATGCAAAATTTCCATGTGCTAATTAAGGGTGAGTATTGTCCCATTGTTGGCCGAGTTTCGATGGACCAGGTGACTGTTCGCCTTCCAGAAGAATTACCTCTGGGAACCAAGGTTACCCTAATTGGCCGAGACGGCGAGAAAGAAATCACGGCAACAGAGGTTGCAGATTACCGTGGTACTATTAATTATGAAGTGGTCTGTCTCTTGAGTGATCGGATTCCTCGTGACTATACAGGTGAAGAATAAGAAGAAGCAGGTGGGATTTTCCCGGAAGAACCTGCTTTTTTATAAAAGAAAGGAGGAGAAATGAATCTACATCAACCCTTATCCGTACTGCCTGGAGTCGGTCCAAAATCGGCGGAAAAATTTAAAAAGTTAGGGATTGAAACCTTAGAAGATCTG
>CABSRC010000008.1 GCA_902480035.1 uncultured Streptococcus sp. | reverse complement strand
ATTGTGGGAGAATAATCGTGGCTAATATTACTACAAGTTTATTTCAAGAAATGGTTCAAGCGGGGGCTACGCGCTTAAATAAACAAGCGGAATATGTAAACTCTTTGAACGTCTTTCCTGTACCAGATGGAGATACAGGGACTAATATGGGAATGACCATCGAAAATGGGGCCAAAGAAGTATCTGACCGTTCTGCATCAACTGTTGGAGAAGCAGCAGGAATCTTTGCTAAAGGTCTCTTGATGGGTGCGCGTGGGAACTCAGGAGTTATCACTTCTCAATTGTTCCGCGGATTTTCTCAAAGTGTCAAAGACAAAGAAGAATTGGATGGAGCAGCGCTTGCAGCAGCCTTCCAATCTGGGGTAGAAGTTGCTTATAAAGCCGTTATGAAGCCAGTTGAAGGGACTATTTTGACGGTTTCTCGTGGAGCAGCCATTGGGGCCAAGAAAAAAGCAGAATCTACTAATGATGCAGTAGAAGTCATGCGTGCAGCTCTTGAAGGAGCTAAAACAGCTCTTGCGAAGACTCCAGATATGTTGCCAGTCTTGAAAGAAGTTGGCGTGGTAGACTCTGGTGGTCAAGGTTTGGTCTTCATCTATGAAGGATTCTTGTCAGCTTTGACAGGTGAATTCATCGCTTCTGAAGAGTTCCAAGCAACACCTGCAACCATGTCAGAAATGATTAATGCAGAACACCACAAGTCAGTCGCTGGCCATGTGGCTACTGAAGACATCAAGTTTGGTTACTGTACAGAAATCATGGTCGCTTTGAAACAAGGTCCAACCTATGTCAAAGACTTCGATTATGATGAATTCCGTAACTATTTGAACAACCTTGGGGATTCCCTATTGGTGGTGAATGACGATGAGATTGTCAAAGTTCACGTCCATACAGAAGATCCAGGTCTTGTCATGCAAGAAGGTCTTAAGTACGGAAGCTTGGTCAAGGTGAAAGTCGACAACATGCGTAACCAACACGAAGCGCAAGTTGAAAAAGAAGAACGTCAAGCCAAACCAGTTGAAGAAAAAGAATATGCCATCATCGCAGTAGTTGCTGGTGAGGGATTGGCTGATATCTTTAAAGCGCAAGGAGTTGATTACATCATCTCTGGTGGTCAAACCATGAACCCATCAACAGAAGACTTTGTCAAAGCGGTTGAAGAGTTGAATGCGCGCAACATCATTATCTTGCCAAACAACAAAAATATCTTGATGGCGGCTCAATCTGCAGCAGAAGTGATTGATCAACCTGCAGCAGTTGTTGAGACCAAGACTATCCCTCAAGGATTGACTAGTCTTCTTGCCTTTGATGAAAGCAAATCGATCGAAGAAAACTACGAACGCATGAGCGCTTCATTGGGTGATGTTGCGTCTGGTAGTGTGACAACAGCGGTTCGCGATACCACTATTGATGGGCTTGAAATCCATGAAAATGATAATCTTGGAATGGTCGATGGCAAAATCGTTGTTTCAAATCCAGATATGATGGAAACCTTGGAAGAAACATTCGCTCATATGTTGGATGAAGACAGTGAAATTGTGACCATCTATGTCGGTGAAGACGGCAGTGAGGAGTTGGCAAATGAATTGGCCCAAGCCCTTGCTGAAAAATACGAAGATGTAGAAGTAGAAATCCACCAAGGTGGCCAACCTGTCTACCCATACTTGTTTAGTGTAGAATAATTGAACAGAAGGTTCCTTTCGGAACCTTTTTTTGTATATAGAAAAACGAGGAGATTCCCTATGAAATCAGCGTGATTCAGAGGGATTGAGACTGAAGTGAACCCTCCACTGAGGCTTTATTCGTGAGAAAAAGGGGTTTCTGCAAAAAGTCTCAAATTCATCAGTTTTTTATTCAAATTGAAGAGCTTGAAAAGAGGGGGAAATGGTTTGAGCAGTGGAGTTTTTAGACAAGAAAGACGCGATATGTTATACTGGTATCAGTATGTGAAAGGAGAGTTATAAAAATGAAGAAATTTTTTGTAACCCTTGGGCTAGCCATTTTGGTATTGACTGGTTGTTCGCAATCCCAAACAAAGAAAACTACAACCGCTAGCTCATCTAGCAGTTCCTCTGTTAAAAAAGAAGTAAAAAATGAAGAAAAAACCACAACCTTAGTAGGAGATATCAAGGGAACAAAACACCGGGATATCATCAAGTCTAAGGGAGATAAGGTTGAAAACCTTCGCATCGAAGTGACGGCCAATCTGCCCCAACAACTTGGGACCATCGCAGCAGAAAAGTCACCTGAAGAGCTCACAGCAGCCATTCAAGCTTTGCTGGAGCAAAATGAAGACTACAAGAAGCTAAAAACCGTTCCTGGTTTTAGCTTGGAATACACAGTCACACCAGAAAAGAAATTGCTCTCAACCAGTGTGATTGACCTCAACCAAATTGACGCCAAGTCTCTAGAAGAAATTTCTTACTTCAAAGATGCTGGTCTCAATGATTTGAAAAACATGAAGGCAGATGCCTTGGTCAAGGCCTTGAAATTGCATGGCATGAAAGAAGAAGGCCAGTAAGAAGAATAGAAAAAGTCGAGTGAAGTCACTTGGCTTTTTTTAGTGACTTTTGTCATGTGAGCGAGTGACAAAATTATCTAGTGGCTGTTATTTTCTTTCGCTATAATATAGTCAGAAAGTAAGAGGTAAGGAAAAATGAAACAATGGTTTTATAAAGTGTTTACGTTAACAGTGGTGGGGATGGTCGTCTATTTGATCTTTTCAAAGGATGATAGTCTCTATTACCATTTTCCTTGGGAATTATTTGCTGGGATTGGCATCATGAGCTGGGTGGTTCAAGAAGGATTGAAAATGATCAAGGCTGTTAAAAAGGAGATGGAGCAATGAAAAAGAAGTTTGAAATTGGATTGGTAGCTGTTTTGTGTTTGCTCCTTTGGGCAACTGAGATGATGACGGGCTGGTTTTCTGCCCATTTTCCTAGCTGGTTTTTCCAAACGGTTTGGGGAGTGACCTTGGTCGTCTATGTCCTCATTCCAGCTGGCCAGATTTGGTTGAAAGGAGAGTCTCATGAGTGTCATTAGAGTAGAGAACTTGAACAAAAGTATCAAAGGAAAGGTGATCCTAGAAGATCTTTCTTTCACAGTTGAACGGGGGGATTGCCTGGCCTTGATTGGGCCAAACGGAGCTGGGAAAACAACCTTGATGAACTGTCTTCTGGGAGATATGAAGGTGACTTCTGGAATCGTTGAAGTAGAGGGAAAAGCTCCTGGTCATCCTCAGTTAAAGGCTAGTGTCTCTTATCTCCCTCAAGAGAATGCCATCGTGCAAAAGCTAACCGTGCAGGAACTGATCAGTTTCTTTCGCTCCATTTATCCCAACCCTTTAACGGTCAATGCCATCGATGATTTATTGCGTTTTACTCCAGAACAAAAGAAGCAATTAGCCAGTAAGCTGTCTGGTGGGCAAAAGCGTCTTTTATCCTTTGTGTTGACCTTGATTGGTCGTCCCAGTCTCCTATTTTTGGATGAGCCAACGGCTGCCATGGATACGTCCACTCGCCAACGCTTTTGGGAGATCGTCGGGCATTTAAAGGACCAAGGTGTGACTATAGTCTATTCTTCCCATTACATCGAGGAAGTAGAACATACAGCTGATCGGATTTTGGTCTTGCACCAGGGCCATTTGCTTCGGGATACGACACCTCTCGCTATGAGAAGCGAAGAGGTAGAAAAACATTTTACCCTGCCCCTACGCTACCAAGCTCTAGTGGCCGAGATGGAAGGGATTGGTCAAGTGACGGTCAAACCCGATGCTCTTCAGGTCGTTACAGGCAATGCCAATCGTTTGTGGAGGCGATTGCAGGAAGAAGGATGTTCAATCCAAGAGATCGAAGTGACCAATCGAAGTTTATTGGATTCTATTTTTGAAAATACAAAGGAAGTAGGTAGAGAAGATGAAACGCATGAAAGCTCTCGGCGTGGTTGAGTGGCATTTGACCAGTCGCCAAGCTATTTATTACTTGTTATCAATTGGGATGCCCACGGCCTTTTATCTCTTCTTTTCAGGGATGTACCAGGAAACACCAGGAGCACCTGCTCACTTTATGAGGGATTATCTCCTTTCTATGACGGCATTTTCTATGATGTCTACGGCTATCTTTTCTTTTCCAACCGTTCTTGAAACCGATCGACTCAATAATTGGCAAAAAGTCTTGCGCCATACCCCCGTATCTATGGTAGAATATTATCTAATAAAGGTTGTGGGTCTCTTTGTCGATTTTCTCCTATCGATTGGAGTTGTCTTTACCGTGGGCCATGTGGTGCGGCATGTGAATATGCCCCTACAGGATTGGGTCTTAGCAGCCTTTATTCTCATCCTAGGAAGTCTAGCGTTTGTGGCTCTCGGTCTGGTTTTGACCCTGCTTCCTTCCAGTCAATTGATGTCTGTTGTGGGCAATCTCCTTTACATGGGGCTGGCTGTCATGGGTGGTCTTTGGATGCCCATTAGCCTCTTTCCAGAATGGATGCAAGCTATCGGCAAATGCTTACCAACCTATCAATTGATGGAACTGATTAAGACCTTTTTAAACAAGGGGCAGGTCAATGTCTTTGCGAGTGTCTATTTAACTTTGTTTACCCTGGTCTTGTTTGCCCTTGTTATCGTCTATCGTCGTCATTCTGAGGTTCGTTCATGATTGAAAAACTCAAACATATTCACCATATGTTTTACGTAGGCCTAATCTTTATGGTCTTTCCCTTTGCTTCTATTTTCTTAGGGCAGATTCCCTGGTGGCATTTCTTTTTAGCCATCTTCTTTATGATGAGCTATCTAGGAATCCTCATTGTTGAAAATAGGACACTGACCTGGATTTTTTGGATTTATCTATTGGCTTACATAGGTGGAAATACCTTATATGTTGGGACAGGCTTTTGTTGGTTTTACTATTATCTAAGCAATATTTTAGTTTATCGTTTTAGAGTCCACAATTTTCGCTCGCCCTTTCTTTGGACGGCCTTTTTATCACAACTGATCCTTTTGGGAGCCTTGTTATTTAATAGGGAGATGAGAGAAAATGATTGGCTTTTTGTCCTGATCGTCTCTTTGTTTATCGCGATCATGACCTTTAGTATGGTCCGGATGGAGATGATGGAAGAGTTGAAAGCTGACCATGCCAAGCAAAATGCCCAGATCAATCTCTTACTGGCAGAAAACGAGCGCCATCGGATTGGCCGTGATCTGCATGACAGTCTAGGACACACCTTTGCCATGCTCAGTGTCAAGGCGGACCTAGCTGATCAATTCTTGGCATTGGGTCAGGTTGAGAAGGCCCAGGAACAGGTGCAAGAGATTCAAGCCATCAGTCAAGAGTCCATGCACCAAGTCCGAGAGATTGTCGAGAACCTGAAGCAGCGAACCCTGGCAAGAGAGCTAGAAACCGTCAAGCAAATGCTGGAAGTAGCTCAAATCAAAGTGGAGATTCAAAACGAGCTTGATACTGCTAGCATCTCGCCGATTCTAGAATCTGCTCTGGCCATGGTATCTCTGGAATTAGCTACCAATATGATCAAACACGCTAAAGCGACGCAGGCCCTTCTCTCTTATCGCTCCACCGAAACAGGTGTAGAAATGGTCGCAGAAGATAATGGCATCGGCTTTGACAAGGTCTCTGACAAAGACCTGCACTCGATTCGCGAACGGATTGCCTTGTTGGGAGGAGAGCTGGAGATCAGTCATCAACACAAGCCGACCCGGATAGAAATACGGATCCCCTATCAAGAAAGGAAATAAGATGCGCTTATTAGTTGCTGAAGACCAAAGTATGTTGCGCGATGCGCTCTGCCAGCTCTTGCTCCTGCAAGAGGATGTGGAAGATGTCTTGCAGGCTGGCGATGGACAAGAGGCCATTCGTTTACTCGAAACACATCCAGTCGATATTGCGATTTTAGATATCGAAATGCCCATCAAAACAGGGCTAGAAGTGTTGGAATGGGCCAAAAGCCAACAACCCCAGCTCAAGGTTGTCATCGTTACCACCTTTAAGCGGCCGGGCTATTTCGAGCGGGCCCTCAAGGCTGGAGTTGATGCCTATGTCTTGAAAGAACGTCGCATCACAGATTTAATGGCGACTCTTCATGCAGTATTAGCAGGGCAAAAAGAATATTCGCCTGAATTAATGGAAGGGATTTTGACCCATCCCAATCCTCTAAGCCCTCAAGAAAAGGCAGTTTTAAAAGAAGTCGCAAAAGGGGCTTCTAACCAAGAAATTGCTGATCGCTTATTCCTCTCAAACGGGACCATCCGCAATTATATGTCAACCATTCTGACCAAATTGGATGCGGAAAACCGGACTGAGGCAGCAAAAATTGCCCAAGAAAAGGGTTGGTTATAAGGAAGAAAAGTTTCTAGGAGTTCCTAGGGACTTTTTTTCTGATAGACCTAGCATTTTTAGAAAAACTCTCATTATTCGGATTTGGATAGAAAATTCAGAAAATTTACTATTTTTCCTTGAAATATTTTCTAAAAATGGTATGATAGTAGCATGCTAATTTGATATACAAAGTACTGGAAAGGAGAGACATGGAGAAAATTACCTTAGAAACTGCAAAAACCGGTTCAGAGCTCGTTCTTGAAACCCTGCGTGATTTGGGCATTGACACGATTTTTGGTTATCCTGGTGGAGCGGTTTTGCCTTTATACGATGCCATCTATAGCTTTGAGGGTATCCAGCATATCTTGGGTCGTCATGAACAAGGATGCTTGCATGAGGCTGAAGGCTACGCTAAATCAACTGGAAAGCTGGGTGTCGCAGTCGTCACTAGTGGACCGGGGGCTACCAATGCCATTACAGGGATTGCAGATGCCATGAGCGATAGCGTTCCCCTATTAGTCTTCACTGGTCAAGTCAATCGTGCTGGGATCGGGAAAGACGCCTTTCAAGAAGCGGATATCGTGGGAATTACCATGCCCATTACCAAGTACAACTATCAAGTACGTGAGACGGCAGATATTCCGCGAATTATCACAGAAGCTGTCCATATTGCGACGACTGGACGCCCTGGTCCGGTGGTAATTGACCTTCCAAAGGATGTGTCTGCTTTAGAGACAGATTTTATCTATGAACCAAGTGTGAAGCTTCCAAGCTACCAGCCTACCATTGAACCCAATGAATTGCAGATCAAAAAGATTTTGAAGCAATTGAGTAAGGCTAAAAAACCAGTTCTTCTTGCTGGTGGTGGGGTGAGTTACGCTGGAGCTGCAAAAAAGTTGATTGCTCTAGCAGAGCGCTATCAGATTCCAGTAGTGACCAGTCTGTTAGGTCAAGGAACGATTGCGACCAGTCATCCTCTTTTCCTAGGGATGGGAGGAATGCACGGATCCTTCGCGGCCAATATCGCTATGACAGAGACAGATTTCATGATCAGTGTTGGTTGTCGATTTGATGACCGTTTGACAGGGAATCCAAAGACTTTCGCTAAAAATGCTAAGGTTGCCCATATTGACATTGATCCTGCAGAGATTGGGAAGATCATTGCTGTCGACATTCCTGTTGTTGGCGATGCAAAGAAAGCCTTGCAACAGTTGCTAGCAGAGCCAACGGTTCATAACAACACAGAAAAATGGATTGAAAAGGTGACCCAAGATAAGAACCGGGTTCGTTCATACGACAAGAAAGAACGGGTTGTGCAACCACAAGCTGTGATCGAACGCATCGGAGAGTTGACCAAGGGGGACGCTATTGTCGTCACAGACGTTGGACAACACCAAATGTGGGCAGCTCAATACTATCCTTACCAAAATGAGCGCCAATTGGTAACATCTGGTGGTCTAGGAACGATGGGATTCGGTGTTCCTGCAGCTATCGGAGCGAAAATTGCCAATCCAGATAAAGAAGTTGTTCTCTTTGTCGGAGATGGTGGTTTCCAAATGACCAACCAAGAATTGGCGATCTTAAATATTTATAAGGTTCCGATCAAGGTCGTTATGCTCAACAACCACTCGCTTGGGATGGTCCGTCAATGGCAAGAAGCCTTCTATGATGGTCGGACGTCAGAGTCAGTCTTTGATAGCCTTCCGGATTTCCAATTGATGGCGCAAGCTTACGGGATCAAGAATTATAAATTTGATAATCCTGAAACTCTGGAGAAGGATTTGGAAGTCATCACAGAAGATGTACCAATGTTCATCGAAGTAGACATTTCTCGGAAAGAGCATGTCTTGCCGATGGTACCAGCTGGTAAGAGTAATCATGAGATGTTGGGGGTGAAGTTTAATGCGTAGAATGTTAACAGCCAAACTTCAAAACCGCTCAGGTGTTCTGAACCGCTTTACTGGAGTCTTGTCGAGACGTCAAGTCAATATCGAAAGCATCTCTGTTGGCGCAACAGAAAACCCTAATGTATCGCGGATTACCATTATCATTGATGTTGCTTCGCATGATGAAGTAGAGCAAATCATCAAACAGCTCAACCGCCAAGTGGATGTGATCCGTGTCCGGGATATCACTGATAAACCACACTTGGAGCGCGAAGTGATCCTGGTGAAAGTTTCTGCACCAGCTGAGAAGCGGGCAGAAATATTGGCCATTATCCAACCTTTCCGTGCGACCGTGGTCGATGTAGCTCCAAGCTCTATCACCGTTCAAATGACGGGAAATGCAGAAAAGAGCGAAGCCCTCATTCGTGTTATTCGACCTTATGGGATTAAAAACATCGCCCGCACCGGTGCAACCGGATTTACTCGAGATTAATTCTCGCCTTAACATTGTTAACCCCGCCTTAAAAAGGCAAATAATAAAATAGAAAAGAGATTTTACTTATGGCAGTTCAAATGGAATACGAAAAAGACGTTAAAGTACCAGCACTTGATGGTAAAAAAATCGCCGTAATCGGTTATGGTTCACAAGGTCATGCTCACGCACAAAACTTGCGTGATTCAGGTCACGATGTCATCATCGGTGTGCGTCCTGGTAAATCATTCGATAAAGCAAAAGAAGATGGATTTGAAGCTTACCCAGTTGCAGAAGCAACTAAATTGGCTGATATCATCATGATCTTGGCACCAGACGAAATCCAAAAAGATATCTACAAAGATGAAATCGCTCCAAACTTGAGCGCTGGTAAAGCTCTTGGTTTTGCCCATGGTTTCAATATCCACTTTGGTTACATCAAAGCTCCTGAAGACGTAGATGTCTTCATGGTTGCACCAAAAGGACCAGGTCACTTGGTACGTCGTACTTACACTGAAGGATTTGGTGTACCAGCACTTTACGCTGTCTACCAAGATGCTACTGGTAACGCGAAAGACATCGCAATGGACTGGGCAAAAGGTGTTGGTTCAGCACGTGTTGGTCTCCTTTCAACAACCTTCAAAGAAGAAACAGAAGAAGATTTGTTTGGTGAACAAACTGTTCTTATGGGTGGTTTGACAAGCTTGATCGAAGCTGGATTTGAAGTTTTGACAGAAGCTGGTTATGCACCTGAATTGGCTTACTTCGAAGTACTTCACGAAATGAAATTGATCGTTGACTTGATCTACGAAGGTGGCTTCAAGAAAATGCGTCAATCATGTTCAAATACTGCGGAATTTGGTGATTTCGTAACTGGTCCACGTGTCATCGGTCCAGAAGTAAAAGAAAACATGAAAGCTGCCCTTGCTGATATCCAATCAGGTAAGTTTGCGCGTGAATTCGTTGAAGACCACGATGCTGGTTTCCCACGTTTGAAAGCCTTCCGCAAACAAGCTGAAGAACTTGAAATTGAAAAAGTTGGTGCTGAATTGCGTAAAGCAATGCCATTCGTTGGTCAAAACGACGATGACGCCTTCAAAATCTACAACTAATTGTCTGTAGAAGACTAAGCAAGTTGGGACACCCTAGCTTGCTTTTTTGATCAATACACAGCAACAGAGGTATGAAATGATAACAGCAAAAGATGTGGCCAAGGCCCATAAAATATTAAGTGGAGTCGTTGTCAATACGCCCCTTGAATACGACCACTATTTATCTGAAAAATACGGGGCAAAGATTTATTTGAAAAAAGAAAACGCCCAACGTGTTCGTTCTTTCAAAATTCGTGGTGCTTACTTTGCGATCTCTCAATTATCAAAAGAAGAGCGTGAGCGTGGGGTAGTGTGTGCTTCTGCGGGAAACCATGCGCAAGGAGTTGCTTATACTTGTAATGAAATGAAGATTCCAGCGACCATCTTCATGCCGATTACGACACCGCAACAAAAGATCGGTCAAGTCCGCTTCTTTGGTGGGGATTATGTAACGATTAAGTTGGTTGGGGATACCTTTGACGCGTCAGCTAAGGCGGCACAAGAATTTACTCTTGCAGAAAGACGGACCTTTATTGACCCGTTTGATGATCCAAACGTACAGGCTGGTCAAGGAACAGTGGCCTACGAAATCCTTGAGGAAGCTCGAAAAGAATCGATTGCTTTTGATGCAGTCCTTGTTCCTGTAGGAGGTGGTGGCCTCATTTCAGGTGTTTCTACCTACATCAAAGAAACAGAGCCTAGGATTGAGGTCATTGGGGTAGAGGCCGAAGGGGCGCGCTCCATGAAGGCTGCTTTTGAAGCAGGGGGCCCAGTCAAATTACCAGAAATTGATAAATTTGCAGATGGGATTGCCGTGCAAAAAGTGGGACAATTAACCTATGAAGTAACCCGCCAGCATGTGGAAACCCTGGTTGGGGTCGATGAAGGTTTGATTTCAGAGACTTTGATTGATCTTTATTCTAAGCAAGGAATTGTTGCCGAACCAGCGGGAGCTGCCAGTGTGGCTTCCCTAGAAGTTTTGCGCGAATACATCAAGGGTAAAACGATCTGTTGTATTATCTCAGGTGGGAATAATGATATTAACCGCATGCCTGAAATGGAAGAACGTGCCTTGATCTACGATGGAGTGAAACACTACTTTATCGTCAACTTCCCACAACGTCCAGGAGCCCTTCGCGAGTTTGTAAATGATATCTTAGGGCCAAATGATGATATCACACGTTTTGAATACATCAAGCGCGCTAGTAAGGGAACAGGCCCTGTCTTGATTGGGGTTACTTTAGCCAATAAACATGACTATGCAGGCTTGGTCAACCGTATCGAGCGTTTTGATCCGTCTTTCATTAACTTGAACGGCAATGAAACACTCTATAATATGCTCGTCTGAGTATCATACAGAAACAATCGACCATTTAAGCAATATATTTTTAAGGAATATATTGCTTTTTTATCAATACTTGTGATATGATATGCGTAAATTAAAAGGAGGAACTTTTTATGCCTGGATTTATTATCTTTGTTTTATTCTTGCTACTGGTTGCAGGATTCATTGTGATTAGCTCACTATATGTGGTCAAGCAACAATCCGTTGCCATCATCGAGCGCTTCGGACGTTATCAAAAAATTAGTGATAGTGGTATTCATATGCGAGCGCCTTTTGGTATCGATAAAATTGCAGCACGAGTTCAATTGCGCGTCTTGCAGAGTGAGATCGTGGTTGAAACAAAAACTCAGGATAACGTATTCGTTACCATGAATGTGGCGACGCAATACCGAGTGAACGAAAGCAACGTAAAGGATGCCTACTACAAGTTGATGCGTCCAGAATCACAGATTAAATCATACATTGAAGATGCTTTGCGCTCTTCTGTTCCCAAGTTGACCTTGGATGAATTATTTGAGAAAAAAGATGAAATCGCCCTTGAGGTTCAAAAACAAGTGGCAGAAGAAATGTCAACTTATGGATATATTATTGTAAAAACCTTGATCACCAAAGTTGAGCCAGATGCCGAAGTGAAACAATCCATGAACGAGATCAATGCGGCGCAAAGAAAACGCGTGGCAGCTCAAGAATTGGCAGAAGCAGACAAGATCAAGATCGTTACTGCTGCCGAAGCTGAGGCGGAAAAAGACCGCTTGCACGGGGTCGGTATTGCCGAGCAACGGAAGGCTATTGTCGATGGATTGGCAGACTCTATTAAAGAGTTAAAAGGAGCCAATGTAGACTTGACCGAAGAGCAAATCATGTCTATTCTGTTAACCAATCAGTACTTGGATACCTTAAATAATTTTGCAGATAAAGAAGGGAATAATACGATTTTCCTACCAGCAAACCCTGATGGCGTCGAAAACATTCGTACACAAATATTATCAGCCCTGAAAGCAAAGTAAACTTTTTATCATTTTTTAAAAAAGGTTCGTATTTTCAGCGATTTTAGTTGACAAAATGTGCAAAAAAATTTATATTAGTATTGGAAATAATAATATAGGAGAAAGATCATGGCTAAATCGAACTTTGAAAAAGTAGAATCAGTTGTTGGATGGGTACGCGATAAGAAAATTACGGGATATCGTATCAGTAAAGAAACAAATGCCCGTGAAATGTCTATCATTGCCTTGGCTCAAGGACGTGCAAAAGTGAAGAACATCTCGTTTGAAACTGCACTCGGATTGATTGATTTTTATGACAAAAATCATCAAAAATTTGAAGATTAATTTGTTGTTCCAATTAAAAACCAGAGAGGCTTCCTCTCTGGTTTTTTTCTATGCCTTAAAAGAAGAGGAGGTACAAAAAACAGCTTGCTTCCATACTGGTAAGCAAACTGTTTCAAGAGATTAGTGTAAGAAGCGTTGAAGGAATTCCTTGGTCCGTTCTTCTTTGGGATTACTAAAGATTTCTTTTGGATCTCCCTGCTCAGCAATGACCCCCTTGTCCATGAAGATGACACGGCTAGAGACATCGCGGGCAAATTCCATTTCGTGGGTTACGACGATCATGGTCAAACCTTCTTTAGCGAGGTCCTGCATGATCTTCAAAACTTCCCCAACCATTTCAGGGTCCAGGGCGGAAGTTGGTTCATCAAAGAGGATGGCATCAGGATCCATGGAAAGGGCACGCGCGATAGCAACCCGTTGTTTTTGGCCTCCTGAAAGTTGTTTCGGACGGGCAGCCCAATATTGAGATCCCATACCGACTTTTTCAAGGTTTTCTTTGGCAACTTTTTCTGCGGTTTCACGATCACGCTTGAGGACAGTTGTTTGTGCAACGATCGTATTTTCTAAGACATTTAAATTTTCAAAGAGATTAAAGCTTTGGAAAACCATTCCCAATTTCTCGCGGTAGTGGGTAAGATCATACTCAGGATCAAGAACATTTTGCCCACGATAGAGAATCTCTCCATCAGTAGGAGTCTCTAGAAGATTGATGGAGCGAAGAAAGGTTGATTTTCCGCTACCTGAGCTCCCGATGATGGAGATCACCTCTCCTTTTTCAACCGTAAGGGAAATATCTTTCAAAACCTCATTTTGACCATAAGATTTTTTTAAATGTTGGATTTCAAGAATTTTTTCTGCCATTATTTCACCTCATTGACTTGCATTTGATTGGCACCTGTAGTATAAGTATCAGAATCTAAGCGACGTTCGATGTAGCGAAGAATTCGTGTGATGGTAAAGGTGAGAACGAAGTAAATCACAGCGATGATCGTAAAGGTTGGGAAGTATTTGAAATTCTGTGTTGCAACCGTATTTCCTGTGAAGTAAAGTTCAACTACAGAGATAACGTTCAAGACAGAGGTGTCTTTAATGTTAATGACGAATTCATTCCCTGTTGCTGGCAAGATATTGCGAATAACTTGTGGAAGTACGACCTTGCGCATGGTTTGTCCATGGGTCATTCCCAGGGCTGTAGCTGCTTCAAATTGTCCCTTATCAACGGCATAGATCCCACCACGAACAATTTCACTCATGTAGGCACCCGTATTGATAGATACGATGACAATGGCAGCGAGGGTCCGATCAATTGAAATCCCAAAGGCTTGAGCTGTTCCGTAGTAAATAACCATAGATTGTACAATCATAGGTGTCCCACGGAAGATTTCAATATAGACATTCAAGAACCAACCAAAGGCGGTTTGGCATCCAGCAAGGACTTTATTTTTTGCTTTTGGAGCTGTCCGGTAAACGCCAATCAACAACCCGATGATTAATCCAGCAATTGTCCCAGTTATGGAAATCAAAAGGGTCATTCCGGTTCCGCGTAAGAACTGTGGGCTACTTTCTTTTAAGATGTTCACAACTTGATCAAAGAACGATTCTTTACTCTCAGTAGTATCGGTTGAAACAGGTTGCTTTGTCACCATGTCATCCATTAGTTTGACTTGCTCTTTAGTAGAAATGTTTGCTAAAGCAGCATTGATTTGGTCAATCCGGCTATCGCCTTTCTTCATCCCGATAGCGATCGTAGCATCTTCTTTCCCAACTTTAAAACCATTTTTAAATTGAATCATTTTAAAATTTGAATTGGCAGATTCAGCTGTCAATGCTTCTGGACGTTCTGAGACATAGGCATCGATGACACCAGATTCTAAAGCTTGGCGCATTTGGGCAAAGTCTCCCATAGCAGTTACTTTCTTAGAACCTTTTAGTTGTGAAATAAGATTATATAGGTAGACACCTTGTTGAGAGGTGACCTTTGCATCTTTAAAGTCATCTAAGGTAGTAGCATTTGCATATTTTCCATCTTTGCGAACGAGCATAACTGGCTCACTGGTATAGTAGCTGTTAGAGAAAGCTATTTCTTTTTTTCGTTCTGCGGTAGGACTCATCCCTGCAATAATCATGTCAATTTTTCCAGATGACAGAGCTGGGATTAGTCCATTCCAAGATGTTTTAACAATAAGTGGTTTTTTTCCAAGTTTCTCTGCTACCTTTTTGGCGATTTGAACATCATATCCATTGGCATATTGGTTGGTACCATCAATCTTAACAGCCCCATTTGAATCGTCTTTTTGAGTCCAGTTAAAAGGTGCATAGGCAGCCTCCATACCAATGCGCAGATAACCTTCTTCTTTTACAGAGTGAGTGATCGCCAGAAAAATTAACAAAACAGTTACTATTCCGACAAAGACTCCAATGATTGTTTTTTTCATTTTTTCTCCTCTTCCTTATTTTAACTCTTCCTATTGTACGGTAAAATAGGTTGCATTTCAAGCATGCTCCTCTTTTTATTTAAAAAATGCTATAATAATACAAAGGAGCGTGATCAAATGAAAAAGTATTTGTATGTTTTTTTCGCCTTTCTGGCCTGCCTTTTTGTCAGTCAGAACGTCCATGCATCTAGCCCCTCTTATGATGTATTGTACTATGGTGGAACCTTGACCTTGGACAACTGGGACGACGCCACCTATGAGGAGGAGTTAGTCTATTATTTCAAAGATTCTTACAGAGGGCAGTATGTTAGTCTAGGAACGGCGGGGAATATGCCACAAGGCTTTGCAATTGAGATGCCGCCAAAGGTTGAGGTGGAAGGCCGTGATCTTCAAAGAGAACCCGAGATTACGAATCTAGGTGATGGCTACCGAGTGAAAATTTATAACAGTGGTGTGGCGACAGATACAGTCAAAATTAAAGTCACATGGAAATTAAAAAATCTTCTTTATTCACACAAGGATATCTTGCAGTTAAACTGGAAACCAATTACTGATGGTGATCAGAAGGTGGATGAAGTTCAATTTCGTGTCATTCCTAAGTTCGCACCAGCCAATGCCCAATCGGAACTGTATATCCATACAGCCTTTATGGGACCAGATGTGACTGTAAAAAAAGAAGATGGAATCTATTCTGCTACTTTCTATAACTTAGGCAAGGGAAAAGCGGTGGAGTTGTATGGATACTGGTTGAAGTCAGACTTATCTACTTTGTATGATTCTGGTCGAAATACAGGATTGACCAAATTGGATGAATTTCATAAGAACCAAGCCAAAATTGAACAAGAAAAATACTGGACACGCATGTTTTGGAAATGGATCTTGCCAGCCTTAATTATTGCACTCTGGCTTCTTTCTCTCTTGGGTCGCAATCGGTTCAAAAAAATGATTTGGCCTGGTGTTACCTATCCGACCGATACTCGTCTTTATGAGATTCCACAGGACATTGCACCTCTGATTATGAGTTCGGTTGTTTATTCAGCTGAACTAGATGAGGCTTCTCCTACCAATAAAGAGAAGGCGACTCCTCCGGTATTTACATTTGAAAAAATGCTTCAAGCCACTTTGCTGGATTTGATGGATCGTGGAGTGATTGTCTACGAGCAACAAGGAAATGAAGTCGTTTTGACCAGGAAGTCTCATGGACATGTGGATGATTTTGAACGCTCTTTTATGAATATGGCTTTTGGGGATCAGGTTTCCTGTACCGTTAAAGATATCTTTAAGAATTATGAATTTAGTGATGACGTATACAAACATGCCAAAAAAGCAGATCAAGATGCTATTCGTTCGCTAGGAAGTAGGGCTCAGGGTCGCTTTGATGCTGCTGTCAACCAGGTAGCCAGAGATGTTCATCGCAAGGTGGAAGATCTCCATTTGCCAAGCTACTATCGCCCTTTAGAGGCAAATGAAGAAGCGCAAGCTAGACGAAGTCTCTTCTTTGGTTGGGCTGCTTGGTTTATCGCCCTTGGAGCAGAAATCTTTGCCATCTTTGTTCTGGGGTGGTTCTCTGTTCCTTGTTTAATTGCAATTTTGACGCTTTGGTTTTTGCCAGCACGCTTCAATGGCGTCTTTAAGGCCTGCCTACGAGATGGGGTTGTCAATGTTGCGGGTGCTGAGCAACGCTATTACTGGGATAGTTTTGGTCGGATGTTAAAAGAGATTGCTCACCTCAACGATGCAGAGTTGCAGTCTCTAGTCCTATGGAACCGCTTATTGGTCTATGCGGCCTTGTATGGTGTAGCCGATCAGGTCACAAAGGTCATGAAACTTCGGAATATTCAGTTAGAAAATCAAGCCTTAAACGCCTTCGTTTACACCCCATTCTATCATGATGTGACCCACTCAAGTCATGCCATGTCTACTTATGGATCGACAGCATCGACAGCTAGTCATTTCACAGTTTCTTCTGGTAGTGGAGGAGGCTTCTCTGGCGGAGGAGGCGGAGGAGGCTTTGGTGCCTTCTAAGCAGTACTAAGAATGGTCTTAGTCTCTCTTTCCCTTCTAGTTTGGAAGGCCTGGTCCAGTCCATAGATTTATGATATAATAGAGCAAATGTAAGTTTAGGAGAAAAAGATGTTTCTGATCGAATTAATCAAGGCGATCCTTTTTGGGATTGTCGAGGGGATTACAGAATGGCTACCGATCTCAAGTACAGGTCACTTGATTCTACTACAGGATTTTGTGCAGTTTAAAAACCAAGATCCAGCCTTTATGGAGATGTTCAATGTTGTGATCCAATTGGGTGCGATCCTAGCGGTTGTGGTAATTTATTTTGATAAATTATACCCCTTCAAACCTGGTAAATCTCCACTAGAAGTACGTCGGACCTGGCAATTATGGGCAAAAGTTGCGGTTGCAACCCTCCCTCTTGTCTTTGTTTTTAAATTGGATGATTGGTTTGAGGCGCATTTCCACAATTCGATTTCCGTTGCGATTATGTTAATCACCTACGGGATTGCCTTTATCTATCTGGAAAGACGGGAACAAGTTGAGCCAGCAGTAACGGAATTGCATAAGCTTCCTTATCGAACAGCTCTTTATATCGGACTCTTCCAAGTCTTATCGCTATTTCCAGGAACAAGCCGTTCAGGTGCTACGATTGTAGGTGGCTTGATCAATGGTGTTAGCCGTCCAGTGGTGACAGAATTTACCTTTTATTTGGGGATTCCAGCTATGTTTGGGGCTAGCCTCTTAAAGGTTGGGAAATTCGCTCTTGGCGGACATTCGCTTGCACTGGGACAACTCTTTATTCTACTGGTAGCGATGGGAGTGGCCTTTGTGGTCAGCATGTACGCCATCCGCTTCTTGACAGATTATGTGAAAAATCATGATTTCACCGTCTTTGGGAAATACCGGATCGTTCTTGGTTCCATCTTGTTATTGTATGGACTCTTCCGTGTTATTTTCTAAGAGAACGGTTGAACTTGATCAAATTATTTTCTGAGGTTGGAGACTTTTGTCCCGACCTCTTTTCTATGCACCCTTTTTTTGAATTCTATTCAATTTTTTAGTATAATAGTAAGACTAGAAGTATGAGGTTATGCTATGAAGATGAAGCAAATTAGTGATTCAACAATTAAGATCACGATCCAACTAGAAGACTTAGAAGAACGTGGGATGGAAATTGCTGACTTCCTTGTCCCACAAGAAAAAACAGAAGAATTTTTCTACGCCATTTTGGATGAACTCGAAATGCCAGAAAGCTTCCTGGATAGCGGGATGCTGAGTTTTCGTGTGACGCCAAAACCAGATAAATTGGATGTTTTTGTTACCAAATCAAAAATTGACCAACAATTGGATTTTGAGGATTTGTCAGATCTTCCTGATATGGAAGAGTTGTCGCGCATGACGCCAGATGAATTTATCAAAACCCTAGAAAAAACAATCTCTGATAAGACAAAAGGGGATGCAGAAGCCATTCACCATTTGGAACAAGAAGAGTTACGTGACAATCAAGAACAAGATCCTACATCTGAAGCTCCAGTAAGTCAGTATATTTATTACATTTTGCGTTTTTCAAATATCCAACAAGCAGTTGCCTTTTCAAAAACGGTCAGCTTTCCAGTGGATACTTCTGAATTATACAAAATGGGGTCTGATTATTATTTAACCGTCTTGATCGATACAGAGAATCAACCAACTCAATATCCGACCTGGTTACTGGCCATCATTCGGGAGTATGCAGATGATTCAGAAGTGACACGAGCCGTTCTGCAGGAACACGGCCACTTACTGATGGTGTCTGGTGCGATTGAGAATTTGAAGAAAGTTGCTAGCTTATGATGTCCTTTTCCTTGCAATTTGTTCTGGTGCTGATTGGGACTTTTATGATTGCCTTGGTATTGACGCCCTTGGTTCGCTTATTCTCCTTTAAGATTGATGCAGTGGATTATCCGAATGCGCGTCGGATCAATACCAAGCCCATGCCAAGCGCGGGTGGACTGTCTATTGTGATCGCTTTTTCAATTGCGACTCTCGTCTTTATTCCTATGCTGACATCCACCACTGCCCCAATCAAAAGTTACCTATCCTATACCTTGCCGGTCGTAGGAGCGGGATGGATTATTGCTCTCACAGGCTTGATTGATGATGTAAAAGAGTTGTCAGCCAAGAAAAAGATGATCGGTATCCTGCTTGCAGCGAGTCTAGTCTGGTTTTTGACAGATTTTCGTCTGAATGATTTCAAGATTCCATTTGGTGGTCCCTTACTTCATTTTGAACCGTGGCTTTCTTATCTTTTGACAGTGATTTGGATTGTTGCCATTACCAATGCAGTCAATCTGATTGATGGATTGGATGGCTTGGTGAGTGGGGTCTCTATTATTTCTCTAGTGACAATGGGGATTGTGTCCTATTTCTTTCTACCAGTACCCAATCTCTTTCTGACCATGACTATTTTTGTCTTGGTTGCGTCCATTGCTGGATTCTTTCCTTTTAATTACCATCCAGCCATTCTCTATTTGGGAGATACCGGTGCCTTGTTTATCGGTTTTATGATTTCTGTCTTGTCCCTGCAGGGTTTGAAAAATGCAACAGCAGTTGCAGTAGTCACCCCTATGATTATCCTTGGAGTGCCGATTACAGATACCTTTTTGGCGATTATCCGTCGGACTCTTTCTGGTCAAAAATTTTATAAACCGGATCGCAATCACTTGCACCACCGACTTCTTTCTCTGGGCTTGACACATCGGGGAACTGTATTGGTGATCTATGGAATTTCGATGATTTTCTCCTTGATTTCTCTCTTGCTCAACATCTCGAGTCGCATTGGGGGTGTCCTACTTGTGATCGGGCTCTTGTTTGGAGTAGAGTTGTTAGCAGAATTGATTGGGGTTCTGGGGCCACATCATAGTCCTTTGTTAAATGTTCTGCGCTATATAGGGAATTCTTCCTATCGGGAGGAAGTTCGTCAAAAACGAAAAGAAAAAACTAAATAAGAATAGTTCTAATCAAAAGAAAAGCCATTTAGGCTTTTTTTTGATATACTTGAAAGGTAAAAAAATACTTTGTGATGAAGGAATATTTGCTTTGAGAAATCTTCCAGACTTCAAAGTAAAAAGAAAGGGAATGCAATGTCGACATTAGAAATTAAAGACCTTCACGTTGAAATTGAAGGCAAAGAAATTTTAAAAGGTGTAAACCTGACCCTAAAAACTGGTGAGATCGCAGCCATCATGGGACCAAACGGAACAGGGAAATCTACTCTGTCAGCTGCCATTATGGGAAACCCAAATTATGAAGTAACCAAAGGGGAGATTCTGTTTGATGGTGTCAACATCTTAGAATTGGAAGTAGACGAACGTGCACGGATGGGCTTGTTCCTTGCCATGCAATACCCTTCAGAAATCCCAGGGATTACCAATGCAGAATTTTTACGTGCAGCCATGAATGCTGGTAAAGAAGAGGACGAGAAGATCTCTATTCGTGATTTCATCAAAAAATTGGATGAAAAGATGGAATTGCTCAACATGAAAGAAGAAATGGCAGAACGCTATTTGAACGAAGGGTTCTCAGGTGGTGAGAAAAAACGCAATGAAATCCTTCAATTATTGATGTTGGAACCAACATTTGCCCTTTTGGATGAAATTGACTCTGGTTTGGATATCGATGCTCTTAAGGTCGTATCTAAAGGGGTTAATGCGATGCGGGGTGAAGGTTTTGGAGCGATGATCATCACCCACTACCAACGTTTGTTGAACTATATTACTCCTGACGTCGTTCATGTGATGATGGAAGGTCGTGTTGTGCTTTCAGGTGGACCAGAATTGGCTGCACGCTTGGAACGTGAAGGCTATGCCCAACTCGCAGAAGAACTCGGTTACGACTATAAAGAAGAACTATAACCTGATGACAAGTGATCTAATGTTGTCATAAAATCAAACAGATAGTATCTTTATTAGGAGAAAAAAATGAGTATTGAAAATATTACCCTCTTTTCGGAACTGCATGCTGAGCCAAGCTGGCTGCAAGATTTACGAAAAAAAGCTTTTGACAAGATCGATCAGTTGGAATTGCCAGCCATTGAACGCGTCAAATTTCACCGCTGGAACCTTGGGGATGGGACGATCACAGAAAGTGAGGCTTCTGCCAATGTTCCCGATTTTACAGCCCTCGATTCAAACTTAAAATTGGTCCAAGTTGGAACTCAGACTGTTTTTGAACAGGTGCCACAAGCCTTGGCAGACCAAGGAGTCCTTTTTACAGATTTCCATTCTGCCCTAGAAGAAATTCCGCAGGTGGTAGAAGACTACTTTATGTCTTCGGTTAAATACGATGATGATAAACTAGCAGCATACCACACAGCTTATTTTAATAGTGGGGCTGTCCTCTATATTCCAGATAACGTCGAAATTTCAGAACCAATCGAAGGCATTTTCTACCAGGATAGTGATAGTGATGTACCTTTTAATAAACACATTTTGATTATTGCAGGCAAAAACAGCAAGTTTAGCTATTTGGAACGCCTAGAATCAAAAGGTGATGGCTCAGCAACAGCAACTGCTAATGTGACGGTTGAGGTGATTGCCCGCTCAGGTGCCCAAGTGAAATTTGCGGCGATTGACCGTCTGGGTGAAAATGTCACAGCCTACATCAGTCGACGTGGAAAACTAGGTCAGGATGCCAGCATTGATTGGGCTATCGGTGTTATGAATGAAGGCAATGTTGTTGCAGACTTTGACAGTGACTTGGTTGGAAATGGAAGTCATGCTGATTTGAAGGTCGTTGCCTTATCAAGTGGTCGTCAGGTGCAAGGGATTGATACGCGCGTGACCAACTTTGGTTGTAACTCAATCGGAAATATCTTGCAACACGGTGTTATTCTTGAAAAAGGAACCTTGACCTTCAACGGAATTGGTCATATTATCAAGGGGGCTAAAGGAGCTGATGCTCAGCAAGAAAGCCGTGTTTTGATGTTATCGGACCAAGCGCGTTCAGATGCCAACCCAATCCTCTTGATTGATGAAAATGACGTTACAGCAGGCCATGCTGCATCGATCGGTCAAGTGGATCCAGAAGATATGTATTACCTCATGAGTCGTGGTCTGGATCAACACACGGCAGAACGCTTAGTGGTGCGTGGTTTCTTGGGATCTGTTATTGTTGAAATCCCAGTTAAAGAAGTGCGTGATGAAATGATTGCTACCATCGAAGAAAAGTTATCTCAACGCTAAGGAGAAACAATGCTAGATAAAAATACGATTGCTCAAGATTTTCCCATTCTCGATCAACTAGTTCACGATGAGCCTTTGGTTTATCTAGATAATGCAGCGACGACGCAAAAACCTAAACGTGTTCTTGAAGCAGTTAATCACTATTATTTGCAAGATAACGCCAATGTTCATCGTGGAGTCCATACTTTGGCTGAACGAGCGACAGCAGCCTATGAGGCAGCGCGTGAGAAAGTCAGAAAATTTATCAATGCTTCATCAACCAAGGAAGTGCTCTTTACAAGAGGGACAACGACCGGACTCAACTGGGTAGCCCGCTACGCAGAAGAAGTCCTAAAGGAAGGGGATGAGGTCCTGATTTCCATCATGGAACATCACTCCAATATCATTCCTTGGCAGCAAGCCTGCAAGAAGACGGGAGCAAAACTGGTCTATGTCTATCTAAAAGATGGCTTACTGGATATGCAGGACTTAAAGAGCAAGCTTAGTGAGAAGACAAAATTTGTCTCCATCACCCATGCTTCGAATGTCTTAGGGGTGGTCAATCCGATCAAGGAAATTGCTCGATTAGCTCATGAAGTTGGAGCGATCATGGTCGTAGATGGGGCTCAATCAACCCCTCATATGGCCATTGATGTACAAGACTTAGATGCGGATTTCTTTGCTTTTTCTGGCCACAAGATGGCTGCACCAACAGGGATTGGTGTCCTCTATGGGAAGGAAGAAATCTTAGAGCAAATGTCTCCGATCGAGTTTGGGGGCGAGATGATTGACTTTGTTTACGAACAATCTGCATCTTGGAAGGAATTGCCTTGGAAATTTGAAGCTGGAACACCTAATATGGCGGGCGCAATTGGTCTTGGTGCAGCAATCGATTACTTAGAAGAGCTGGGTATGGACCAGGTAGAAGCGCATGAGCAAGAACTGATTGCCTATGTGTTTCCAAAATTACAGGCTATCGAAGGCTTGACCATCTATGGTTCCCAAGACTTAGCCCAACGTTCTGGCGTCATTTCCTTTAATCTAGGAGATCTCCATCCGCACGACTTAGCAACAGCACTAGATTATGAAGGGATTGCTGTTCGTGCAGGTCACCACTGTGCACAACCGCTCCTTCAATACCTACAAGTCCCAGCGACAACGAGAGCAAGTTTTTATATCTACAACACCAAAGCGGACTGTGATAAATTAATTGAGGCATTGATCAAAGCAAAGGAGTTTTTCAATGGCACTTTCTAAATTAGATTCGCTGTACATGGCGGTCGTAGCTGACCATTCAAAACACCCCCATCACCAAGGGCAGATTGAAGATGTTGATCAGATCCAACTCAACAATCCAACTTGTGGAGATGTGATCCAGTTAAGTGTGAAATTTGATGAGAATGACAGGGTGGAAGATATTGCCTTTGTGAATTCAGGTTGTACGATCTCAACGGCTTCAGCTAGTATGATGACGGATGCTGTAATGGGAAAAACAAAAGAGGAAGTCGAAGAATTGGCACAGGTCTTTTCAGAAATGGTCCAAGGCCAATCAGATCCTCGCCAAGAGGAGTTGGGAGATGCAGCCTTCTTATCTGGAGTCTCAAAATTCCCACAACGGATTAAATGTGCAACCCTCTCCTGGAATGCTCTCAAAAAAGCGATCGAACGTAGCAAATAATTAAAAGAAGAAACAGAGAAAGAAAGGAAATTATGGCTGAAGAAAGAGTCGAACCGAAACCAATTGATCTCGGTGAATATAAATTTGGATTTCACGATGACGTTCAACCCATTCTCTCTACCGGGAAGGGATTGAATGAAGCGGTTATTCGTGAATTGTCTGCAGCAAAAAATGAACCAGAATGGATGCTCGAATTCCGTTTGAAATCTTTTGAAACCTTCAAAAAGATGCCCATGCAAACCTGGGGAGCCGATCTATCAGAAATTGACTTTGATGATTTGATCTATTATCAAAAACCTTCGGATAAACCTGCCCGTTCATGGGACGAAGTTCCAGAGAAAATCAAGGAAACCTTTGAGCGTATCGGGATTCCTGAAGCGGAACGTGCTTACTTAGCGGGGGCTTCTGCCCAGTATGAATCAGAAGTGGTTTACCACAATATGAAAGAAGAGTTTGAAAAGTTGGGGATTATCTTTACCGATACGGATTCTGCCCTAAAAGAATATCCAGACCTTTTCAAACAGTATTTTGCGAAGTTAGTACCACCAACGGACAACAAATTGGCTGCCCTCAACTCAGCAGTCTGGTCTGGTGGAACCTTCATTTATGTACCAAAAGGTGTAAAAGTAGACGTCCCACTTCAAACTTACTTCCGTATCAACAATGAAAATACAGGTCAGTTTGAGCGCACTTTGATTATTGTGGATGAGGGAGCAAGTGTCCACTATGTAGAAGGCTGTACAGCGCCGACCTACTCAAGCAATAGCCTCCATGCAGCGATTGTTGAGATCTTTGCCTTGGATGGTGCTTATATGCGCTACACGACTATCCAAAACTGGTCTGACAATGTCTATAACTTGGTCACCAAGCGGGCCAAAGCCCAAAAAGATGCTACAGTTGAGTGGATCGATGGAAACCTAGGTGCGAAGACAACCATGAAGTACCCATCTGTTTATCTAGATGGAGAAGGAGCGCGCGGGACCATGTTGTCCATTGCCTTTGCGAATGCAGGTCAACACCAAGATACAGGTGCCAAGATGATCCACAATGCACCTCACACTAGCTCGTCTATCGTATCTAAATCCATCGCGAAAGGTGGCGGAAAGGTAGACTACCGTGGACAAGTTACCTTTAACAAAAATTCCAAGAAATCAGTTTCTCACATCGAGTGTGACACCATTATCATGGATGATTTATCTGCATCAGATACGATTCCATTTAATGAAATCCACAACTCACAAGTTGCTTTGGAGCACGAAGCCAAGGTTTCAAAAATCTCAGAAGAACAACTGTATTATTTGATGAGTCGTGGTTTGTCTGAATCAGAAGCGACAGAAATGATTGTCATGGGATTTGTGGAGCCCTTTACAAAAGAACTTCCAATGGAATACGCCGTTGAGTTAAACCGACTCATTAGCTACGAAATGGAAGGATCTGTAGGATAATTCGTTTTAATAGCAAAATAAAATCACAATGGATTTGACTCCATTGTGATTTTTTTGCTTATAGCTTTTCGTTGACATAACGAACAAATTCATTCCACCAAACCTTTAAGAAAAAGCTTTTCTCAATGGTTCTTCCCGATACCATATCGACCGTTGGCTCTTGATCTTCTAAGTAGCCACGTCCGATTTTATCTGGATCAGTGTAGTGTAATTTTCCAAGATTTGTGCCTGATTTGACAGGTGCTCGGAATGATTCTTGGTCACTCTTGAATTGAATTTTTGGTTCTGCTTGACTGCCTTGCTTTTCAACGATATAGAAGTCTTTTTTTGCAACAGCTAAAACAGTCTCTGACTTCCCATCCATGACAGTTGCCTTACTTTTTCCGTAGGGATCTCCTTCTTTGACGACAATGGAAGAAACAAAGGTTCGTACCACGTAGTTCATCAGAGAAGAAGTAGCCACAAAGCGTGCATATGGATCACCGTCAACTGCCTCCACTCCTAGGACAACGGTAATCATATGGATGCCATTTTGCGTCGTCGATGCAGCAAAGGTGATGCCACCTTTGGTAGAGTTGCTGACCCGTAGGCCATCAACTCCAGAACGGTAATTCGGCATGCCTTCTAGCATCAGGTTGGGGTTTTCAATCTGCGTGTTTGAAAAAAGAGCAGTGGGTTTTGAAGTATATTTGGTCACTTCAGGAAAATCCTGAAGTAAGTGCTTGGCAATAACAGCAATGTCATAAGCACTCAATTGATTTTCGTCTTCTTTCCCGTCAGGATCTCCGCTGATGGTTTGAGTATTTAATCCGGTAGCATTGATTAAATGAGGAGATTGAATGCCCCATTCAGCAAGTTTTTTCTTCATTTTTTCAACGAAGCTTTTCTCAGAGCCCCCCACTTTCTCAGCTAAGGCCAAGGCAGCAGTGCTAGAATTTCCAACTAAAAGGGCAGTCAATAACTGTTCAACCGTATATTGGTTCGCTTCCATAGGAAGAGTACCAGCACCTTCGATATCATTTA
>CABSRC010000007.1 GCA_902480035.1 uncultured Streptococcus sp. | reverse complement strand
ATATCCATTTATATAATTCACAAAATTAGAATATACTTTGTTTTGATAAACGAGAAATTCTTTACGCATACTATCCCTCCATAAACTGGCATATTAACTACCTTTATCTTCTATTCATCTTGTTTTCTTATTTCGCTTGAAATTTCAAATTCGATCATCCGATCATGATCACTCACGAGAACACCATTGAAAAATAGAACCAGATAAAGCACAATCGGTACAATTAAGAATAGCCTCAATTGGACAAAATAAGCAAATAAGAATATTGGAAAAATGAAGACAAGGAATAACAATCCATAACCCAAGCCTTTTTGAAAAATTCGTTTCTTCATTACCAAAAATCCACTCCTTCTTTCGTTAGTTTTAATGGATTCAGTGTTTTAACTCTACCAATATACTTTAAATCCGCCTTTTTTCCTTTAAGAAAGGCTTTTAATTTCATTTTTCTAAACACAGCAACAAGCATAAATGAGAAGGTCACCGCAAGAGCCAAAGATAGTAAATGTACCATACCTTGAAAATAGTTTGTCGCTTTAATAGTAGGTCCTAGCCAAAATTGATACGGAGTAAGTAAACGAATAAGTGCAGCTATCACAATAGTTGCTCCAAGGTATGATAGACCTTTCCTACTTCTCACGTTTTGGTTATGTGTATGTTTGATAAATGAATAGTTTGTTTGATAAATGGCAAAGGATTTCTTAGTAGACAGACTCCAATTTCTTTGCACTAAGTATTCTTGAGGTTGGTCTGTCACAATCAAATACCATCCTTTTTGAAACGTCTGGTCATTTAAGGAGATATTGTAGACACGACCTTTAATTTTTTGTTTACGAACCATGAAAACAACCTTTCGATTAGATGAATATTCTTTAATGATAGAGTACATTACCATGAAAGACCAATGCTCTGAATAAAATATTACAAAGATGTTTATTTTCAATAATCTTCTTCATCTTCTCCCCTATTTGATTAGTTTTTCAAACAAAAGCCATCCTTGCTACTTCATGTAATCCGTATTGATATATTTTTCAAAATGAAACCTTTTTGTAAAAAATCCATTCGTATAAAATAGATAAGAAGAAAAAATTACATAGTCCATCACTAGTAACAAGAAGATACTAGGAGTTGAAAGATATAGAAACATTGAGACAGAAAATATAACAATAAATAAAATGGTGAGTAAAACGATGGTTTTGTTATGTTTTTTTACTTGCTGCTGAAATCCTGCGTACTCATCTTTTGTCAATTCAACCTTTTCAAACTCTATATTCTTATATAGTCGTTTATTAAACACAATCGCAGCAATGATCGAAAGAACAAAGGACGCAAACAAGAGATAATTACTTAAGACCTCGTTGGATTCAATGCTTTTAAATAGACCAAATCCTAGAACATGGTAACCAATGATAGATGACAAAAATATTTTGGATGTAGATGCCTTATGAGCAACTGACTTTTTCAATTCGCCAGTAGATAAATCGATATAAAAGGTATCTTCTTTATAATCTCCCAAACAAAGAAGCGATTTATAGGTGTACTTCATTCCTTCTCCTTCTTATCTACAGCCTTCGCATATTACTCAGTCAGATCCTCGCAAATAAACCGTAAATCTATTCCCTACTATCATACCGAAATACAGTTTGAAGTTCAAGTTAGTCACTAGCTAGGGAAATTGGATAAGCAAAAAGAGACCACAGGGTCTCTTACTATTTGATTCTATACTGAATGAACGAGATACAAAAAAATCCACTCACTCGTAGGTGAAATGGATTGTTTCTTCATTAACGGTTCAACAAGAAATTGAACAATTTTTCGACAATTTTTACGACCAACCAGCATAAGAATCCGATATAGCTAAAATAGAAAATGAGTGACAAAATCGTAATAATCATGGTTTCCTCCTTCGTCGATTGCAAGTACTTGTCTTATTATACCTTTTTATGCAATCGAACTCAATAGAATTTTGAAAATTGTCTGATTATTCTTTTTCTTCTTTAGCTTCTTTGGCGTCTTGATCTGCTTCTTCACTGCCTTTATTGACAGCTGTCTTAAATTCAGCAAACATTTTGCCGATGGACTGGCCCAACTCAGGCAGGCGTTTTGGTCCAAAAATCAAGAGGGCGCCCAGGATGATGATGATCAAACCTGGTGCTCCAATATCACGTAAAATTCCCATTAGTTTCTCCTTTTTCTTGAATAGATGACTTTACTGAAGGCGACACTGACTTCAAATAAGAGGATCAAAGGGAGTGTCATGGCCAAGTCACTGATAAAGTCTGCAGGGGTTAGCACGACGGCTAAGACCAGCAGGACAAAGTAAGCGTAACGTCGGTAGGTTATTAAAAACTGTGGTGTCAAGAGCCCGATCGAGGTCAGAAAAGCGACCAAAACTGGTAACTCAAACAAGACCCCTAAAGGCAAGGTGGTGTGCCATAAGAAGGTTAGATAATTTTGTGCCGTCAATTGGGTATCAAACAGCCCTTCTCCCAAGCGCATCAGGACCTCTAAAATAGCTGGGCTGACAAAGAAATAACCAAATGCAAGTCCCAGCACAAAGCAGATAAAGCTAGCTGGGATGTAGGCAAAGACTGCACGCGCCTCCTTCTCCTTCAAAGCCGGTCTTACAAATTGCCAAATCTGGTAGACAATAAAGGGCAAGGTCAGGCTAAAAGCTGTGAGATTTGCCAGCGATACATAGATCCAGAGGATATCATTCGGTCCCAGTACCAGCAGTTTTTGATGGAGGCTAGCCGTCAAGGCTTGATAGAGTTCTCCACCAAATACAAAGGCTAGGATGAAGACGATAATATAACACAAGACCACTGCGATCAATCGTTTTCGAAATTCAACCAAATGCTCAACAATGGTCATTTCATCTGCTCTACTCTTTGCCATGTTGTCTCACCGTAACGAGTGCGATCAAGGCTACAAAGATACATTGAGGAAGAAGAACTTCCCAGCTTGGATAGATGCCCGCCCAATCGATGGTTGGAAGTCCATTGACCAAATGGCTAGGGAGGATATTGGTCAACTGCAGGGCGTGAATGCTGACACCGAGCATCTTGAAGGCCAAGGCGTAAATCAACCACGTCAGAATGAAAAAGATTCGATGAGGTTTGATAGCTTGACTAGCCTTGGTCATAGCCACTGCAATGAAGATGAGAACGGCTATGGCAAGCCCGATTCCCAGTAAGAAATTCGCGGTTGTAATCCGCGGAATGATCCCGACATAAAAGAGAATGGTCTCAGCCCCTTCACGAAAGACTGCTAAGAAACTGAGGGCAAACATAGAGACAAAGCTTCCTGTAGCCGTCACTGTCTTCATTTGACGGTCCATAAAGGCATTCCACTGTTTGACTGAAGACTTGCTGTGGAGCCAAATTCCGATGAGGATCATCATGATCACAGCGAAAATCCCAACGCCACCTTCAATGATTTCCCGGTTAGACCCCGAAGTAACGGCTGGAAAAGCTACTTGCAAAACAAGAGCGATTGCTGCACTGGCAAGAACACCAGCGATAGCTCCACCGTAAACCCATTTGAGACCTTTCCTCATCTTAGCGGCCTTAAGGGTCGTCACAAGCGCCATGACAATCAGAAGGGCTTCTACTCCTTCACGCAGAAGAATCAACATGGCATCAAAAGCGTTGTAAGAAGCTGTCGTATCGATCGCAGACAAGTCTCGGATCAAGGCTTGTAATTTCTCTTGATAGGCCTTTTCTTTCCCCTTGACCATTATAACCGGGGATTCACTCTCTACGCGCGTGTAGAGACTTGGATTGGTCGTGCTAACATCTCCCTCGATGGTTGGCCAGATCGTGATGAACTGCTTCATAGTCGCTGCAGCAGACTTATCGTCGCCGGATTGGAATTGGCTTTGCGCCTTCTCCAAAAGCTTGATCCCATCGTTCAGCGTCAAATCCGTACTGGCACTGCTAATGGCTTCTCCTTTTACAAAAGCATCAATCCCATTTTTGAGGTCATCATAAGAGGACTGGATGTTGGTGAAATCGGTAGGCTCTGTTTCAATACTACTGCGTAAGAGCGAAATGGCCGTCTCGATTTTGCCATAGTAGGCTGTGCTGTGATCTCTTACCACCGCTTCGTTTCGCGTCCATGTGTTATTGAGATCTGCATAGGTTTGACGGGTTTTATCCAGATCCTTAGCCGTAATGGCCTCTTGTAGGTTCTTAAAGTAAGGAGCGAGGCGACTCACAAGTTTGTCTTTTTCCGCCTCTAAATCGACCGGATTTTGCTCTTTTTCAAAAGCGAGCAAGGCTGATGAGATCTTGGTGAGATCGTCTTTAGTTACCTCCCCTTTTATAGCTAAGGCTTGGCTAACTTTTTTCCCTGCCTTGGAATCATGGTGGTCTTTGGATTCAAAAGCAGCCTGAATCTCAGCGATTAATGCCTTGGCCTTATCCTGGTCCTTATTTTGTACAGCTGTTGTTGCATCTGTAATCTTGATAAAGAGATCGCTATAAGACTCCGCAGCCACTGGATGAGTCCAGAACAAGGCAAGAAGGCCGAACAAGATCAAGAGTTTATTCAAAGAGTGCTTGACCAAGATACCCTCCTTTCTCAACGCCTGCAAAGCAAGCAAAAAGTCCACTTCCGATATGGGTGATGTACTCGTTCATTTTATCCACCGCACCCAAGTTGGTTTGGATTTTGACAAAGCTGTTCGGATCCTTTTGAAAAGCGATAAAGATCAAGCCAGCATCAAATTGCCCAGTCTGTTCATTGATGCCATCCGAATAGGAATAAGACCGCCGTAAAATCGGTCGATCCACTTCTTTGGCCAAACGAACATGTGAATCTACAGGTAGTTTAGATAAATCTACCTCATCAAATTCGTTGGTTTTACCAAAGGGAGCACCGGACTCCTTGTAGCGACCAAAGGTGTTTTCCTGCTCCTGCAAATTGGTTCGGTCCCAAGTTTCCAAGTGCATTTGCACTAGGCGAAGAGCCATATAGGAACCACCCTTCATCCAGTCCTTGCTGTCAGTCCAGACGACCTTATCAAAGTCCTTCTCTGTCGTGACATTTGCTGTTCCATCCTTGAAACCAAAGAGGTTGCGCGGCGTTTCTTTTCGGTCACCAATAGCTGCAAATCCTGATTTGCTCCACTTCATGGTAATGGTATTGCGACCCTTACGAATCAGATTTCGCACCGCATGAAAGGCTACCTGCTCATCATCTGCACAGGCCTGAATGACGATATCGCCACCAGTGTATTTGTCCTGCAACTGCTCCTTTGGAAATGGAGGCAAATCACGAAAAAGTTTCGGACGTTTGGACTCCAAGCCCAGTTTCTTTAGAAAGGAAGCAGAAACCCCAAAAGTCAGGCTCAAGCGATAGGGGTTGAGTCCCACTGTTTCACCTGTATCCGTTGGTGGCAATAGGGCATTGGCCCCATCTTTTTTGACCAACTCACCTTCGACTAATTTACTACTATAATCGGTCCAGTCTTTAAAGAGCTGGATGACTTCTTTTTTGTCCGTCGTGTGAAGATCTAACACAACCAAGTAGCAAGCCTTCTGCATGGCCGTTGTTATCCCTGCTTGGTGCTTACCATAAAAGGAGATATCTTCATCCCCATCATAAGCTTTTTTGCTGGAACTGTCTTGATTAGCGAAAAAAGCAGATGCACCAGAGAGACCTAGCGCTAGACCAGCCCCTCCAATACCTGCTTTTTTAAGAAATTCACGACGGTCCATTTTTTTATCTAAAAATTTTTCGTCAGCCATTTTTCTTATTTCCCATCTAAAATCACACCCATTTGAGACAACGGTTCACCAAGTTTGGTCACAGCTTCTGCCAATTCCTTGGTATCTTCCTTGGATAAATCTGTGTAAGACTTATAGTTTGAATCATCTGTCATGTGTTTGTCCAATAGAGCATTGACATTCTTGAATTCTGCTTCCAAGGTTTTAACCAGTTTAGCATCTTTTTTCTCAATCAAGGGTTTAAAGAGAGAGAAGATCTTTTCAGCCCCTTCAATATTGGCACGGAAGTCGTAAAGATCTGTATGAGAGAAGACTTCTTCTTCACCCGTAATCTTTTGCGTTGCCACTTCGTTGAGCAAATCGACAGCTCCGGTCAACATGATATCCGGTGTGACTTCTACTGTAGCAATTTTAGCTTTCAACTCCTTGATATCGTTCACCAGTTGGTCAGCGTATTTGTCTGTTCCATCTGTAGTATTGTTTTCCCAAAGGATACGCTCAATCCGGTGGAAACCTGACCAGCCATCTTCTGATTTATTTTCATCCACATAATCCACCAAGCGGTAGTCGATCTTGACATCTGATTCCCCGAAGGTTTCAGCAATCGGTTCGGAACGTTCATAGGCCATACGAATCAAGGGATATTGCTTTTTAGCTTCTTCCAAATTACCGTCTTTTAGGGTAGCTCGGAATCCCTCTGTATCCTTGAGCAATTGGTCAATTTGCATTTCAACAAAGTCTTTGTATTCAGCTGTCGCATTGTCCAAGGTCTTCTGGTCAGCCTTTGACAACTGCACTGTTGAGCTGGTTTGCGTCTTTTGGCTCGAATGTTTGCTAGTAGAATTTGCACACCCTGCTAAAAGAGCAACACTCAATAAGAGTAGACTATATTTTTTCATAAAAAGATACTCCTCGTTCAATCTTGGTCTTATTTTACCAGAATTTTTCTCATTTTTCAATAATTGTCTGAAAATTTAATAATAGAGAAACTTTTCTAAGAAATTGTATTTTACAAAAGAATATCCTTGACCCGTCCAATTTCGGATTCTTTAACCACTACAAAGATGCTATCACCTAGATACAAGCGGGTCGCACCATTGACTGTATAACTCTTACCGCTTCGCATTTGTGTGGTGATCAAGATATCTTGAGGGAGGTGCAGTTCATGGACTTGCTTTCCAGCAATCTTTTCTGATACAGGGATCTCAATTAAAGTCAACTCTCCTTCTTCTTGCGCCTTATCCGGCAACAATTGCTCGAGCATGGCTTCATAGACTGGCGCTCCATGGAAGAGATCCATGATCATATATGCTAGCAAGGTCACCATGCCTAGGGGCATTAAACTGCGAATATCACCGACCATCTCTGTCACTAAGATCATAGCCGTTAATGGCGCTTTTGAAATAGCCCCAAAATACCCACTCATGCCTAAAATAATGAAGAGAGGCAGCTGATTTTGAGAGATAAAGCCAATGTTTTGGAGGAAGGTTCCAACGATGGCTCCTAAAAGAGATCCTAATGCTAGTATGGGCAGGAAGATTCCTCCAGGCAGGCCACTACCATAGCTCAACATACTCCAGATGAAACGGATCACAAAATAGAGAAGGATGGTCAGCACTGGATACGGTACTCGAGCTAAATCCAAGACCAATTGGTTCCCACCACCAAGAATTTGAGGAAGAAAATAGCCGATTGGAAGAATCAAGATAAAGGCAAATAAGGAAGAATAATGAGAAGGAACATGGAAAATCTTTTCAAGTAAACAATACAATCGACCGATATTCAGCACCACTACTTCATAGACATAACCCGCTGCCCCCAAAAAGACTCCGAGAAAAAGGTAAATCCAGTACTGAGACAAATGGAGCGGCGGAATATTTTGCGGCATATGAAGTACGGGTGTTTGACCAAAGACATTGAGTGAAATAAAATTAGCAGTCAGACTAGCGGCCAAGGTCGAAATCCAAAAGAATCGAGAAAAATGATGGTAGACTTCTTCCACGACAAATAAAAGTCCTGCTATAGGTGCATTAAAGGCGGCTGCAAGGCCTGCAGCAGCTCCACTTGCAATCAAAGACCGCTCTTCAACTGGGCTGACCTTCAAATGATGGGCCACTCCTTTTCCACCCATAGCCCCTAATTGAATACTAGGACCTTCACGACCAAGCATCAAGCCACTTCCGATGGCCAAGACACCTAAAATATACTTCTTCCACAAGGTATCCCACCAGCTCACCGCCAAAAGACCCTTGAGCTCTGCTTCGACTTGCGGAATTCCCGATCCCTTGATATCCCGATTGGTGCTTATGAGACGACCAGCAATCAGTACGATCACCCCATACCCCAACAGCATCGCCAGCAAATAAAGTGGTTGACCAGACATCTCCTTGTAGACGCCTTGAACAAAATGAAAAATATGTTCGATTAAAAAGCGAAAACTCGAGACGACACAGCCCACAACGATCCCAACCAGAACACCTCTGACAATATGGGCCACAATCGAACTAGAGGCAAAACGAAATTCATTTTTTAAGGCTTCTTCTTTTTCAGACATTTCCTAACTCCTTCAAACTCTTATCCTATTCATTATACCTTATTTCACTGACTCTGAATACTTGGAAAGACAAAAAAACAAAACTAGCACCGCTAGCTTTGTTTATTCTTTATTCATTATTCAGCAGTTAAAGCTGCCATTGTGATGTAGTTGTATGGTTTGTTGAAGTGTGGCAAGAAGAACAAGTCAGTCAAGGCTAACTTATCAATTGTCACATGTTCTTGAATTGCAAGTGAGAACATGTGGATGGCCATTGAGATGGCGCTATCACGTGATACCATTTGGGCTCCAAGGATTTGACGAGTGTCTTTGTCATAAACAATCTTGATACCAACCTCATAGTTATCGTGTTTGATAAATTCTGGTTTTTGAAGGTCATTGAAGCCTGTTTCAGTGGCATTGAAGCCGGCAGCTTTTGCTTTTTCAAGAGTCAAACCAGTTGAAACCATGTGAAGGCCATAGATAGAGATACCGTTAGAACCTTGAACACCGATTCCTTCCAATTCATGACCAGTCGCATTGTAGGCACCAACAATACCTGAACGAACCGCATTAGATGCAAGTGCGATGTAGCTCATTTCACCACGTGCATTGTCATAGATAGTCGCACAGTCACCAACTGCGTAGACACCTGGAAGTGAAGTTTCTTGTTTCTTATCAACAAGGAAGGCACCGTTGCGGAAGAGTTCAATCTTACCATCTGCAAGAGCTGTATTTGGACGGAAACCAACAGCCAAGATGACCATGTCTACATCGAAGGTTTCTTTATCGGTTACAAGACGTTCTACCTTACCATCTCCTTCAACTGCTTGAACAGTTTGTCCAAGAGCCAAACGGATGTTGTGGTCTTCCAAGTTTTTCGCCATGATGTCTGTAAAGTCTTTGTCATAGTAGCCGTTCAAGACAGTGTCGACGATATCCACCAAGACAACGTCTTTACCAAGACGTTCGAAAGCTTCAGCAAGTTCTACACCGATGTAACCACCACCAACTACGGCGATACGGTTCAAGTGTTTGCTGTTGTCTTTCAATTTTTCGATCACTTCTTCAGCGTTTTGGTACAATTTAACGAATTGAAGATTTTCAAGAGTTGCTTTGAATTCACGGTTACCAGGAACAATTTCAACTCCTTTAATTGGAGGAATGATTGGTGTTGATCCAGTCGCAAAGATTAATTTTTCATAAGATTCTTTGTGTTCTTTTCCATCAACTTCTGCAGTTACCACTTTGTTGTCATAGTCAATTGAAAGAACAGGAGAGTTCATGTAGACTTTTGCACCTTTTGCTTCCAATTTTTCTTTGTCAGAGTAGAAGAGACCTTCTGGACCATCGATTTGCTCACCGATCCAAAGTGCCATCCCGCACCCAAGGAATGAAATGTTTGAGTTTTGGTCAAAAACTACAATTTCATTTTCATTTCCAAAATTATCTAACATAGTGTTGATACAAGCTGTTCCGGCATGGTTTGCCCCTACAACAACGATTTTACTCATAGAATAAATCCTACCTTTAATTTAATTTACTTCTTGAGTATATCATAAAAATGATATCGGTTACAATTATTTTGCTCAGAATTTGTGATCTTTTTTTCAATTTTCCAGAAAATCACACTTCACATGTTTCAAAAAATGTCAAACAATATGCTTGAAAGGATTGTGAAAACGATATCTTTTTGATATACTGTAGGTAAGTGAAAATAGGAAAGGATAGATTTTTAGTGGACCTAAGTAGTCGATCCGAACATTTGATGGGAACGACCATCACTGTTTCGATCTGTCACCCACAAGCGAATGAACTCTTAGCCCGCTGCTTTGAACTTCTTCGCTCCTACGAACATCGCTTCAGTGCCAATGATGCAAGTTCTGAACTCATGGAGGTCAATCACCAAGCTGGTATTTCTCCAGTCCAAGTGCATCCAGATCTTTTTGAACTGATTGCATTAGGAACCTTGCATAGTCAAGCTCAGAACAGCCATTTAAACATCGCCATTGGTCCTCTTGTACAGACCTGGCGAATTGGATTTTCAGATGCTAGACGTCCCCAGCAAGGGGAAATCGATCAAGCTCTGACCTTGATCGATCCTCACCAAATCCAGCTCGACCCAGAAAACCATACGGTCTTTCTGACACGTCCTGGAATGAAGATTGATTTAGGAGCCTTAGCTAAGGGCTATAGTGCAGACTGCATTGCGACCTTTTTAAAGAGCCAGGGAGTAACAGATGCCTTGATCGATCTTGGAGGAAATATCCTCACTGTCGGTCAACATCCCATCAAACAACAGCCTTGGCGGATTGGCATTCAAAATCCAGTCGAAAAAAGAGGTCGGCACCTACTGGTCCTCTCTGTCAAGGATAAATCTATTGTCACCTCTGGCATCTACGAGCGTCATTTAGAAGTTGACGGCCAGTCGTTTCACCACATCTTTGATAGCGCGACGGGCTATCCGGTTGAGACAGACTTAGCCAGTATCACCATCATATCTGATCGATCCGTAGACGGGGAGATATGGACTACCCGCCTGTTCGGGGAATCTCCTGCTTCTATCCTCAACACTGTTGAATCACTTCCTGGTATAGATACCTTGTTGGTTTCTCAAACAGGCAAGATCGCCTATACAAGTGGGCTTCAATCTTATTTATAATTCTCCTATCAGAAAGGAATTTTCCATGATAAAACTTATTGCGATTGTGGGGACAAACTCCAAACGTTCTACAAACCGTCAACTGCTTCAATACATGCAAAAACATTTTGCTGACAAGGCTGAGATCGAATTGGTTGAAATTAAAGATATCCCTGTCTTTAACAAACCAGCTGACAAACAAGTGCCTGAAGCTGTCTTGGATATTGTTGCAAAAATTGAGGAGGCTGATGGAGTCATTATTGGGACTCCAGAATACGACCACTCTATTCCAGCGGTCTTGATGAGTGCTCTCGCTTGGCTCTCATACGGAGTCTTCCCATTGTTGAATAAACCAGTCATGATTACTGGGGCTTCATACGGTACGTTGGGATCTTCACGCGCCCAACTCCAACTTCGCCAAATCTTAAATGCTCCAGAAATTAAAGCGACTGTTTTGCCAGATGAATTCTTGCTCTCTCATTCATTGCAAGCCTTTGATCAAAATGGAGACTTGGTGGATTTAGATGTCATTCAAAAATTAGATGCCATCTTTGATGATTTCCGTGTGTTTGTGAAAATCACAGACAAATTGCGCAACGCCCAAGAATTGCTTCGAAAAGATGCTGAAGAATTTGACTGGGAAAACTTGTAAGATAGGAGACAGAAAAGAATGAAATTTGTTGGACTTGTAGGATCGAACTACGATCAATCATATAACCGTAAACTTTTGGAATTCATTCGCCGCCAATTTAAAATCAAATTTGAATTGGTAGTTCTTGAAATCGACGAAGTTCCAATGTTTAACCAAGATGAAAAATGGGACGAAAGTTTCCAATTGCGTCTTTTATATAACAAAATCACTCGTGCAGATGGTGTTATCATTGCCACTCCAGAGCACAACCATACGATCTCTGCTGCTCTCAAGTCTGTTCTTGAATGGCTATCTTTCGAGGTGCATCCATTTGAAAACAAACCGGTTATGATCGTCGGTGCTTCTTACTATGATCAAGGGACTTCACGCGCACAGGTTCACCTCCGTAAGATCCTTGATGCTCCAGGCGTCAATGCTTACACTCTTCCAGGGAATGAATTCCTTCTAGGAAAAGCGAAAGAAGCTTTTGACGAAAACGGCAATATCATCAACGAGGGAACCGTCAAATTCCTTGAAACCTGCTTGGATAATTTTATGAAATACGTTGAGGTTGTATCGAAATTGAAAAAACCAAAACCAATTGAACCAGAAGACTTGGATTGTAATCATCCAATCGCTACAACTGTTACTGAAGTCGATCCTGACGATCCAGATTGGGTAGAAAAGGTAGCTGAAATCACTGGTGCCGTTTCTGGCGATACCTATGTCAAACTCGACCACGGTATCCTAACCGTTAACCAAATTGATATGTTCTTAAAGGCTATGCCATTTGAATTGACCTATGCCGATGATAACAACCAATTCCTCTACTACAATAATGCCCATCAAGATCCTGATACCATGTTTGCCAAACGCGTGCCACCTCAATCAGGAAGCCGGATGTCAACCGTTCACGGCTCCCTACCACCAGCACGTATGAAAAACGTGGAATGGGTGATTGGTACCCTTCGTAACGGTAACCAAGACTATGTTCGGACTATTGTTCCAGGATCTCCTGAAGGCGTGATCAACACTCACAACTACCAAGCTATGTACTATGAAGATGGTTCATACGCTGGTATCAATGAGATCGTCTTCAACTTCAAACCATGGTTGGACTGGTACCTACAAACAACAGGACAACGTCTAGTTGGCGGAAGCGGTCCATTTGCTCCTGCTGGTGGACACGGTAGTGCAGATGCAACTTCTGGTGCTTCTGATGCTGGAGGACATGGTGACGGAGGGCACGGAGATGCCGATGCCACTTCTGGTGCAAGCAACTAATAAAAAGAGAGTGGGACAGAAATCGGTAATTCGTTAGAATTCGATTTCGTCGTCCCACCTCCGCACAGTTGAGTAGGGCTGTAAAAGCTGATGAAATCAGCGTAGTAGAGCCCACTCAACCACTGCGTCTTGCTCGACAATCCAAAGACAATTGAGAGGCTAGGACTTTTGTCCCAGCCTCTTTTATTTTAACTCTTTGATAATCTTCTTAGCATCTTCGTTTGAAATAGCCCCTAATTGGACATGTCCAATTTTTCCGTGGCTATCTATAAAGACTTCTGTAGGAATAGAGCGAACTTGATAATCTGCAAATGAAGAACCGTCTGGATTGTACAAGACCGGTACTGACTTGTAATCTTGTTGATCAAACCATTTGACGAATTCTTCCTCTGTTTTTTCACCTTGGAGTCCTGGTGCCATAATGGTCAGAATTTCAAAGTCCCGGTCCTTTTCTTCAACTAATTTATTGAGTTCAGGCATGCTTTGGCGACAAGGACCACACCAAGTCGCCCAGAATTTCAAGTAAACCTTTTTACCTCTGTAGTCTGAAAGTTTAACCGTGTTCCCCTTCATATCCTTTAGCTCAAAGTCACTCGCTTCTTTTCCTACTAAGGGATGTTTACTTGAGGTTGTGTTGGTCATGGTTTGATTGCTCATATTGTTCATACCACTCTCACTTGATTGCTCCATCGAACAAGCAGACAGTAAAGCGATTGAGAGGATTGAAAAACACGTATATTTGATAAATTTCATAGGTATAATACCTCCATTTGATTTATGAAAAGATAGCAGACAAGCTATTCAATTGTCCCAAGAGTAACAAAATCCCCATAATGATGATGATCAAGCCACCAATCTTCTTCAGTAATAAGAGATGGGGTTTTAGACGATTAAAGTATGGGAGAACAATCCCAGACGCTAAGGCCAAAAGTAAAAATGGAATAGCCATCCCTAATGTATAGATAAAGAGATAGAGAGCACCCATGACGGCATCTTGACCATTGGATGCTGCTAATGCAAGAACCGATCCTAATACAGGGCCAATGCAAGGCGTCCAACCAAAACTAAAGCCAAGACCAAGAAGAAAGGCTGAAAACAACTCATTCTTCTGTTTGTTGGCTCCAAAATCTACTGATTTTTGCTTCTCAAGGAAATGAAAATGAAAGACTTCCATCTGATGAAGACCAAGGATAATGATCAGCGCTCCCATAACGTAGCGGAACCAGTTGGTATACATAACCTGCCCCAATAAGCCAGCTCCGAAACCTATGATAAGGAAAATAACAGAAATACCTGCGATAAAACACAAGGTCTTAACGATGCCATGCCAGCGTATCTTTTTCCCAAAAATCTGAACGGATTTTTCCTGATCACTTCCTAGCAAAACGCCAATGTAGACCGGGAGCAAAGGAAAGACACAGGGAGAGAAAAAGGAGAGAATCCCTGCCAGAAAGACAGTGAAGGAGAAAACGATTTGATTCATAAAATGCTCCGTATATTGATATGTTAGAAATAGTATAACATGCCATTCCTTAAATTAAAAATTTTTGCTACGGTTTGTATTTAAAGAAACTATTTAGGTACTAGTTTCAAAATAAAAAAACTCTAAAGCGGGGAACTTTAGAGTTTCTAGTAAATCTTATTCTTCTTCTGCACTTTGTTTATTGGGCAAGAACAGAGCAAGGACAATACCAACGACTGCTGGTAGTAACCATGGGAGGGATTGGGCAGCAAACGGCAAGTGCTTAATGATGTTTGCTAGACCTGCAAGTTTAAAGGTACTTGCCAGAACGTCTCCAAACGCAACCAAGCTAACTAAGAAAATAGTCAATTGCATCCCTGGTTTTGATAGTTGAGTAAATTTATTTACAATCACAATCAACACAATAGTAATCGTGATTGGATAGAGGATCATCAAGACAGGCAATGAATAGGCAATAATGGCACTCAAACCAAGATTGGCAATGGAGAATCCAATCAAGGTAAAAAGAGTTGCATAGACCTTGTAAGAAATTTTAGGGAAAGTGTTATGGAAGAATTCCCCTGTCGATACGATCAAACCTGCTGTTGTGGTAAAGCAAGTCACCGTTACCATACCTGCAAGGAAAATTTGAGCAACTGGGCCGAAGATAGCCTTGGTTGCTTCTGAGAGGACATAAACACCCTTATTGGCATCGGAAGCCATCACTTCTGCTGGAATTGGGAAATGATTTCCAAGATAACCCAATCCAATATACAAAATACTAAAGCCAATGGCTACAACGATACCAACAATCCAGATCGTTTTAATGTATTCTTTTTTGCTGGTGAAACCAAGCTGATTAAGAGTAGTCACTGCGATGACGCTAAAGGCGACAGATGCCAAGGCATCCAAGGTGTTATACCCTTCAAGGAAACCTTGACCAAAGGCAGATGCTTGGTAGGCTTCTGTTGCCACTTGAGGCGCGTGTCCGCTGTACTTGAGAGCACCAAGGACAACGAGTACAACGATCAAGATAGCAAAGACAGGTGTTAAAATCCGACCAATACTATCTAAGATTTTAGAAGGATACAAGGCAATCAAATAGGCTAAACAGAAATAAATCAAGGTAAAAATGAAGAGACCAAGTCCTCCATTGGCATTTCCTAACAAGGGGGCAATCCCAACTTCGTATGAAACAGTAGCCGTTCTTGGAATAGCAAAGAAGGGACCAATAGACAGATACAAGGCTACCAGATAAACGATGGCAAACCAAGGAGCAATTTTTCGTGAAATCTCATGGATATACCCTTTAGGATTGAGTGTCCCAATAATCAAGGTGATAATCGCAATCCCTACTCCTGATAAGACAAATCCAGCAATAGCCGGCCAAAAATGGCTACCCGACTGGGCACCTAGCGCAGGTGGAAAGATCAAATTCCCTGCACCGAAGAAAATACCAAATAACAGCAAACCTGTTAAGGAACCTTTTCGTAACATGTGTTCTCCTTTACATTTTTCAATCTTATCCAGTATAACAGCTTTTATCCACCACGGCAATTCCTTTTTTCTGAATCTATTGATTTTCTCAATTAGCAGTTAAGGCTTTTAACAACATTGAACGATTGTGGAGTTCATAAGCACATTTTAGCCAATTGTGTTACAATTAAACTACTACTACATCTAGGAGTCATCATGTTTCTAAATATATTCTGGTTGGTTCCAGCTACCATTTTATTATTTTTCTTTATGAACGACCGCAGAAGACTTATCAATGCTTACCTCTTTTCAGTAAGCTTAGGCCTTTTCCTCCTGATTTCTGCCCTTCTACTAGTTGTTCGTACGGAGCTCTGGTTTAACCAAAAGGTTGCCATCATTATCTTTTCAGTACTTGCTATTCTTGTTTTACTCAGTATTATTTTCTCAACTGTTTTTCTTCTTTTTAACGGTCGTCAAATGATATCTTTTGAAGGCAAAAGGTTGGCTAACCTCCTCTCACTCCTATATGGGATCTTTATTATAGGCGCCTTAGCACTTCACTTCCTTCCTTATTTCCCAGGGAAAGATCTCTTGATTTACCCAACAGACTTTGCCCTCTTTTACTCGACTTTTCTTTATCTTTCTTATGTTTTATATGGGACTTTTTGCAATTTCTTCCCCGTTCGTAAAGAGCCGGATGCTATTATCGTCCTTGGCTCAGGTTTGATTGGGGATAAAGTCCCACCACTTCTAGCCCAGCGTCTAACTAAAGCAAAGACTATCTATGAGCAGTTTGAGGGACGACCAAAACTAATTGTTTCTGGTGGACAAGGTGCTGATGAGTTAATCTCAGAGGCGGAAGCTATGGCAAACTACCTGATGGAACAGGGTGTACCACAGGAAGACATTTTGATTGAGAATCTTTCTCGAACGACTTTTGAGAATCTGACCTTTAGCAAGGCTATTCTTGAAGATCAAGGACTAGGAAAGAGTGTCCTTGTGGTGACCAATTCCTTTCACGCTCTTAGGGCTGGTGTCTTTATGAGACGATTAAAAATCCCTGGACGCAGTGTCGGTTCAAAAACAGCTTTTTATTATCTCCCATCGGCTTGGATCCGAGAAACGGTTGGGCTAGTTTCTCTCTATTGGAAATGGCATGCTGCTTTCTTAGCTTTTCTATTTCTGCCTTGGTTCTTTTCACAAATCATGAGTATCGTGAACTATTTCTTTATTTACTAACCAAAAAAGTTCTCTGCAAATTAGCTGAGAACTTTTTTATATCATGTCTAATGATCACTGAAGCGTCGGTATTCAATACGGAAATCAAAGTAATTCTCTGCTTGCAGTTTATGGAAGATGTCCCGATAAGCCTCTTCATCAAATTGATCGCCTCGATAAAGAATCTCAAAACTCAGATCATCGTATTCTAAAAAAGCATTAGCAGTTTTAAATCCATTTCGCTTATAGAAATCCATCCGAGACTGACGCTGCTCTATATTGTCGCATTCTTCATCTAAACGTTCCACTTCAAGAATCATGGTCCTTTGGTAAAATTCCACCAATTTTTCAATGATTTCTTGACCATATCCGTGGCTTCTTAAATGTGGCATAATGGCAAAGAAACTGACATAAAAAGCTTTCTGATTATAGATTGAAAAAGCAAATCCGACAAATTCTTCCTCGTTATAAAAAGCAAAGAAATTGGCATCGTCATTGTCCGTATAGCGTAAAAATTCTGATAAAGGAACACGCTCTTCTTCTGGAAATGCTTCGATATTCAGCCTTTCAACCTTATCCAAATCTGGGAACGTTTCAGTGATTAATTGGCTCGTTAAGCTCATATGGCCTCCTTTTCTGACACGATTATATCAAAAAATGTAAGGGGATTCAACTACTGATGCTTGTCGCTAGTTACTGAAGTTGGTATAATGGCACTATGAAAAGAATTCAACGTGTGGACCTCATAGATGGTCCTATTTTACCTACTCTTTTAAGTTTTGCCTTTCCTATTCTTTTATCCAATATCTTCCAACAACTCTACAATACTTCGGATGTCATGATTGTAGGACGATTTTTAGGTCAAAAATCATTGGCAGCCGTTGGGGCGACCTCTGCTATTTTTGATTTGATTGTTGGATTTGCTGTCGGTGTTGGAAATGGGATGGGCATCATTATCGCGAGAAATTATGGAGCTAAAAACGATGACCAATTACGAAAATCTGTCGCAGCAACTGCTGTTATTGGCGGCATCCTCAGTCTCTTCGTGATATCTATTGGTGTTGTGGGTCTTTATCCCCTTCTCCAGTTTTTAGGGACCCCACCAGCTATTATAGCTCAGTCCTATCTCTATATCTCCACTATTGTCAATGGTGTAGCTGTGACCTTTGCCTATAATCTTTGTGCCGGACTTCTTCGAGCGGTTGGCGATAGCTTAGCGGCACTCTACTTCTTGATTATCGCTGCCGTTCTCAATATTCTTCTTGATCTTTATTTTATTACCCAACTCCATCTCGGAGTCCAATCCGCTGGGATTGCGACCATTATTGCGCAAAGTTTCTCTGCACTTCTTTGTTTCTTTTATATTCGCAAAAAAGTGCCTTTCCTCCTGCCAAATCGCAACGATTTTGTTTGGGATCAAAGGCTCTATCAGGACTTAATCAGTCAGGGATTTACCATGGGGCTCATGTCTTCTATTGTCTCTATCGGAACAGTCATCTTACAATCAGCTATCAATAAGCTTGGAATGACCATCATTAGTGCTCATATCTCAGCGCGTCGGATCATGTCCTTTGCCCTCCTACCAATGGCTGCTATTTCCACTAGTATGACGACCTTTACCTCGCAAAACTTTGGTGCCAAACAATTCCGACGCATTCAAAAAGGCGTTAAACAAGCTTGTCTCCTCTCCTTCGTTTGGTCGATCATTGTTGCCATCCTCCTCTTCTTTACAAGCCCCTTCTTGACAAGCCTCATATCTGGATCAACCAATCCCTACTTGATCGCAAATGCCAGTCTCTATCTGCAAATCAGCTCCTGCTTCTATCCGGTCTTAGGATGCCTCTTGATTTTAGGGAATTCCCTCCAAGGTATCGGCCGAAAATTGACCCCTTTGATTTCTAGCTTTATCGAGTTAACAGGAAAAATTCTCTTTGTATTTTTCATTATCCCTCATACAGGCTATATAGGAGTCATTCTTTGCGAGCCTCTCATTTGGGTTCCAATGACCCTTCAACTTTGGTTTACCTATCACAAAGCCAGTCATCAGCTTCTTGCATCATAGCATTCGACGAGTACATAATAAAACAACTTCTGCTCATTTGAACAGAAGTTATTTTTTGTCATCAGGCGTTTATTAGAACAAGCCGATCGCTGTTCCATCAGCAGCTACATCCATATTTAAAGCAGCTGGACGTTTTGGTAGACCAGGCATGGTCATGACATCCCCTGTCAAAGCGACAATAAAGCCTGCTCCCAATTTTGGAACCACTTCACGAATAGTGATTTCAAAGTTTTCAGGAGCTCCCAAGGCATTTGGATTATCAGAGAAGCTATATTGTGTTTTGGCCATACAGATTGGCAACTTATCCCAACCATTTTTCACGATTTGGGCAATTTGTGTCTTAGCTTTCTTCTCAAAGTTTACCTTGCTACCACGGTATATCTCCGTCACAATTTTTTCAATTTTTTCTTCTACAGAAAGGTTGTTATCATACAAACGTGTGTAGGTAGCTGGACTTGTTTCGATGGTTTGAACCAAGGTTTCAGCAAGGTCAACTCCACCTTCAGCACCATTCGCCCATACGCTCGCAAGCTCTACTGGTACCTCAATTTCAGCACACAATTCTTTCAAAGCAGCAATTTCTGCTGCTGTATCGGTGATAAATTCATTGATGGCAACTACTGCAGGAATGCCAAACTTACGAATATTTTCAACGTGACGTTTTAAGTTGGCAAAACCAGCACGAACAGCCTCTACATTTTCTTCAGTCAGAGCATCCTTGGTAACTCCACCATTCATCTTAAGGGCACGAAGTGTCGCTACGATCACTACTGCATCTGGAGAAGTAGGCAAGTTTGGCGTTTTAATATCGAGGAATTTTTCAGCACCAAGGTCAGCACCAAAACCTGCTTCTGTAATTGTATAGTCCGCTAAATGAAGAGCTGTCGTCGTTGCTAATACAGAGTTACATCCATGGGCAATATTGGCAAATGGACCACCGTGAACAAAGGCAGGCGTTCCATAGATGGTTTGAACCAAGTTTGGCTTAATCGCATCTTTAAGGATCAAGGCAAGAGCCCCTTCCACTTCTAAATCACGGACATAAACTGGACTGCGATCATAGCGGTAACCGATCACAATATTAGCCAAACGGCCTTTCAAATCTTCAATATCTGTCGCCAAGCAAAGGATGGCCATAATCTCAGAAGCAACTGTAATATCAAAACCGTCTTCACGCGGAATCCCATTCAAAGGACCACCAAGACCTACACTGACATGGCGCAAAGCACGGTCATTCAAATCCACTACCCGTTTCCAAATAATGCGACGTTGGTCAATACCGAGCTCATTTCCTTGATGCAAATGATTGTCAATCAAAGCAGAAAGAGCATTATTTGCCGTTGTAATGGCATGCATATCCCCTGTGAAATGAAGGTTGATGTCTTCCATCGGTAGAACCTGGGCATAACCACCTCCAGCAGCACCACCTTTAATCCCCATAACCGGTCCTAAAGAAGGTTCGCGAATGGCAATCATGGTTTTTTTACCGATTTTATTCAAAGCATCTGCCAGTCCAATTGTAATGGTTGATTTCCCTTCTCCAGCTGGAGTTGGGTTGATCGCAGTAACTAAAATGAGTTTTCCTACTGGATTTTTCTCAACATCACGAATCTTATCAAAGCTCAATTTCGCCTTGTATTTTCCATACAATTCAAGATCATCGTCCTCCAAACCAATTTTCTTAACAACGTCCACAATCGGTTGGAGTTCAATGCTTTGAGCAATTTCGATATCTGTTTTCATAAGGGACTCCTTTATATTTGATAGAACTATTATACCTAAAATTCGCGAAAATAACATTGTTTTTCCATGTTTTGAATTCAACGTTCGCTTTTTATGTATATTTTATGGCTTGTCATAGCCTATTTGAATAGCTTCAGAACTTTACTTACGTATCTTTTTTGTGTAAAATAAGCATATGCATATTTTAATTACATCAGGCGGGACTAGCGAAGCCATTGATAGCGTTCGTTCGATCACCAACCATTCCACCGGGAGCCTTGGGAAAATCCTTACAGAAACAGCTCTTGCAAAGGGACATCAGGTGACCTTGATCACAACGCCTACCGCGCTTAAACCCGATCCTCATTCACACCTTCGACTTCTATTGATCGAGAATGTAGAGGAACTACTTACAGAAATGCAGAAGGAAGTTCCTCATCATCAGGTTTTAATTCACGCTATGGCTGTCTCAGACTATACGCCTGTTTACATGACAGGCCTTGATGAAGTTAAGAATGCTCAGGATCTTCATACCTTTATCCATCGCGAAAATCACGAAACCAAAATCTCTTCGAAAGAAGAATATCAGGTGCTCTTCTTAAAGAAAAATCCGAAGATTATCTCGCTCGTTAAAGAATGGAACCCTGCCATTCAACTGATCGGCTTTAAGCTTTTAGTCGACGTTTCTTCTGAAGAGTTGATCCAGGTAGCGCGTGAAAGCCTGGTTAAAAATCATGCCAGCATGATCGTTGCCAATGATCTGACCAAGATTCAGAACGGTCAGCATCAAGCCTATCTAGTAACAGATGATCACGTTCTAGAAGCTTCTACGAAAACAGAAATCGCAGAGGCTATCCTACGTTATATCAAATAAAAAGGTACATATGACACACATTACTTTAGCGGTTACCGGTAGTATTTCCGCCTATAAGGCTGCTGATATTACCAGCCAACTAACCAAATTGGGATTTGAAGTGAAGGTCCTCATGACTCCTTCAGCCCAAAAATTTATCACCCCTTTAACCTTGCAAGTTCTTTCAAAAAATCCAGTAGGCCTAGAGGTTATGGTGGAAGACGATCCACAGCGGATCGAGCACATCGACATTGGGAAAGAAACTGACCTCTTTCTTGTAGCGCCGGCCAGTGCCAACACCATTGCTAAATTGGCCATGGGACTTGCAGATAATATGGTCACAAGCACAGCTCTAGCCTTGCCTCAAAGGACTAAAAAATTACTGGCCCCTGCTATGAATACAAAAATGCTAGATCATCCTGCTACCCAACGAAATCTAAAACTCTTACAAGACTATGGTTACCAGATCATCCAACCTCGAGAGGCTACTCTCGCTTGTGGAGATCAAGGTTCTGGAGCTCTAGCCACTGTCGACACTATCATCCAAGCTGTTAAGGAGAATTGTTTATGAGAAAATCAGCCTCTATTTCACGAATTGCCATCTTTTTTGCCGTGATGATCACCATTCACTTTGTGACGTCCTTCATTTTGCAATTTGTCCCATCAGGAATTCAACCAACCTTGGTTCATATTCCTGTCGTGATCGCTTCTATTATCTACGGACCTCGAACTGGAGCAATTCTAGGACTCCTCATGGGACTCTTTAGCCTCACCATGAATACCCTGGTTATAACACCAGCCAGCTATCTCTTTAGTCCCTTTGTCCCTCACGGGAATCTCTACTCCCTTATCATTGCCATAGTCCCTCGGATTCTCATTGGGGTAACCCCTTACTTCGTCTATCGCTGGATTCGCAATCGTACAGGACTTATGATCGCTGGAATTGTCGGCTCTATGACCAATACTGTTTTCGTTCTAAGTGGGATTTATTTCTTCTTTGGAAATAGCTTCGGTGGTGGAATTCAACATTTCCTAGCCTTGATTATATCTACCAACTCTCTCATCGAAGTCATTGCTACAGTCCTCATTACCAGTGCCGTCGTTCCATCTCTTGAAAAATTAAAATAACCTTTCAAGCCAAGACCAATTTATCTTGGCTTTATTTGATGGTGAATTAGCTCTATTTTTTTGAAAAGATTTACATTTATCGCTAGAATTTTCAGAAAAAATTTGCTATAATGTAAGCGATTAAATTATAAGCAAAAAGGAGACGCTTGCATGACCTATCAAGAAAACTACCAAAAATGGCTCGACTTTGCTGAATTACCAGCTTACCTTCGTGATGAGTTGGTCGCAATGGATGAAAAAACAAAAGAAGATGCCTTCTATACCAACCTTGAATTCGGTACAGCTGGTATGCGTGGATTAATCGGTGCTGGTACCAACCGTATTAATATCTATGTTGTTCGCCAAGCAACTGAAGGGTTGGCCCAATTAATCGACTCAAAAGGTGAGGAAGCGAAGAAACGCGGTGTTGCGATCGCCTACGACAGCCGTCACTTCTCTCCTGAGTTTGCTTTTGAATCTGCTCAAGTTTTGGCTGCACACGGAATCAAATCTTATGTATTTGAAAGCCTACGTCCAACACCTGAATTGTCATTTGCTGTTCGTCATCTCCACACATTTGCTGGGATTATGGTAACCGCTAGCCACAACCCTGCTCCGTTTAATGGATATAAGGTATATGGTGAAGACGGTGGACAAATGCCACCTGCAGATGCCGATGCTTTGACAGATTACATCCGTGCTATCGAAAATCCTTTCACTGTACAATTGGCTGACCTTGAAGAAAGCAAAGCTAGTGGCTTGATTGAAGTTATCGGTGAAAACGTCGACGCTGAATACTTGAAAGAAGTGAAAGGCGTTAACATCAACCAAGACTTGATCAATGAATACGGTCGCGACATGAAGATTGTCTACACACCACTTCATGGTACTGGTGAAATGTTGGCTCGTCGTGCTCTTGCCCAAGCTGGATTTGAAGCTGTTCAAGTTGTTGAGGCTCAAGCCGTTCCAGATGCTGACTTCTCAACTGTTAAATCTCCAAACCCTGAAAACCAAGCTGCCTTTGCTCTTGCTGAAGAACTTGGCCGCAAAGTAGACGCTGATGTATTGGTTGCAACTGACCCAGATGCTGACCGCCTTGGTGTTGAAATCCGCCAACCAGATGGTTCTTACCTCAACCTTTCTGGTAACCAAATCGGAGCGATCATTGCTAAATACATTCTTGAAGCTCACAAAACAGCTGGTACCCTTCCTGCCAATGCTGCCCTCTGTAAATCAATCGTATCAACTGAGTTGGTGACTAAGATTGCAGAAAGCTACGGCGCAACTATGTTTAACGTCTTGACTGGTTTCAAATTTATCGGTGAAAAAATCCATGAATTTGAAACACAACACAACCACACTTACATGCTTGGTTTCGAAGAAAGCTTCGGTTACCTGATCAAACCATTCGTACGTGACAAAGACGCTATCCAAGCCGTTCTTATCGTTGCTGAAATCGCAGCTTACTACCGCTCACGTGGTATGACTTTGGCAGATGGTATCGAAGAAATCTACAAACAATACGGTTACTTCGCAGAAAAAACCATCTCTGTTACCCTTTCAGGTGTGGACGGGGCTGCTGAAATCAAGAAAATCATGGATAAATTCCGTGGCAATGCTCCAAAACAATTCAACAATACAGACATTGCTAAGACAGAAGACTTCTTGGAACAAACAGCTACTACTGCTGACGGCGTTGAAAGATTGACAACTCCTCCAAGTAACGTACTGAAATACATCTTAGCTGATGATTCATGGTTTGCCGTTCGTCCTTCAGGTACAGAACCAAAAATCAAATTCTACATCGCTACAGTTGGTGAATCTGAAGCAGATGCTAAAGAAAAAATTGCGAATATCGAAGCAGAAATCAATGCTTTTGTAGGCTAAAACATGAGGCTGGGACAAAAGTCCTAGCCTCTCAATTATTTTTGGATTGTCGAGCAAGACGCAGTGGTTGAGTGGGCTCTACTACGCTGATTTCATCAGCTTTTACAGCCTTACTCAACTGTGCGAAGGTGGGACGACGAAATCGAATTCTAATGAATAACCTATTTCTGTCCCACTCTCTCTTTCTTTCGTAGCAAATACCAGCGATTTTATAGAAAATATGGCATACTAGACTTAGAAGAAAGCGAGGTAATCTCATGGAACAATTTTTAGAAGATATTAAAGATCTTGAAGTCACAACTGTCGCACGTGCGCAAGAAGCGATCGATCAAAAAGAAACAGCGACCTTCTTTATCGGACGCAAGACTTGCCCTTACTGCCGGAAGTTCGCTGCTAAATTAGCAACTGTCGTAGCTGAAACAAAAGCTCATATCTATTTTATCAATAGTGAAGAACCAAGTCAGCTAGACGCATTACAAGCCTTCCGCTCAACTTACGGCATCCCAACTGTCCCAGGATTTTTACATGTCGAATCCGGTGAAGTCACTGTTCGTTGCGACTCATCTATGTCTGAAGAAGAAATCAAAGCATTCGCTCATTTATAAAAAAATAGCTAGAGATCAGTCTCTAGCTATTTTTCATTTTCCGAAAAAGATGTCCAAATCTTCTGCTGAGGTTTAGCAAAAGGATAGTCCGAAAATTCTTCTGGTGTTAACCAAACAGTCGATTCGCTTGCTAACTCTTCACCTTCTTTTACCAGACCATATCGTATTTGAACCTGCCACTTGCGATGCGAAAAGACATGCTGCACGATAGGATACGATCTGTCCTGCCAATCAATGACCAAGTCATAGTCCTGTTCAAAAGAAAGAATTTCTGGGTTGCTCTCTGCTTCCCCCTTACTATCCAGTAGTGATAATTGGCCTAGGTTCTCAGACAGGCAATCCACTTCGATCAAGGGGAAATGCCAGAAACCTGATAAAAGCCCTTCTCGCTCATTTTTCTCCAGCAAGTAGTGACCTTGACTATCCTTGATAATAAAAGCTGTTAGATAGACAGGTACAGGTTTCTTCTTAGGAGCCTTAATGGGATAACGATCCATGGTCCCATGTTGGTAGGCCGCGCTAAATTCCTTAACAGGACTCTCTTCCGGACGTGGATTGACTGGCGATTCAATATCGGATCCCAAATCCATCAAAGCCTGATTGAAATCACCCGGACGGGCCGGATCGATCAAAATTTCCATCATGGCTTGAAAAATCTTGCGATTGGTCGGTACACCAATATCGTAGTCCACCTCAAACAAACGGGCTAGAACACGCATGACATTGCCATCCACTGCTGGCTCTGGCAAGCCAAAAGCAATACTAGCAATGGCACCAGCTGTATAAGGCCCAATTCCCTTGAGTTTAGAGATTTCGTCATAGCTTGACGGAAACACTCCTCCATGATTTTCCATTATCTGCTGGGCAGCTTTCTGCATATTGCGGACACGTGAGTAATACCCCAATCCTTCCCAAGCTTTTAAGAGTTTTTCTTCAGGGGCTTGAGCCAAATCAGCGACCGTCGGAAACCAATCTAAAAAGCGCTCATAATAAGGAATCACCGTATCGACACGTGTCTGCTGGAGCATAATCTCTGAGATCCAAATTTTATAAGGATCCTGGGTCCTTCTCCAGGGGAGATCCCGTTTATGGGCATCATACCAGGCTAATAACTTTTCTCGGAAAGAGGCGATTTTTTCCTCCTCCCACATGGTAATCCCGTAATCTTTTAAATCTAACATATTCCTAGTATACCATAGAATGAGTTAGAGTTTAGAAATTCTGATTTTATAAAGAAAAAGAGGCTGGGACAAAAGTCCTAGCCTCTCAATTATTTTTGGATTGTCGAGCAAGACGCAGTGGTTGAGTGGGCTCTACTACGCTGATTTCATCAGCTTTTACAGCCCTACTCAACTGTGCG
>CABSRC010000006.1 GCA_902480035.1 uncultured Streptococcus sp. | reverse complement strand
AACTATGAAACAGCGAAAGAAGCCGCGAAACAAATTCATTCGAAGATGAAAATTGTGCCCGTCAAAACCCTTCAAGACGCTATTGATTATTTGAAGAAGAATTAGAAGTATCTTGTTAGATCAGTCTCGTACTTGAAAGTACGAGATAGAGTTGGCAGATAGGAAGATTCACCTTCTAATCAAATTCAAGTTTTTGCTTATCAATCTCTCTATTTTTAGAGGGATTTTTTCTTTATACTGGTATCAGAAAGAAAGGAAGGTAGCGAAAATGATTCAAACCGGTTTGTTTTCCATTTCAGTATTCTTAGCGGGAGTTCTATCCTTTTTCTCCCCGTGTATTTTGCCACTGATGCCAGTCTATGTAGGGATCTTATTAGATTCTGAGCATGAAAAAACGGTGCGTATTTTTGGAAGAGATATTTCTTGGTATGGTTTGGTCAAGACCCTCTGTTTTATTGCTGGTCTATCAACCGTATTTCTCATCCTAGGTTATGGTGCAGGTGCCCTTGGTCAGGTACTCTATGCTCCATGGTTTCGCTACCTACTAGGAGGGATTGTCATCTTATTGGGAATCCATCAGATGGGCCTCATCAATCTTCAGCAACTCCAAAAACAAAAGACCATCCAACTCAAAAAGAATCGGGAGCGCAATGAATTCTTCAATGCTTTTCTGATAGGGGTTACCTTCAGTTTTGGTTGGACCCCTTGTGTCGGACCAGTTTTGAGTTCTGTTCTAGCCATTGCCGCTTCTGGAGGAGATGGTGCTTTACAAGGTGCCTTCCTGATGCTGGTCTATACATTAGGGTTGGCGCTACCCTTCTTAGTCTTGGCCTTGGCTTCTAGCTGGGTTCTACAACATTTTGCTAAACTCAAGCCCCACATGGGAACCTTGAAAAAAATTGGTGGTGCCCTCATCATCTTGATGGGTATCTTGCTGATGCTTGGAAATCTTAATAGCCTCGCATCTTTGTTTCACTAATCTTAAAGGATTAAAGGAGAAAAATCATGAAAAAAATTCTTGCACTTTCTATTGCTACACTTAGCATCGTCACTTTAGCAGCTTGTTCTGGACAGAAATCAGATTCAGACATGAAAAAAACGGACGATAGTAGTATGATGAAGAAGGACGATATGAAGAAGGATGACATGAAGGATTCATCCATGTCCGATGATAAAATGAAAAAAGAAGACATGAAAGATTCATCTATGATGTCTGACAGCAGTTCTGAAATGAAGGACGATATGAAAAAAGATGAGATGAAATCCAGCGATTCAGAAATGAAAGATGAAAAGAGTGGATCATCTGATATGAAATCAGACAAGGAATGAAAGAAGGGAGAAGTCATCTGAGGATGACTTTCCCTTTGTTTAAAGAGGTGATAATGATGAAAAAATTAGCTTTAGTAGCTACTGGGTTCGTATGCGCTGGACTTCTGGGCGCTTGTTCAAGCCAAGGAATGGCCACTTCCACCAAAGACATGAGTCAACAAACAGCCAAGGCTGGGGATAGGCAACCATCTGGCAAGAAAGTGAAGGATGTTAGCCTGCAAGGAGTGGATGGCAAGACCTACCGATTATCCGATTACAAAGGGAAGAAAGTTTACCTCAAATTTTGGGCTTCCTGGTGCTCAATCTGTCTTTCAACATTAGGCGACACAAATGATTTAGCAAAGGCAGAGGAGGGGAAGGATTATGTGGTCTTATCCGTTGTAGCTCCAACCTTTAATGGTGAAAAATCGGAAGCAGATTTCAAAAACTGGTACCAGTCTTTGGATTACAAGGATTTTCCAGTCTTGATGGACAGTAAGGGCGACTTGCTCAAAGAGTATGGGATTCGTTCTTATCCATCGGCACTCTTTATCAATAGCGATGGGACGTTATCGAAGAGTCATATTGGCTATATGAATAAAGAGGATATCCTCAAGACCCTAGAGAACATGCAGTAAGGAGATAGGCAATGGAAACAAAATGGAAACTCATTTCCGTTCTTTTAGTGGGCCTGCTTTGTTTTGGAATCTTTTTCCTTGTCAAAGGATCCATGGCCTTGGATACATCAGATGCGACGACTGAGCAGATAAAAAAAGCGTCCATGAGTCAGACACCAGTAGCAAACAAAAAGAAGGAAGAAAAAGTCAATCCAGAAGACCAACGAGAAATCTATCTAGCTGGTGGTTGCTTCTGGGGCGTAGAGGAATATTTCTCCCGTGTTCCAGGTGTGATCGATGCTGTATCAGGCTACGCCAATGGGAAGGGAGAAACGACCAAGTATGAATTGGTCCCTCAAACAGGCCATGCTGAAACAGTTCACATCACCTACAATGTCAAGCAGGTATCTCTGAAAGAATTGCTCCTGCACTATTTCCGGATTATCGACCCAACGTCGAAGAATCGTCAAGGAAACGATCAAGGGACTCAATACCGAACAGGTGTCTATTATGTCTCTCAAGAAGACCTTCCAACCATTAACCAAGTCTTTGATGAAGTAGCAAAGAAATACGACAAACCGTTAGCAGTGGAAAAAGAGCCACTGACCAATTTCATCCAGGCGGAAGATTACCACCAGGATTATCTAAAGAAACATCCAAATGGGTACTGCCATATCGATGTCAATCAAGCTTCTTATCCTGTTATTGATGCTAGTCGCTACTCTAAGCCAAGCGATGAAGAGATCAAAAAGAAGCTATCCCCCGAAGAGTATGCGGTGACACAAAAAAATGATACCGAACGAGCCTTCTCCAATCGTTACTGGGATCAGTTTGATGCCGGTATTTATGTAGATGTCGTGACCGGCGAGCCCCTCTTTTCCTCTAAGGATAAATTTGATTCGGGTTGTGGTTGGCCAAGTTTCAGTCGACCTATTAGTCCTGATGTGGCGATCTATAAGGAGGATAAGAGTTTCAATATGACTCGGACAGAAGTTCGGAGCCGTGTGGGAAATTCCCATCTAGGCCATGTCTTTACTGATGGTCCCAAGGAAAAAGGAGGTCTTCGCTATTGTATCAATAGTTTGTCTATTACCTTCATTCCCAAAGCAGAAATGAAAGAAAAGGGCTACGGTTATTTATTGGACTATGTCTGAGACAATTCAGCCCATAATTTGCTATAATAAGTATAGCAAAAACAAGTAGGTGAAAGACATGTACGCGATTATGATTGTGGAAGATGAAGAGTTGATTCGGCAGGGTCTGACTTCCTTAGTCGACTATGAACAGTTTGGAATGACTGTCATCAATCAGGCAGAAAATGGGCGTGAGGCTTGGGAGAAGTTTCAAGAGCAACCAGCCGACATTCTCCTAACCGATATCAACATGCCACAAATGAATGGCTTGGATCTAGCCCATCTCGTCAAAGAGCAATCTCCGTCTTGTCATATCATTTTTTTGACAGGTTATGATGACTTTGAGTTTGCGAGAAAAGCCATCAAGTTAGGTGCGGATGATTATTTGCTAAAGCCGTTCTCAAAAGATGATATTGAAGAGATGTTAGCCAAGGTGAAAGGAAAGCTAGACAAAGAGAGAAAGAAGGCGCAAGTCGAAGATTTGGTCAGCCATGGTTATTCGACAGAGTTGGAAGAAGCCATTCATGCTCGTTTAGCAGATTCGCAGTTAACCCTGAAGGATTTGGCCTATCAACTTGGTTTCAGTTCCTCTTATCTAAGTGTATTGATCAAGAAAAAATTGGGACTTCCTTTCCAAGAATACCTCATTCAAGAGCGAATGAAGAAGGCTCAACTCTTGCTTCTCACGACAGATCTAAAGATTTATGAGATCGCCGATCAGGTTGGTTTTGAAGATATGAACTATTTTTCTCAACGCTTTAAGCAGGTTGTTGGGGTGACACCAAGGCAGTACAAAAAAGGAGAGCATGAATGAAACGATACCCCTTGCTGATCCAGCTGGTCCTCTACTTTTTTCTCTTCATTCTCCTGCTTTTTGGTCTTATTGGTAGCCTCTATTATCAAACGAGTTCAGGGACGATCCGCCAGCTAACGGAGCGGACGACAAGAAATAGTATCGACCAAAGTAGTCAGTTTATTACGTCTTATCTAAAAAAATTAAAGCAGACCACGACGGTGCTTAGCAAAGAGCAGGCTATTCGCCAATTTGCCCAAGATAAGAGTGCGGATCAAAAAACGGTTCAGCACTTGATGCGAACGATGATTGAAACGGATCCGGACTTGGTCTCTGCGGTCTTGGTGACCAAGGATGGACGTCTGGTAGCGACAGATTCCAAAATCAGCATGCAGACTTCCTCAGACATGATGAATGAAAGCTGGTATCAAGAGGCGATTAAGGAAAGAGCCATGCCAGTTTTGACGCCAGCTCGAAAGGAATCCTTGACCTCGGAAAAAGAAAAATGGGTGGTTTCTATTACCCAAGAAGTAGTCGATCAGACTGGTCAAAATCTCGGAGTAGTACGTTTGGATATTGGCTACGATAGCTTACAGGCTTATTTGGATCACCTTCAGCTAGGGAAACAAGGCTTTAGTTTTATCATTAATCAAAAGCATGAGTTTGTCTACCATCCTAAAAAAGCGGTCTATTCCTCCAGCCAAGAGATGCAGGCCATGCAGCCCTATATTGCTGTGACAGATGGCTATGCTAAAGGAGGACAGAGTTTTATCTATCAGGTTCCGATTCCAGATAGTGATTGGACCTTGATTGGAGTAGCATCACTTGAAGGACTTCAGATGCTTCAGTCGCAACTCCTATACTCTTTCATTGGTCTAGGATTACTGGCCTTGATCATGTGTTTAATAGGGCTTGGCTTTGTTCTGCGTTTGTGGATCAAACCCTTACGAGACCTTCAGACCATCATTTTGAGGATTGGAGCAGGAGATGCTCACGTGAGGGCTGCAGCCAAAGGATCTCCAGAATTGGTCGACCTTGCTCAAGCTTTTAATGCCATGTTGGATCAAATCGATCATCTCATGCAACAGGTAAAGGAGGAGGAGCAGAACGCACGGCGTTACGAGTTGCGGGCACTTTCGGCTCAGATTAATCCGCATTTTCTCTACAATACCTTGGATACGATTGTCTGGATGGCGGAGTTTAATGATAGTCGGCGCGTGGTTGACATCACCAAATCTTTGGCTCAATATTTTCGACTGGCTCTCAACCAAGGCCAGGAGCAAATCCTACTGAGAGATGAAATTGACCATGTTCGCCAGTATCTTTTCATTCAAAAACAACGTTATGGTGAAAAGCTCAACTATGAAATTCTAGAAGATGAACGGTTGGGCGACTATCAGCTCCCCAAATTAGTGCTTCAACCCTTAGTGGAAAATGCGATTTACCATGGCATTAAAGAGATCGATCGGCCAGGTCTCATTCGAGTGGCAACTGAAGTCAGTGGAGACTCCGCCTGCGTATCGATTTTTGACAATGGACAAGGATTTGATTTATCCGGATCAACAGACCAAACCCTTCTTCGTTTAGGAGGTGTTGGCTTGAAAAATGTGGACCAACGATTGCATCTTCAATTTGGCGAAGCCTATCATATGGAGATTGTTTCTAAAGCTAATAGCTATACGAAAATCACACTTTATTTGCCCCTTTCATCTGGCGATGAATCTTCATAGAGACAAAGATTGCCTTCTTTGTCTCTTTTTGCTGTCAAAGGAATTTCAACTCTTTTCTAGCCAAATCTGTCGCAAGTCATCAAATTTATGATAAAATAAAGTGTTACAGTAAATAGATTTTGATGAAGGAACACTATGCGAAAAGAGATTGACCCTGAATTATATAATTACAATAAATTTCCTGGACCTGTGTTTCGTCAGGTAGGAGACCAGATCCTTTCAGAAAACCTCTCCTTTGAGCTGTTGAAAAATGAGAAGGAAGCATTTGATGCGACCGTTTTTGGTCAGCGATTTTCTGAGATTTTAACCAAGTTTGATTACATTGTTGGTGATTGGAGCAATGAGCAGTTGCGCTTGCGTGGCTTTTATAAGGAAGAGCGCGATGTTGCAACGATGGATAAACTAAGTCGCTTAGATGATTATTTGTTAGAATATTGTAGCTATGGTTGTGCTTATTTTGTCCTTGAAAATAAGGAGCCTCATCGTGCTTCTTTTGATAAGAAATCACCAGTCAAAAAAGCTCAATCAGAAGAAAGAGAGCCGAAAAAGCGTTCGCGCAATCGCAAACAAAAAGATCGTTTCCAAAAACGAGAACGCGACAAGGGACAGTCAACGAATAACTCGAAAAAAACAAGACCGTCTGCTGAAACTAAAAAAACAACGAAGACGAACAACAAACGTCATTTTGTGATTCGTCAAAAAGAGGAGTAAGAAAGAATGAAACCATCCATTTATAGTTTAACACGCCAAGATATGATTGATTGGGCGGAAGAAAACGGCGAAAAGAAATTCCGTGCAGCACAAATCTGGGAATGGCTCTATCGTAAACGTGTCCAGTCTTTCGAAGAAATGACCAACCTTTCTAAGGACTTAATTGCGAAGTTAAATGATCAATTCGTTGTCAACCCACTCAAGCAACGGATCGTGCAAGAGTCAGCAGATGGAACAGTCAAATATCTCTTTGAATTGCCAGACGGCATGTTGATTGAGACGGTTTTGATGCGTCAGCACTATGGTTTATCTGTCTGTGTAACGACTCAGGTCGGATGCAATATCGGTTGTACCTTCTGTGCTTCAGGTTTGATCAAAAAACAACGCGATTTGAACAATGGGGAAATCGTGTCTCAAATCATGTTGGTCCAAAAATACTTTGACGAACGGGGTCAAGATGAACGGGTCAGCCATATCGTTGTCATGGGGATCGGAGAACCATTTGACAACTATAACAATGTCTTGAAATTTATCCGGACCGTCAACGATGATAAAGGTCTAGCGATTGGGGCTCGTCATATTACCGTATCAACCTCTGGTTTGGCCCATAAAATTCGCGACTTTGCAAATGAAGGTGTTCAGGTCAATTTGGCAGTGTCTCTACATGCTCCAAACAATGACTTGCGCTCTAGTATTATGAAAATCAACCGGGCTTTCCCGATTGAAAAATTGTTTGCGGCGATTGAATACTATATCGAGACCACGAACCGTCGGGTGACCTTTGAGTACATCATGTTGAATGAAGTCAATGATGGGGTTGAGCAAGCCTTGGAGTTGGCAGAATTACTCAAGAACATCAAGAAATTGTCTTATGTTAACTTGATTCCTTACAATCCCGTCAGTGAGCATGACCAATATAGCCGGAGTCCAAAAGAACGGGTTATGGCCTTCTATGATACCTTGAAAAAACAAGGTGTCAACTGTGTGGTGCGTCAAGAGCACGGTACAGATATTGATGCTGCCTGTGGCCAATTGCGTTCAAATACGATGAAACGGGATCGGGAGAAAGCGATTGTTCAACAAGCACAACCTTAAACGAGGGCTGATGAATCAAACAGAACTAACAAAGAGAGGAAGAAGGCTGTTACAGAGTGGCAGCTTCTTCTATTTTATCCTCTTGTGCCTGATGTGTTTTTTGCCTCAACAGCCAGAGCCAGGTATGGAAACACCGGGAATTCAACATTTTGGTCGTATTGTTGTCCTACTGGTTCCACTTAATTCGTTGATGAATTTTGGCCAGATCACCAGTGTCATCCAACTGATCAAGGTCATTCTCCAAAACATAGCCAATGTCTTTTTGTTAAGCCCGCTTGTCTTTCAACTTCTCTGGCTATGGCCCTGGTTGAGGAGTCGCAAAAGGGTCTTGTTCTTCGGCTTTGCCATGAGCTTGTGGATTGAATCTAGCCAAGTTCTCTTAGATCTCTTGTTTGATGCCAATCGTGTCTTTGAGTTAGATGATTTGTGGACCAATACCTTAGGGGCTTACTTGGCTTATCTAGTATTTCAGTATCTCCGAGCACGATTGCTAGCAGAAGATGGAAAAATATAAAATCCGAACATTTTAGCTCCTTTTTAAAATTTTTGTTGACAAAGTCAGAAGCGGGAGCTATAATAGCTTCAAGACATCAGAAAAGTAGAGATTTTTCTCACTTCCAGGGAGCTTGTGGTGATTGCGAACAAGCAGTGGTGAATCTTGAAATGGGCTGATGCGTTTATGATGATGAATTTGAAACAATAAAAATTCGGTGAGCACACCTTATCGTGCACCCTGTTGTTAGACAGGTCAGAGATGTAGGAGAAAAAATAGCTTCCTACAATTGAGGTGGCACCGCGGTATCGAATCGTCCTCACACAGATTTTTCTGTGTGAGGTTTTTTGTATCTCAAAGAAACCCAGTGAGACTGCAGCTCAAAGGGCCAGCGAGAGAAAAGGATCATAAACAGGATTGAAGATATAGAAAAGAGGACACAATCATGACAGAGACAAAAGGCTATTTCGGACAATTTGGTGGATCTTTCGTACCAGAACCCATTCAAAACTTGCTCAATCAATTAGAGGAAACCTTTGAACAGTATAAAAATGACCCAGAATTTATTGCAGAATACAAACATTATTTGAAAGACTATTCTGGACGCGAAACACCACTCTACTTTGCAGAAAGTTTAACAGAGCATTTAGGTGGGGCAAAAATTTATTTGAAGCGCGAAGACTTGAATCACCTAGGTTCGCATAAATTGAATAATGTTTTGGGGCAAATCCTATTGGCTAAGCGCATGGGAAAAACGCGCGTGATTGCTGAAACAGGAGCAGGTCAACACGGTGTCGCTACAGCAGCTGCGGCAGCTAAATTTGGTATGGCTTGTGATGTCTACATGGGGGCAGAAGACGTGGAGCGTCAACGTCTCAATGTCTTCCGCATGGAAATGATGGGGGCAACCGTTCATGCGGTTGAAACAGGAACCAAGACCTTGAAAGACGCCGTTGATGCTGCGTTTGGAGCATGGATGGCAGACCTCGATGCCTTTTACGTTTTGGGTTCTGCTGTTGGACCTCACCCTTACCCAACCATTGTGCATGAATTCCAAAAAGTGATCAGCGAAGAGTCTAAACGTCAAATCTTGGAAAAAGAAGGTCGTTTGCCAGACTATGTGATTGCCTGTGTTGGTGGTGGCTCCAATGCCATCGGTGCCTTTTCTGAATATGTTGCAGAAGAGGAAGTCGGTTTGATTGGGGTAGAAGCAGCTGGTCATGGCTTGGATACCGATCAGCACGCCGCTACCATGACCAAAGGGACTGTTGGAGTTGTCGATGGCATGAAGACTTACGCTGTCTTTGGCGAAGATGGAAAAGTAGCGCCAGTGTACTCGATCTCTGCTGGTTTGGACTACCCAGGGGTTGGTCCAGAGCATGCCTTCTTTAAAGATTCTGGTCGTGTTGAATATGTAGCAGCGACAGATGATGAAGCAGTAGAAGCTCTTCTTCTTCTCAGTAAGACAGAAGGGATCCTTCCAGCCATTGAAAGCTCACATGCGATTGCAGAAGCGGTCAAACGTGCTCCACAATTGGACAATGACAAGATTATCATCATTAACGTTTCTGGACGTGGAGATAAGGACGTGGCTGCAATTGCCGATTATTTGGAAGCAAAAGCTGCAAAATAAGAAGAGCTTATCTAAAAAACATCGTATAAAGAAGTAAAACGTGATAACTGAGAAAGAGACAGGGAACAAAAGGAATCCGGTCTCTTTCTTTTTTGAGGGCAAAGAAGAGCATGCCTAAGATGGATGCAATCTGGATGAGAATGAGGATCTTGGTAGAAGAAAAGGTCAGTGAGAAGGTGGCGAGTAAGAGAAAATCTCCCGCCCCCATTCCAATAAAGAAAAAGTGGGCACCGATCGCAAGGAGTAAAAAGACCAGCATGAGGAGATTACTACCGGATAAAAAGAGGACTAAGGCATGGAGACAACACCAGATGGCCAAGGGGTATTCCATAAAGCGTAGGTCATAGATGGCTAAAACAGCAGATCCGAGTAACGTCAGAAGTTGAGGAAGAGAAAGAAAACCATTGGCACAGGCTAAGAAGATCAGGCCACACCAGATCTCAAAAAGGCAGTACCAAAATGGGTAGGTCTGATGACAATAGCGACAGCGAAAACGATGCAGTAGTTGCGAGAGAATAGGAATCAGATCCCAAACGCCAAGGACGTGCTGGCAGTGATCGCAATGACTGCGAGGAGTGAGAATGGATTGGTTTGGGAAGCGATCGACCACTAGTCCCAAAAAAGAGGCGAAACAAGTACCGATGGTAAAAAAATAAAAGTTGATCATACTTATTTATTCGTAAACAAATCGAAAAATCACCTCATTTACTTGAAAATCTTGTAAAGCCTTTCTAAATTTGATACAATAATGAACATGAAAAACCTGTATGATGTTCAACAATTTTTAAAACGTTTTGGAATCATCATTTATGTGGGGAAGCGCCTCTATGACATCGAATTGATGAAAATTGAGCTTCAACGTCTTTATGATGCAGGCTTGATGGAGCGGCTCGATTATTTAGAAGCCGATACCGTTTTAAGAAGAGAGCACAAGCAAGAATTAGAATTTTTGAAAAAGAGTGAGGTAGAGTAATGGGAAATATCATTTTTTGGTTGGTTGTTTTAGGAGTAGTTGGATGGATGGCCTTTAATTATTTCCGCATCCGTAAAGCTGCTAAATTTGTGGACAATGCCGCTTTTGAAGAGTTGATTCGTAAGGGGCAGTTGATTGACTTGCGAGAGCCAGTTGAGTTTCATACCAAGCACATTTTAGGAGCGCGCAACATTCCTTCTACTCAGTTGAAGTTGAGCCTTGCGGCCTTGCGCAAAGACAAACCGATTTTGCTCTATGAGAATAGCCGTAGTTCTCGTGTGACCAATGCGGCCCTTTATCTCAAGAAACAGGGCTATACAGACATTTATGTTTTGTCTTATGGTCTAGATTCTTGGAATGGGAAAGTGAAAAAAGACGCCTAATAAAAAGAGCTCTAACTGCACCAGATGTGTAGTTAGAGCTTTTTTATCTCGTTTTTTCAAGGGAATCTTTGATCCAAGTGAGCTCTACTTCATTCAAAGGCCGGCCTTCGCCAGGGGCTAACTGAGGATCCAAGGTGAAGGGACCAAAAGACAAGCGTTTTAAGGTCATTACTTTGACGCCAATGGCTAAGAACATCTTTTTCACTTGGTGGTATTTTCCTTCTGAGATTCGGACCTGGGCCTTGCTGTAGCTAGGGCTACTTTCTAGAATGGTTAAGGAAGCAGGCTTACAGATGGGGCCGTCTGTGAATGAAATCCCATTCTGAAATTGTTCGATGTGGGGGCCATAGAGCGGACCGTTGACTTCTACCTCATAGACTTTCTCCACATGATATTGAGGATGGAGCAGTTGAAAACCTAGGGGACCATTATCTGTGATGAGGAGTAAGCCACTCGTATCGCGATCGAGGCGACCAAGCGGATAAAGATTTGGGTACTCTTGCTGGGGATCTACTAGATCGATCACCGTTGGATGGTGTGCATCTCTTTTGGCAGTCACTGCCCCGATTGGTTTATGGAGCATGTAGTAGTGGTGACGCGGTTCCTGAATGGTCTTTGATCCTATTTGGATCTGTTGGAGTCCAGGGTCGATGTTTTGGGATAGCTTTTGAGCTGGTAGGTGATCGACCAAGATTTGCCTTCGGGCTAGAAGTTGTTTGATGTCTTTGCGAGCGTACTGATGGTCTGCCATCAATTGATCTAATCTCATGGGAGCCTCTTTTTCTGAAATTCTTATCATCAGTGTATCATGAAAAGAAAAGGAAATCGAGTCGGAGAAAAGAAATGAGGATGAAAACATTTACAACTAGCTGAACTGTGTTTTTTAAACAGGACTGTGGTATAATTGTTCAGTTAGAAATATTATTTAAAATTATATAGAGGAAATCATGACAAATTTAAGAGAAGATATTCGTAACGTTGCGATCATTGCCCACGTTGACCATGGTAAAACAACCTTGGTAGACGAATTGTTGAAACAATCGCACACCTTGGATGAACGTAAAGAATTGCAAGAACGTGCAATGGACTCAAACGATCTTGAAAAAGAACGTGGGATTACCATTCTTGCTAAAAATACAGCCGTTGCTTATAACGGAACTCGGATCAATATCATGGACACACCAGGACACGCGGACTTCGGTGGAGAAGTGGAACGGATCATGAAAATGGTTGACGGGGTTGTATTGGTTGTAGATGCCTACGAAGGAACTATGCCTCAGACTCGTTTCGTATTGAAAAAAGCTTTGGAACAAGACCTTGTTCCAATCGTTGTCGTCAACAAAATTGATAAACCATCTGCTCGTCCAGAAGAAGTTGTAGATGAAGTTCTTGAACTGTTCATCGAATTGGGTGCAGATGACGACCAATTGGAATTCCCAGTTGTTTATGCCTCAGCGATCAACGGAACTTCTTCACTTTCAGATGATCCAGCTGATCAAGAGCACACAATGGCACCAATCTTTGATACCATTATTGATCACATCCCAGCTCCAGTTGATAACTCAGATGAGCCCCTTCAATTCCAAGTATCCCTGCTTGATTACAACGACTTCGTTGGACGGATCGGTATCGGACGTGTCTTCCGTGGTACTGTAAAAGTTGGGGACCAAGTTACCCTTTCTAAATTGGATGGAACGACTAAGAACTTCCGTGTTACCAAACTCTTTGGTTTCTTTGGTTTGGAACGTCGTGAAATTCAAGAAGCCAAAGCGGGCGACTTGATCGCTATTTCTGGTATGGAAGATATCTTTGTTGGAGAAACCATCACACCGACAGACGCAGTTGAAGCTCTTCCAATCCTTCACATCGATGAACCAACGCTTCAAATGACCTTCTTGGTTAACAACTCACCATTTGCTGGTCGCGAAGGAAAATGGGTAACTTCTCGTAAAGTCGAAGAACGTTTGCAAGCGGAATTGCAAACAGACGTCTCTCTTCGTGTTGACCCAACTGATTCACCTGATAAATGGACAGTTTCAGGACGTGGAGAATTGCACTTGTCTATCTTGATCGAAACCATGCGTCGTGAAGGATACGAATTGCAAGTGTCTCGTCCAGAAGTTATTATCAAGGAAATTGATGGTGTCAAATGTGAACCATTTGAGCGCGTTCAAATCGATACACCAGAAGAATACCAAGGATCTGTTATCCAAAGCCTTTCTGAACGTAAAGGTGAAATGTTGGATATGATCTCAACTGGTAACGGTCAAACTCGTTTGGTCTTCCTTGTTCCAGCGCGTGGTTTGATTGGATACTCAACAGAGTTCTTGTCAATGACACGTGGTTACGGAATCATGAACCACACCTTTGACCAATACTTGCCAGTGATTCCAGGAGAAATCGGTGGACGTCACCGTGGTGCTCTTGTTTCAATCGATAACGGAAAAGCAACCACTTACTCTATCATGTCTATCGAAGAACGTGGTACGATCTTTGTCAATCCAGGTACAGAAGTTTACGAAGGAATGATCATCGGGGAAAACTCTCGTGAGAACGACCTGACTGTAAACATTACGAAAGCAAAACAAATGACCAACGTTCGTTCAGCTACTAAGGACCAAACAGCGGTTATTAAGACTCCTCGTATCTTGACCTTGGAAGAATCTCTTGAGTTCTTGAATGACGATGAGTACATGGAAGTAACGCCTGAATCTATCCGTTTGCGTAAACAAATCTTGAACAAAGCAGAACGCGAAAAAGCAAATAAAAAGAAAAAATCAGCAGCTGCTGAATAATACGGAAAGAAAGGAGAAACAAAATGGTCTATTTTATCTTAGGGATTTTGATTCTCCTTTTTTACCTTTTTATGACCCCAAAAAGTATTCGTGGTACCTTAAACAGTGTCACAATGGTGGTCTTGATCGTCTCCATTATCGTACTGACTTGTCTCGCCATTTTTCAGATATTCCAACTACCGTCTGAGTTTTTTGTCGGTGCCTTTCTCGCCTTTGTTGGCTACCTGGCTTTGGTGGATATTTCCAAAATGACGACCAAACAGAAAAAATAAACGCTGACGTGATTTTTAAAGCCCTTTGGGCTTTTTAATTTTGCTAAAAAAAGGTAAAATAGAGAGTGATAAAAATGGAGCGAAGAAAACATGAAATTTGTGAAACAATTTGAAAATAAAAAGGTTCTTGTATTAGGTTTGGCTAAGTCAGGCGAGTCAGCTGCCCGTTTGTTGGATCGCTTAGGAGCGATTGTGACCGTCAATGATGGTAAACCTTTTGAAGAAAATCCAGCAGCACAAAGTTTACTGGAAGAAGGGATTAAAGTTGTGACAGGAGGTCACCCTTTGGAATTGTTGGATGAAGACTTTGCAGTCATGGTCAAAAATCCAGGAATCCCTTATTCTAACCCAATGGTCGAAAAAGCGCTTGAAAAGGGTATTCCAGTCCTCACTGAAGTAGAATTGGCCTATCTGATTTCGGATGCGCCAATTATTGGGATTACAGGATCAAACGGAAAAACGACGACAACAACCATGATCGGGGAAGTCTTAACTGCTGCTGGTCAAGGTGGTCTATTGTCTGGAAATATCGGTTTTCCAGCTAGCCAAGTTGCACAAACAGCAACAGCAAAGGATGTTCTGGTCATGGAATTGTCTTCTTTCCAATTGATGGGAATTGAAGCCTTCCATCCAGAGATTGCAGTGATTACCAACCTCATGCCGACCCATATCGACTATCATGGTTCTTTTGAAAATTATGTAGCTGCTAAATGGAATCTTCAAAAGAATATGACAGAAAAAGATGTCATTGTCTTGAACTTCAACCAAGACTTGGCCAAGGAACTCGCTACAAAAACCAAGGCAAGGGTCCTTCCATTTTCAACGGTCGAAAAAGTGGATGGGGCTTATTTGGAAGATGGACTTCTCAAGTTTAAGGGAGAAGTTGTTATGCGTGCAGATGAACTGGGTGTTCCAGGTAGCCACAATGTAGAAAATGCCTTGGCAACGATTGCGGTTGCAAAAGTCCGAGGAGTCGAGAATGAGGTCATTAAAGAAACCTTATCGGCCTTTGGAGGAGTGAAACACCGCCTTCAATATGTGGATGAGATTCAAGGTGTCAAATTCTATAATGATAGTAAATCGACCAATATTTTAGCAACACAAAAAGCCCTTTCTGGTTTTGATAACAACAAGGTGATCTTGATTGCAGGAGGGCTCGATCGTGGCAATGAATTTGATGAATTGGTACCTCACATTGCTGGTCTAAAGGAAATGGTGATTCTAGGGGAATCAGCTCCTCGAGTGAAACGCGCAGCAGATAAAGCTGGCGTCTCTTATGTTGATGCGGCAGATGTAGCGGATGCTACAAAGAAAGCCTTCGACTTGGCTAGCCCCGGAGATGTTGTCCTACTAAGTCCTGCCAATGCCAGCTGGGATATGTATCCGAATTTTGAAGTGCGTGGGGATGAATTCCTTGCTACAGTAAAAGGGTTGAAATAAGATGAAAAAAATAATGTTTACTGGTGGGGGAACCGTGGGACATGTGACCCTTAATCTCCTCTTGATTCCAAAATTTATCGAAGATGGATGGGAAGTCCATTATATTGGAGACAAAAAAGGAATCGAATACCAAGAGATCAAAAAGTCTGGCTTAGACGTGCGCTTCCATTCAATTGCAACGGGGAAATTGCGCCGCTATTTCTCTTTCCAAAATATGATGGATGTGTTCAAGGTGGCTTGGGGGACGCTCCAGTCCATTGCAATCCTGCTTCGTGTGCGCCCACAAGTTCTCTTCTCAAAAGGAGGATTTGTTTCTGTGCCACCAGTGATCGCAGCCCGACTCACGCGTGTTCCTGTCTATATCCATGAGTCCGATCTTTCTATGGGATTGGCCAATAAAATTGCTTATAAATTCGCTACCAAGATGTACACGACTTTTGAGCAAGCTCATGGTTTGACAAAGAGTGCGCATATCGGTGCGGTAACCAAGGTTACAGATCATATTCCGCCGACTTCTGAAGAATTAGAAGAAAAAACAAAAGGTTTCCGAAAAGACTTGTCGACCCTTCTCTTTGTCGGAGGATCTGCTGGTGCGCGTGTCTTTAATGAATTTGTGACAGAGAACAAAGCAGAGCTCTTGCAGCACTACAATATCATCAATTTGACGGGCGATTCAACATTGAGTCAGGCTGAGGGCGGTTTGTATCGAGTGGATTATGTAACCGATCAGTATTTGCCCATGCTCCATAAGGCTGATTTAGTGGTGACTAGGGGTGGAGCCAATACCTTGTTTGAACTCTTGGCTATGAACAAACTCCATTTGATTGTACCGCTAGGAAAAGAAGCCAGCCGTGGCGATCAGATTGAAAATGCCCAATATTTTGTGGATAAAGGTTATGCAGAGCAATTGCAGGAAGATCAATTGACGCTCGAAACCTTCAATAAAACCATTCAAGAAATGTTGAAGCAAAGCCAAGTCTACCACCAAGCAATGGAAAAATCGACAGAACTCCTTTCACTAGACGATTTTTATGGCCTGCTTCAAAAAGATATCAGTAAGGGAAAAGATGACGGACGACAATAAAAAAACGCCAACGGATGACAAAATTACAGAATTGTCAGCCTGGCAAAAAAGAAACAAAGAATATTTAGAAAAAAAAGCGCTTGAAAAAGCGGAAGAAGCTGAAACAGAGGAAACTGAAAGCGAAGAAGCAAAAGAAGACGAAGACCTTTCAGAAAAAGAAACAACTTCTGTCTCAGAGGAAGAATCTGAAGAAATAGAAGAGCCTGAAGAGGAAGATGAATCTGAGGCCGAAGAGGATCCAGAAGCAGATGGAGAAAGTTCAGAAGGAGAAGAGGATGATCCGGCTATAGAGGAGCTAGATCCTTCAGAGAAGCAAGAGAGAAAGCCTTCATTTTTTAAAGGCTTGAAGACGAAAAAACCAAAGAAGGAACCGACAGTGGCAAAACGCCACATCTATCGTGCCCTTCCGGTTATCGGAATCAGCTCGATTGTCGCCCTTCTCTCGATCTACTTTTTAAGCCCCTTGTCCACACAGAAAGTAATTGAATTTTCAGGGAACAAAGCGGTTGATCAGCAACTCTTGTATGAAAAAAGTCGCATTAAGGAAGAAGATTATACTCTGACGACCTTCCTTCATAAATCGGTCTATGAACAAAATATGAAAACGGCTAGTCCGTGGATCAAAGAAGTGCACATGCATTATCAATTCCCAGTGACCTTTAAAGTCAATGTCGTGGAACACAAAGTAGTTGCTTATTATGTGACCGGAGAAGACCACTATCCAGTATTAGAAAATGGAGAAGTCGTTGAGACAGTAACTCCAGCTTCGGAATTGCCGTCCTCCTATATTAGTTTAAAATTCTCAGATAGAGAATTAGTTAGACAATTTGTCCAAGAAATGAAGTCTATTTCTTCTTCCATTACGGATAAAATTGTTTCGGTAGATCTGACTCCGAGCAAGGTCACCAAGGATCTGGTGACCATCACTATGAAAAACGATAATAAAATCTTGGTGCCTGTTTCCCAAATTACCCGCAAGCTTCCTTATTATAAGGCGATCAGTAAGCAATTAGACGATGATTCCACCATTGATATGGAGGCTGGAGTATTCAGCTATAGTGAACAATCCATTGCAGCTGCCAAAGAGCAAGCTGAAAAAGGAAAGGCTGAAAGTCCAGAAAAGCAAGAAGAACATTCTGAGGAAGCAAGCCAAGAACAGAATCCAGAACAGAATCCAGAAGGAGAGAATTCTTCTGGGAATGAGTAAAGCCCATAAATTATCTCAAATAATTGAAGAAAAAATGTCCATTTTAGGCTTCTTTGTGATATAATGAAGTTTGGATAGTTCCAACTAAAAGGGCTATAAATAGATGTAAAGTGAAAACAAATAAAGAGAGAGGACTGGTGTAATGGCTAGAGACGGCTTTTTTACAGGTTTAGATATCGGTACTAGTTCAATAAAAGTATTGGTGGCAGAACATGTCAATGGAGAAATGAATGTAATTGGAGTCAGCAATGCAAAAAGTGCTGGCGTCAAAGATGGAATTATAGTAGATATCGAAGCTGCTTCAAATGCAATTAAAAATGCAATCAGCCAAGCTGAAGAAAAAGCAGGGATTTCAATCAATCTAGTCAATGTTGGGTTGCCTGCAAACTTACTACAAATCGAAGCAACTCAAGGAATGATTCCAGTCACAAGTGATTCGAAAGAAATCACAGATGCAGATGTTGAAAATGTTGTCAAATCTGCACTCACAAAAAGTATGACACCGGATCGTGAAGTAATCACCTTCATTCCTGAGGAATTCACAGTTGATGGTTTCCAAGGAATTCGCGATCCACGCGGAATGATGGGGATCCGACTTGAAATGCGTGGCCTTCTTTATACAGGACCTCGTACAATCTTGCACAATTTGCGTAAAACCGTTGAACGTGCAGGCTTACAAGTTGAAAACATCATCATTTCACCGCTTGCGATGATCAAAACAGTCTTGAATGAAGGCGAACGTGAATTCGGAGCAACGGTGATCGATATGGGTGGTGGCCAAACAACGGTGGCATCTGTTCGTAGCCAAGAACTTCAATTTACAAATATCTATCAAGAAGGTGGCGATTATGTTACCAAAGATATTTCTAAAGTATTGAAAACTTCTCAAAAATTGGCAGAAGGCTTGAAGTTCAATTATGGTGAAGCCTATGTGCCATCTGCTGGAAACGAAGTCTTCCATGTAGAAGTCATCGGTGAAGTAGAGCCAGTTGAAGTGACTGAGAAGTATTTAGCTGAAATCATTTCAGCACGTATCAAACACATCTTTGAGCAAATCAAACAAGACCTTGAGAGAAGACATTTGTTGGATCTTCCTGGTGGTATTGTGATTATCGGTGGAGGTGCGATCCTTCCTGGTGTTGAAGAATTGGCTCAAGAAGTCTTTGGTGTAAATGTGAAATTGTTTGTTCCAAATCAAATTGGAATTCGCAATCCAGCTTTTGCCCATGTAATTAGCTTGTCTGAATATGCAGGCAATTTGACAGATGTGGATATTATTGCTCAAGCTGCAGTTCATGGAGACGAAGTCTTGCGTCAACAACCGATTCAATTTGATCGTCCAGTGCAACCACAAGTACAACCACAACCTGCTACTCCAGCACAACCGGTAGTACCTGCATACAATGCTGAGAAGATTGAATCTCCAGTGGATGCTCAAGAAATTCCAGCAGCAAGCAATGATAGCAAACAAGAACCAAAAACTACATTCACAGACCGAATGAAAAATTTGATCGGTAATATGTTTGATTAAGGAGTGTAAGTATTTATGACATTTTCATTTGACACAGCAGCGGCACAAGGTGCAGTAATTAAAGTAATCGGTGTCGGTGGCGGTGGCGGTAACGCCATCAATCGTATGATTGACGAAGGCGTTGCCGGAGTAGAATTCATCGCAGCTAATACAGATGTTCAAGCACTTTCAAGTGCTAAGGCTGAAACAGTTATCCAATTGGGTCCAAAATTGACTCGTGGATTGGGTGCTGGAGGTCAACCTGAAGTTGGTCGTAAGGCAGCTGAAGAAAGCGAAGAAGTGTTAACAGAAGCTTTGCAAGGTGCAGACATGGTCTTCATCACTGCAGGGATGGGTGGAGGATCTGGTACAGGTGCTGCACCAGTCATCGCTCGTATTGCTAAAGCTGTAGGTGCTTTGACAGTAGCAGTTGTCACTCGTCCATTCGGGTTTGAAGGTTCAAAACGTGGCAACTTCGCTATTGAAGGGATCAACGAACTTCGCGAACATGTAGATACCTTGTTGATTATTTCTAATAACAACTTGCTTGAAATTGTAGACAAGAAGACACCGCTTCTTGAAGCTTTGAGTGAAGCAGATAACGTTCTTCGTCAAGGTGTTCAAGGGATCACTGACTTGATCACAAGTCCTGGATTGATCAACCTTGACTTTGCAGACGTGAAGACCGTTATGGAAAACAAAGGGAATGCCCTCATGGGTATTGGTGTTGGTAGTGGTGAAGAACGCGTTATCGAAGCGGCTCGTAAAGCCATTTACTCTCCACTTCTTGAAACTACAATTGATGGTGCAGAAGACGTGATCGTCAACGTAACAGGTGGTTTGGATATGACATTGATCGAAGCTGAAGAAGCTTCAGAAATTGTAAACCAAGCTGCAGGTCACGGAGTGAACATCTGGTTGGGTACATCTATTGATGAATCTCTTAAAGATGAAATCCGCGTGACGGTTGTTGCAACTGGTGTCCGTCAAGACAAGGTAGAACGCGTTAGCGGAATTGCTTCCTCACAACGTCCTTATAAAACAGGACCACGTGAACAACGCCCACAAGCTGCACCATTTGACCGTGAATTTGATTTGAAACAAGATGTTGAATTGCCAACAACTCCAAGTCGTCCAGCGGTAGAACCAAACCGTGGCTCAGCCTTTGGTGATTGGGATATTCGTCGTGAGAATATCGTTCGCCAAACTGAACCAACATCAACACATCAAGTTGATCGTTACGTAGATTCATCTTCAGATGATGATGAATTGGAAACACCACCATTCTTCCGGAATCGTTAATCATGAATCTGGTAGAGAATGCTGATCTTGTTCGGCAACAAGTAGAAACAGCAAGAAACAAAGCTAACCGTCGAGATCAAGTTAATGTGATAGCTGTCACCAAGTATGTGGATGTTGCCACAACAGAAGCACTGGTGAAAACAGGTATCCAACATATCGGTGAAAATCGTGTCGATAAATTCCTAGAAAAGTATCAAGCTCTAAAAGAGTATGACCTCACTTGGCACTTGATTGGGAGCCTCCAACGGCGGAAAGTAAAAGACGTGATTAATCTCGTCGATTACTTTCATGCCTTGGATTCGGTGAAGCTGGCTCAAGAAATTCAAAAGCGAGCAGAACGCTCGATCAAGTGTTTCCTCCAAGTGAACATTTCTGGTGAAGAAAGTAAGCATGGATTTGCACCCGATGAACTGGATGATGTTTTAGCGGAAATCGCACAGCTGGACAAAATTGAAATTGTTGGTTTAATGACGATGGCTCCTTTTGAGGCTAGTCAAGAAGAGTTGCAGGATATTTTTTCAAAAACTCACCAACTTCAGAAACAACTAGAAAAGAAACAATTAAAAAATATGCCTTTTTCAGAACTAAGTATGGGTATGAGTCGTGACTTTGAAGTAGCCATTGCGAACGGAGCGACTTATGTTAGAATTGGGACATCATTTTTTAAATAGGAAAGAACTATGTCATTAAAAGATAAATTTAACAACTTTATTGACTACTTCACAGAAGACGGTGAAGAAGTAGAAGTTCGCGAGGCAAAAGCAGCTGGGGCGGAAACACAACCAGTTCCACAGCCACAGCCGACTCCTCAAGTGACTTCTCCACGTCCACAGATTAGTCAAAGAGAACCAGTAAAACCAAAACCGACTCCTGTCGCACCTGTTACGACTCCAGTGTCTACAGCGGCAGTGAAGGAACCTGTTTCAACAACGAAAAATACATCTGAAAATATTACTCGCTTGCATGAACGTCAACGTGAATTGGCTGCTAATCGTGCGAATACAGATGAAAAGATTACCATTGATGTACGCTATCCCCGCAAATACGAGGAAGCGACTGAAATTGTTGATCTATTACTATCTAATGAGAGTATTTTGATTGACTTCCAATATATGACTGAAGTACAAGCACGTCGTTGTTTAGATTATTTGGATGGGGCTCGTTATGTTTTAGCAGGAAATCTTCGTCGTGTTGCAAGTACCATGTACTTGTTGACTCCAATTAATGTAGTCGTTAACATTGAAGATATCCGCCTTCCAAATGATGTGGAAGTGACAGAATTTGACTATGATATGAAACGTAATCGTTAAGATGATTATCTTTCAATACTTATCAAATATCATTCAAATCTATTCCATCATTCTTGTCATCTATGCCTTACTATCTTGGTTCCCTGGGGCACCTCAAAGTACTCTTGGACAAATGGTTCACCGCCTAGTTGAACCATTTTTGAGCCTTTTTAGAAAGTTACCATTACAGTTTGGGGGCTTGGATTTTACAGTTCTAGTAGCACTTTTGGTCTTGAACTTGATGAATCAGTTATTAGCCCGCTTGTTCCTATTTTTGATTGGATAGAATACGATGGGACAGACAGAGATTTACCAACATTTCAATCGCGAAGATCACGAATTCATTGATCGCTGTATTGAATTGTCTGAAAGAGTGGTGGAACGCTATTCTGTTGAGGTGACGGGTTTTTTAAACCCTCATCAGGTCACTATTTTACGAAATGTCGCGGCAAGCTACCAATTACAGGTCTTTGCTTCCAGTGATGAGCAGAAAATGGAGTATGCCAAGGTTATTGTTGCTCCGGATTATTACCAATTAGATCCAAGTGACTTTGATCTGGCCTTATTGGAAATGGTCTATGCTTCAAAATTTCATCACTTGACCCATTCCCAGGTACTGGGGACCATTGTTCACCAATTAGGTGTGGAGCGCAAGTCCTTTGGAGATATTCTGACGAGTGATGGAAAGATCCAAGTATTTGTTGAACGGCGTTTTGTTCACTATTTTATGGATCACATCCAGAAAATTTCTCGGGTACCTGTTAAGCTGAGGGAAGTTCCTCTCTCTGAACAAATGATCGTAGAGGAAGAAAGCCAGCAGCGAGATATTCTCGTGTCGAGTTATCGGTTAGATAAGGTGATTGCTGGGACCTTCAAGCTTTCACGCTCACAAGCTAGTCAGTTGATTAGTTCTGGTTTAGTGAAAGTTAACTATGCGACTACTTCCAATGTTAGCTATGCTGTAGGTCTGAATGATTTAGTCAGTGTCCGACGCTTTGGGCGTCTTAAAATTGTTTCTGAAAATGGTATTTCAAAGAGTGGAAAATATAAAATAACTGTTGAAGTACTCTTAAGTAAAAAATGAGGAGGAGTTATGGCTCTTACTGCTTTAGAAATTAAAGATAAAACTTTTGGCGTTAAATTTAGAGGGTATGATGCGAACGAAGTAGAAGAATTTCTAGATATCGTTGTTCGCGATTATGAAGATCTTGTTCGTTTAAATCATGATCAAGAAGCAAAAATTCAAGCTCTTGAAGAACGCTTAAACTATTTTGATGAAATGAAAGATTCATTGAGTCAATCTGTTTTGATTGCACAAGATACTGCGGAACGTGTCAAACAAGCCGCTAACGAACGTTCTGAAAATATTGTTCGTCAAGCTGAACAAGATGCACAGCACTTAGTAGATGAAGCAAAACAAAAAGCAAATGAAATCCTTCGTCATGCAACGGATAATGCCAAGAAGGTTGCCGTTGAAACAGAGGAATTGAAAAACAAGACACGCGTCTTCCATCAACGTTTGAAATCAACCATCGAAAGCCAATTGAGCATTATCGATACACCTGAATGGGATGAAATTCTTCGTCCAACAGCTATGTACATTCAAACAAGTGATGAAGCTTTCCGTGAAATTGTGGAGAAAGCTTTGGGTGAATCAGTTCACCATCATCATGCAGAAGATGATAACATTGATTTGACTCGTCAATTCTCTCCAGCTGAAATCGAAGAATTGCAAAAACGCATCGAAGCTGCTAATTTAGAATTGGGTGCAACACAAGCGTTTGAAGGTTTGAATGAAAAAGTTCAATCCGCTTTAGAAGAAGCAGAGCACGCTCGTCATGAAAATGAGGAAGTCGTTGAGGTTGAAGAAACTGTTCAACCAGAAGATGATGCAAATCGTGAATCTGTCAATATTTTATAATTTTGTAAAAACAGGTCCATTAATGATAGGTCTAGCGAGCAGATGATGGTGGAAGATCTGCACTCCCTCTTAATGGATGATCCTTTTACAGTATTCGTTCTGAACCCTTGAGTAAGAACGGACGTTTCCCTCGTTACGGGATGAGAGGAGAAGGTCGCTTGCGACTTCTCGAACAAAGGTGGTACCACGAGCAATCGTCCTTTTTAGGATGCTCGTGTTTTTTTTATAGCTTTTAAATCAATAAGGAGACATAATGAAACTCAAAGAAACATTGAATCTTGGGAAAACAGCTTTTCCAATGCGGGCTGGGCTTCCAACGAAGGAACCAGTTTGGCAAAAAGAATGGGAAGATGCAAAATTGTATCAACGCCGTCAAGAGTTGAATGAAGGAAAACCGCATTTTACCCTTCATGATGGCCCTCCCTATGCCAACGGAAATATTCACGTAGGGCATGCCATGAACAAGATCTCAAAAGATATCATTGTTCGTTCTAAGTCTATGTCAGGCTTTTACGCCCCTTATATTCCAGGTTGGGATACCCATGGTCTACCAATTGAGCAAGTCTTGGCCAAACAAGGCGTGAAACGTAAAGAAATGGACTTGGTTGAGTATTTGAAACTCTGCCGTGAATACGCTCTTTCTCAAGTAGATAAACAACGCGAAGACTTCAAACGTTTGGGTGTTTCAGGTGATTGGGATCACCCTTATGTAACCTTGACGCCTGACTATGAAGCAGCACAAATCCGTGTCTTTGGTGAAATGGCCAATAAAGGCTATATCTACCGTGGGGCTAAGCCAGTTTACTGGTCTTGGTCTTCTGAATCAGCCCTTGCTGAAGCAGAGATTGAATACCATGATTTGGTTTCAACGTCTCTTTACTATGCGAACAAAGTTAAAGATGGTAAGGGTGTCCTAGATACAGATACCTACATCGTTGTCTGGACAACAACTCCATTTACGGTTACAGCTTCTCGTGGATTGACGGTAGGTGCAGAGTTTGATTATGTCGTAGTGAAACCTACTGGATCTGACCGCAAGTATGTCGTAGCATCTGAGCTTTTGCCAAGCCTTTCTGAAAAATTCGGTTGGGAAAATGCTGAAGTCCTTGCGACTTACCAAGGAAAAGAATTGAACCATATCGTTACAGAACACCCATGGGATCCTGAAGTGGATGAATTGGTGATCCTTGGTGAGCATGTAACCCTTGATTCAGGTACTGGTATCGTCCATACCGCTCCTGGTTTTGGTGAGGATGACTACAATGTAGGGATTGCCAATGGCCTCGAAGTTGCTGTTACTGTTAACGAACGCGGAATCATGATGGAAAATGCTGGCCCTGACTTTGCTGGTCAGTTCTATGACAAGGTTGTTCCAACAGTTATCGAAAAACTTGGCGATTTGCTCCTTGCTCAAGAAGAAATCTCTCACTCCTACCCATTTGACTGGCGGACGAAAAAACCAATCATCTGGCGTGCCGTGCCACAGTGGTTCGCTTCTGTATCAAAATTCCGTCAAGATATCTTGGATGAAATTGAAAAAGTGAAGTTCCACTCAGAATGGGGGAAAGTGCGTCTTTATAACATGATTCGTGACCGTGGTGACTGGGTCATCTCTCGTCAACGTGCCTGGGGTGTGCCTCTTCCAATCTTCTATGCAGAAGATGGAACACCAATCATGACGGCTGAAACCATCGAATATGTAGCGCAACTCTTTGAAGAGCACGGTTCCATCATCTGGTGGCAACGTGAAGCGAAAGACCTCTTGCCAGAAGGATTTACGCATCCTGGTTCACCGAATGGCGAATTTACAAAAGAAACAGATATCATGGACGTCTGGTTTGACTCAGGTTCATCATGGAATGGGGTTGTGGTTAATCGTCCAGAACTCAAATACCCAGCTGATCTTTACCTTGAAGGTTCAGACCAATACCGTGGTTGGTTCAACTCATCACTCATCACATCTGTGGCGAACCATGGTGTCGCACCATACAAACAAATCTTGTCTCAAGGTTTCGCTTTGGATGGGAAAGGTGAGAAAATGTCTAAATCTCTTGGAAATACCATTGCTCCAAGTGATGTTGAAAAGCAATTTGGTGCTGAAATCTTGCGTCTCTGGGTAACCAGTGTAGATTCAAGCAACGACGTGCGTATCTCTATGGATATCTTGAGCCAAGTGTCTGAGACTTACCGTAAGATCCGGAATACTCTTCGTTTCTTGATCGCGAACACTTCTGACTTTAACCCTGCTGAGGATACAGTTGCTTACGACGAGCTTCGTTCAGTTGACAAGTACATGACGATTCGCTTTAACCAGCTTGTTAAGACCATCCGTGATGCTTATGAAAACTTTGAGTTCTTAACGATCTACAAGGCGCTTGTTAACTTTATCAACGTTGACTTGTCAGCCTTCTACCTGGATTTTGCCAAGGATGTTGTTTACATCGAAGGAGCTAAATCCCTCGAACGCCGTCAAATGCAAACAGTCTTCTATGATATCCTTGTGAAAATCACGAAACTCTTGACGCCAATTCTTCCTCACACTGCTGAAGAAATCTGGTCCTATCTTGAGTTTGAAGCAGAAGACTTCGTTCAATTGTCAGAATTGCCAGAAGCAGAAACGTTTGCCAACCAGGAAGAAATCTTGGATACTTGGTCAGCCTTCATGGACTTCCGTGGTCAAGCGCAAAAAGCCTTGGAAGAAGCGCGGAATGAAAAAGTGATTGGTAAATCACTTGAAGCTCACTTGACTGTTTATCCAAATGAAGTTGTGAAAACACTTCTTGGAGCTGTTGATAGCAATGTTGCTCAACTCTTGATTGTTTCTGAATTGACCATCGCAGAAGGCTCAGCTCCAGAAGGTGCAGTGACCTTTGAAGATGTAGCCTTCACAGTTGAACGTGCAGCTGGTGAAGTTTGTGACCGTTGCCGTCGCATCGATCCAACAACGGCTGAACGTCACTACCATGCAACCATCTGTGATCACTGTGCAAGCATCGTCGAAGAGAACTTTGCGGACGCAGTCGCAGAAGGATTTGAAGCTAAATAAAAGCCATTAAAAGAAGTTCCTTAAAGGAACTTCTTTTTTAATGGCTAAAATGGTATAGAGGTTCATCCATTAAGGAAATAAAAAAAGCAAGGCAAATTGGCCTTACTTTGTAATTGGAAAGGAAATTTCAATTAGTTTATCGGAGTAGAGGGTTTTAATAGCGGATTGGTCAATGTTTTGAAGATCAATCTTACGTTTTAAAAAGAACTCACGAATTAATTCTACTTCAGTTTCACGAATAGCACGGTGTTTGTTACTGATCAATAATTCATAGTGGGTTGGGGCTTGTGTAAAAACAACATCAGTATTGCCCGCGGAATAAACCTCGACAAGCAAGGCGTCAGTGCTGGCAAGTTGGCTCTTGACCAGTGCAGCATGACTATTGGTGGTATTAATGAGCTTCATATGAGTTCCTCCTGACCTCTATCTTCATTTATTATAGCACTTTTTTTTATTTTGTGAAAGAAGTCCTTTAGTTTTTATGGGCAATTTTCCACTGTTCAATGCCCCATTTATGGCTGCCTCGTTTCAGTTTTTCAATCGCTTCCTCTACTGGGAACCAAGAGAGATTGTTAAAATCTTCCAGTGGTTTTTGAGTTTCTGTGTAGTCTACCACTTCATAAATATAGGCAGGATTGTAGTAGTAGGTATCCCGGTGGCTAGAATAAAAATACTCGTCTGCTTGGCCATAGTATTGCCCTAAAATAGCGGTAAAGCCTAATTCTTCGATTAGTTCCCGTTTCAGAGCTTGCAAGTGATCTTCACCCGCCTCGATTTCTCCGCCGGGCAAGAACCAGGCTCCATTAGGAGCTTGAACGAGGATGATCTGATCCTTGTCCTTATTGGGAATAACGGCGTAGACACCATAGCGATTGACGTAGGTCACATCTTGTTTTTTTTCACCAAAACTTGGAATGGTCATGGTTTTCTCTTTTCTTATTTTTTCATCATTATATCATATTTTTTAGCAAAAATCTGGAGGGAAAAAAGAAAGAGGATGGGACAAAAGTCCTAGCCTCTCAATTATTTTTGGATTGTCGAGCAAGACGCAGTGGTTGAGTGGGCTCTACTACGCTGATTTCATCAGCTTTTACAGCCCTACTCAACTGTGCGGAGGTGGGACGA
>CABSRC010000005.1 GCA_902480035.1 uncultured Streptococcus sp. | reverse complement strand
CAACGATGGAAATCCGCTCACCGGCAATCCGGTTAAAGAGTGTAGATTTTCCGACATTGGGACGGCCTACAATCGCAATAGTTGGTAGGGCCATGATTTCCTCTTTTCTAATGAAAGGCGAGACTTCAGTTCAATAACGCCTCTCTTCATTTCATAATAGTTTGTGTTTTTCTAGTAGTTTTTTGGTTTCTTCTTGCTCAGGTTGCCCAAATTGAGCAGCAAGGCGCTCGCTCCAGCTATCTGTTGCACGCGCTCCAGCATAATCTGCCTGAACCTTATCATAGGCAGTCACAACCGATAGGTCTTGTTCTTGGTATTCTTCTTCAAAAGCAATCTGCTCCAAGGGTAAGCGTGGTTTCACCGCATGCTGCTGATTAGGTACTCCAAGAGCAATCCCAAAAACAGGGTAGGTATATTCTGGCAGACGGAAAAGTTCTGCGACTTCTTCTGAACAGTAGCGCAACATGCCGATAATGACTCCACCATAGCCGAGACTTTCAGCTGCTAATAGCGTATTTTGAGCTGCTAGAGCCGCGTCCACTGAAGTGATCAACAAATTATCCACACCTTCTGGATGAAAATCCTGCTCATGAAGTTTGACAGCTTTTTCAGCACGGTTTAAATCCCCAACAAAGAGGAGAAAGACGGCTGATTGGCGAATCGCTTCTTGAGGAAGCAAGTCATAGAGAGCTTCTTTCTTTTCCTTGCTCTTCACCACAATCACAGAATAAGATTGAAAGTTTTTCCAACTTGATGCCATCTGCCCAGCTGATAAAATTTCCTTGAGGTCAGCTTCTTTGATAGCTTCTTCCTTAAACCGGCGAACAGAAAAATGAGCATTCATTAAACGGATGGTTTCATTCATCGGCGATTGACTCCTTCCAAATGGATTTCCTTAGCTAAAAATTTCACGCGCTCCATGACACGTTTGGCCTGCCAGGTTTCATCACCATTGCGCGACGTTGCAAAATGCCGTTCCAACTCTTCAAAATTAAAGTTAGAGGTAAAGAAGGTCGGAAGATTTTCCTGCATCCGGTGCTGTAGAATCACTTGTAAGATTTCGTCTCGCACCCAGGCTGACATCTGTTCCGCACCGATGTCATCGAGAATTAAAATTTCGGCTTTTTTCACCTGATCTACGGTTTCTTTGACCAAGCCCGAACTGATAGCATTTTTGACATCGATAGCAAAACTTGGGAAATGTAGTAGAGTGGTAGAGGCCTGGCGTTTTTCGGATAAATCATGAGCCAGGGCTGCCATCATGTAACTCTTTCCTACTCCAAAATCACCATAGAGGTAAATTCCCTTTTGATACTCGGGATAGTTAGCTACAAAATTAGCTAATTCCTCAAAGGCCACAAATCGTCCCTTATCATCGAGCTCTACCTTGGCTAGACTCGCTTCTTTCAAAGTTGAAGGGAGATTGATCAAGTTGAGACGTTGGTTGATTGCAGCACGTTTTTGAGCTTCGATTAACTCTGGTGTCTCCTCATAAGTGACATCCGCATATCCTTCATTCATGATGAGGATGGGCTTATAACCTTTGGCAATGTAATCCGGATCTCCCAATAAGAAACGGTTGCGCTCACTGATGTATTGATTAAATTTTGAAATACTACGACGAATTTCTTGCTCAGACAAAGACTGGTCTTTGATAAAGGCAGCGACTTCTTGGTCTGCCAAGATCTGTGCGACCAAATCCTCATAGTTAAATTGACGCGCACGATTCATGTGAGACAGGGTTTGACCTACACTTTCCATCTACTCACCTCCTTGATTCAGTTTTTCTAACAGGCGTTGTTTCTCTTTAGCGAGATCCACCTTTTCTTCTTGACTGGTTTGATTTTGATAATGTGGTTGACTCCACTTGGGAACATTGTTTTGCTTGCCCTTGGCTGTTGTAGGACTCGTCCCCTTGTTTCCTTGAACCTTAGCCTGTTTCTGGCGTTCTCGAACTTTTAAAATCGCCAGTTCCGCACTGTTGACTCCTTGATAAGAAAAATCATTTCCTACCTTCAAAGCATACTTTTCATTCAGATTAGCAGACTGGGTCTTGTTAAAGGTCAACAATAAAATAATATTGATCACCTCATCTAGTAAGCCTAGATCAGCTAACTTAGATAGAGTCTTGCGTTCGCTCTGCGTAATGGTCGCATTGCGAACCTTTTTAATCTCCGCTAAAAATTGTAAGCTGGATTTTGCCTTAGCTTCTCTCAGAATAGTTTCTTCCTGACGGCTATAAGACACGCGGGGTTGCTCTTGGCTAGCCTGAGCCAATTTTTGCTTCATTCTCTTCGGAGAAATGGTCCGTTCTACAGCTGTTTCTTTTGCTAGGAGATAGGTTTCATACCAGGTCCATTGCTGCTCTTCTGCGATGGCAAAGAGGGCCAGAGTCGCTACTCCTTCATCCGCAAAACGAAGTCCATCACGCCCCATCATCCGTTTAAACATTTCCATATCAAACTGCTGTTTTTTACTGGCAACAACAGTCACCTCACCAGCATCTAGTCCAAATACTTGAGAGAAGGACACTTGCCGTCTACTTCCTAAAGAGCGTGCTGGAAGCAGATCCTCCACTGCCTTTTCCCCAATCTTTTTTTCCAGTAAGCGTTTAAAAACAGCATTTGAAAAAAATTGTTCTGCCTCAAGAGGGGCATGTAATTGAATGGTGATCCCAACTTCTTCCTCATAGAGATCGATCAAACCCATGGCAATTAAACGATCAAAGGCAAGTAGCAACTGTGGAAATCCTATATTCAAATGATTGAGGATTTGCGCCAGTAAATATTGTTTTTCACCCTGATCATAAGAGGCGAGTAGATACCGATAAACCGCTACCGTATCCGTCTCCAAAATAGGCAGGTAATACTGTTCCAATGCAGCCCCTGCCGGTGGAAGAAGATTATTTTTTAAAAATGCGAAAGGCGTATTGGGCTTCATCTATTTTTCCTTTTTCTTCTTGGTTCCCTTCGTGATTTGTTTCAAGAGGGTCTCTAATTCACCGACATCCTTGAAACTCCGGTAAACACTAGCAAAACGGACATAGGTGATCTCATCCAAATCCGCTAACTCATCCATAACCAAAGAACCAATATACTCACTGTTGATTTCATTATCACTTTGGCTGCGAACCTTTTGCTCAATCCGGTTTACAATTTCTTCGATTTCATCACTAGAAACAGGCCGTTTTTGAGCCGAGCGGATAATGCCATTAAAGATTTTATCACGAGAAAATTGCTCGCGTGTCCCATCCTTTTTGACAACTACTAGAGTCCGTTCTTCTACACGTTCGTAGGTAGTAAAGCGATAATGGCATTCTTCGCATTCCCTGCGACGACGGATGGTATTCCCATCTTCAGCTTGTCGACTATCCACCACACTAGACTTACTTCCACCACATTTTGGACAACGCATTTGCTACCTCCTTAAACTGTTTTAACACTTCATTTTACCATAAATTGAATCGTAAAGAAAGCAGAAGAACAGGAGAATCCCCTATGCCTGCTCCACTTTGATACATAAAAAAGAGTCGAAGGACGATTTAAATAAAATCGTTTTCCTTTCGACTCTTCGTTTATATTAAAGTGATAATTCAGCTTCTAAGCCATAGTGGTCACTGACATGGGGTTTATTTTCCCCATCAAAGATGACATGAAGACGCTGGATGTCCCATTCTGGACTTGCAAAGACGTAATCAATCCGCAATGGAATTTGATTGTCTGTCCAGCCATCAATTCCAGGACCTACAGTATAGGTACCCTTTGTTTCTTTAGCTTCAATAAAGCCATCTTGAAGTTCAAGTGAACTGGATAGAATCGTTTCATAGCCTTCTTGACCAGCAGGATTATTGAAATCACCCGCTAGAATAAAGGGTTTGCCTACTTGGCTGAAGTACTTCTCAATGCGTGGCCACTCAAATTGGAAGCCTTTGTCCCACCAAGAAAGATGGACACTGGCAACAGCAATCTCTTTTCCATCGACACTGGTATGGGCAACGGCCACCCGACGCGTATGGTAGTCCGTTGGATCATCCATATTGGAAACCAAAATCTCATCTGCCTTCAAAGGTTGACGCGAAAGAACGGCTACCCCCTCATTGAGGTGATCATAGCCAATATGGTTGTAAGCCCAAGTCCAGTAATAGTGAAGACCTTGAGCAGCCAACTCCTCAACCAATACGCGAACAAAGTGATCCTTGTGAATGGCTACAGCTGATGGCAAAGCTTGATAATACTCATCCGTTTTGACTACTTCTGAGGCCATTTCTTGATTGACCTCTTGGAAACAGATCACATCATATTGTGCTTCTAAAATTTGCTCCTTGAGGGTCTCAAATTTTTGCTGGGCATTCTCTTCCATCCAACTATGGGAATTTAATGTTAAAAATTTCATCCCCTGATTTCTCCTTCTTTTCAAATCAAGAAACGGCAAGAGGCCGGGTACACTGCCCCAACCTCGTTTTCTTTGCCGACATCTCTTATAATTCTACTGTTGCAACTGGAGCATTTGCAGCCAATTTACCAGTATGTTCGACCTTAACTGATTTGATCGCATCTGCATTTGTGAAGACAACAATAGTTGATGTTTCACGACCTGCTTCACGGATCGCATCAAGGTCTGCTTCTACCAAGAGGTCTCCAGCAGCCACTGTTTGGCCTTCAGTAACTTTAACCTCAAATGGTTTTCCTTCAAGACTAACTGTATCTAGACCGATATGAACCAAGACTTCCAAACCATTATCGGTTACCAAACCAAGGGCATGTTTGGTTGGGAAGACGCTGGTCACTTTACCAGCAACTGGTGAAACGATGTGGCCATTTTCAGGCTCAACCGCAAATCCGTCACCCATCATTTTTTGTGAGAATACAGGATCTTTCACATCTTCGATGTTGATCACTTCACCATCTGCAACAGAGTGCACTTCATCAGTTACCCCTTTAAAGGTTGCTTCAGCCTTTTGAACTGCTGTCATTTGGCTAGGAAGTGTTTCAGGAATAACTTCACCTGAATCAAGAACGTCTTGGATATCAGATTTCAATACGTCAGCTTTAGGTCCGTAGATCGCTTGGACACCTTGTCCTTTCATGACAAGACCCATAGCGCCTTCAGCTTTCCATTGTTCTTCTGTTCCGACTTTTTCAGCGTCCTTAACGGTTACACGAAGACGAGTCATACATGCGTCAACGTCTACGATATTGGCACGTCCACCAAGAAGGTTGATAATGTTAATGACTTGTGAGCTTGCTGAGCTTGTAGCTGCACCTGCTGCTGCACCATCTCCTGCAGGGGCATCATCATTTTGTTCATAGTTACCGTTACGTCCTGGAGTTGCATAATGGAATTTCTTAATCATGAAGTTAGCAATGAAGTACATGATAAAGGCAAAGAGGACTGTTACCCATACAAAGTTAAAGATATCTAATGCCAAACCAGCATTGATGGCCATTGGGGTACGTGTCAAGAATTCGATTGAACCGAATGAGTGAACACGAAGGTGAACCAAGTCAGCCATTGCAAAGGCAGCCCCTTGAACAAGAGCATAGATGATGTACAATGGTGTAGCAATAAACATGAACATGTATTCAATTGGTTCTGTTACACCTGTCAAGAATGTTGCAAGGGCAGTTGCAAAAAGCATCCCTTTGTATTTTTCTTTTTTATCTGGATCCACATTGCGGTAGATAGCCACCACAATCCCCATCAAAATACCAAATGATCCGATCATTTGACCAACTTTGAAACGAGCTGGTGTGTATGCATGAAGCAAGTGTTGGTATTGGCTAGGATCAGCTTTCTTCAAGTTAACAAGGTCTGTTACCCAAGCCAACCAAAGTGGATCTTGTCCAAATACAGTTGTTCCTTTGGCAGCACCTGTAAGAACTTGGTAGCTACCACCCAATTGAGTATAGTTGATTGGAATGGTCAACATGTGGTGAAGACCAAATGGCAAGAGAAGACGTTCCAAGGTACCAAACAAGAATGGTGCCAATACTGGAGCTGTTGATTGTGAGTTGGCGATCCAAACACCAAATCCATTAATTCCTGATTGAACTACTGGCCACAAGGCTGACAGAACCAAGGCTGTTAGAGCTGAACGAACGATAACAACGAATGGTACAAAGCGTTTCCCGTTGAAGAAAGAAAGGGCTTCTGGGAGTTTACGGTAGTTGTAGTATTTATTGAAGGCAGTTGCTCCAACGAAACCTGAGATAATCCCTACAAATACCCCCATATTAAGAGCTGGAGCTTCAAGAACACTGATAAAGTAGTCCGCAACTTTAATTGATCCACCGAAGATTGTGTGAACCGTAGCAGCCTTATCAGCTAACATTGCAGATGTCACTCCGAAAACTGCACCGGTAATACGGTTAATCAAGATGAAAGAGAGACCAGCTGCAAAGGCACCCCCTGCACGTTCTTTGGCCCAGCTACCACCGATAGCAAGGGCAAAGAGGATGTGAAGGTTTCCGATAACCCCCCAACCGATTTGTTCGAGAATTCCACCTGTAATAACAAGTGGAGATAAATTCGGGTTGATCATAGGGATAGATTTCCCGATTGAAATCATCAACCCAGCCGCTGGCATGACAGCGATAACGACCATCAAGGCCTTACCGAACTTCTGCCAGAATTCAAAGCTAAATAAACTTTTGAATGATCCTTTGTTCATCATTCAACCTCCTTATATTGTTTAAGGCTTTGTTTTAAGAAAACGTTTGCGCTTAATTTGTTTCTAGTATACCATATTTTAAAAATTTGTAAAGCCTTACATTCATTTTTTTCTCCAAATTTTATCTTTTTTTATCTTTTTTAAGCCATATTCTTTTTAAAACTCATTCTTTTTCGATGCAAACGTTTCCCTTGAAGTATAAAAACATTCGAACCCTCTAAGGGTTCGAATGTTTTATTCTAATGCGTCTTGCATGGCATAGCCAATCCCACGAACGGTCTTAATATAGCTTTTTTGACCTGGTAGATCAATTTTCCCACGAAGATACCGGATATAGACGTCCACAATATTAGTCTCACCTGTACTCTCGTACTTCCAGACACTTTCCAATAACTGATCTCGTGTCACCACTCCCTTGCTCCCCATCAGAGTCGCTAAGAGATCATATTCTCTGCGGGTTAAACTAATCATGTCTTTCCCACGATAGACGGTATGGTGTTCCACATCAATGCGCAAATTGCGGTATGATGTTGGGATTTTCATCTGACTACAATGTTGGTCAATATAATCACGTCCTCTAAAAATGGCTGTGATCTTATCTACCAAATCGCTGATAATAAAGGGTTTGACCATATAGGAAACGGCAAAGCGCTGAATACTCTCTTTGTGCTCAGCAATTTTTTCGCGGCTATCCAAAACAATCAAAACAGAAGCTGGGCGAATCCGACTGATTTCCTCTGCGAATGTTTCACCAGACATATCTGACAGATCGTAATTAAACAAGATCAGATCATATTTGGTCGCAGCAATCAAAGCCAGACCCGCTTTTCCATCCTCGACCACATCAACTTGATACCCCTCTTTTTGAAGTTCCAAATCAATGAAGCGAGCGATTTGCTTCTCATTTTCTACTAGTAGAACTCGTTTGACCATAGAGCAAGATTATTTTTCGTCGTACCAAGAATAGTGGAAGGTACCTTCTTTGTCTTTACGTTGGTATGTGTGAGCACCAAAGTAGTCACGTTGTGCTTGGATCAAGTTCGCTGGAAGATCCGCTGAACGGTAGCTATCGAAGTAAGTGATGGCTGCTGAGAAGGTTGGTACAGGTACACCTGCTTGAACAGCAAGAGCTACGATATCCCGAACTGATTGTTGGTACTTAGCAGTGACATCTAAGAAGTACTCATCCAAAAGAAGGTTAGCAAGGTCTGCATCACGGTTGTATGCATCTGTGATCTTTTGCAAGAAACGAGAACGGATGATACAGCCATCGCGCCAGATAGATGCGATGTCCGCAAATGGCAAGTTCCAGTTGTTTTCTTTAGAAGCTACACACAATTGCGCAAATCCTTGTGCGTATGAGATGATTTTTGAGAAGTAAAGGGCTTGACGGATTTTTTCAATCAATTCAGCCTTATCTCCTTCAAATTTGAAAGCAGCTGGTTTTGGAAGCACCTTGCTAGCGTGTACACGTTCTTCTTTATATGTAGAGATATAACGTGCAAATACTGACTCAGTGATGAGTGACAATGGCACACCAAGGTCAAGAGCTGATTGGCTCGTCCATTTACCAGTTCCCTTGTTTCCTGCAGCATCCAAGATGTAGTCTACGATAGGTCCATCTTGACCTTCGTCGTCTTTGCGTCCAAGGATATCCGCAGTGATTTCGATCAAGTAGCTGTCCAATTCACCCTTGTTCCATTCAGTGAAGATTTCAGCCATGTCTTCTGCAGAAAGTCCAAGCAAGTGTTGCATGAGGTCATAGCTTTCCGCGATCAATTGCATATCGCCATACTCGATCCCGTTGTGGACCATTTTTACATAGTGACCAGCTCCATCAGGACCGATGTAAGTGACACATGGTTTTCCATCTTCAGGCGCTTTTGCAGAGATTTCTTCAAGAACATCTGCTACCAATTCATAAGCTTCTTTTTGTCCACCAGGCATGATAGAAGGACCTTCAAGGGCACCTTTTTCACCACCAGAAACTCCTGTACCGATAAAGTTGATACCAGAGTTTGCCAACTCTTCGTTCCGACGGATGGTATCTTTATAGAAAGTATTTCCTCCATCGATCAAGATATCACCTTTATCCAAGTGTGGAAGAAGGGCTTGGATGGTTGCGTCTGTACCAGGTCCTGCTTGAACCATGAGCATGATACGACGTGGTTTTTCGATAGAGTTTACGAAGCTTTCGATATCATAGCTTGGCACAAAGTTCTTATCAGGATGGCAAGCAATCACATCTTCTGTTTTTTCTTTACTACGGTTAAAAATGGCAACTGTGTAGCCACGAGATTCGATATTAAGGGCAAGGTTACGACCCATTACGGCCATACCAACAACACCAAAGTTTGCTTTAGTCATGTGACACTCCTCTTTATAGTTTGCCTTTATTCTACCATTTTTCCTCCTCAAAAGAAAGCAGAAAATAGCTTCCCACCTTCTCTAAGAGGGAGAAGATCATGCAAGTTATTTGATCTTAAAAACAAAAGTGCCCGAGAAACAGTTCTCAGACACTTTCTTAAGAATGGTATTAATCTTCTTTAGAAGCTAACTCCTCTGCTTCAATGACCGGTTGTTCTCCTTCTTTGAGTTTGTTGACCGTCATATTAACTCCAAGGGCTCCTGCTAGTAATTGACGAATATCAAATCCAGCTCCTTGAGAGACTTGGTCGATACTTTGCATAATATCTCCCACCATCTTAGAAGCATTGCCTTCCCCGTACATGGTGATCTTATCAACCTTGGTTAATGGTTCTGCGACAGCACGCGCAATTTCAGGCAACTTGTCAACGACCATTTCAGTAATGGCTGCTTCTTGCATTTTCTTCATCGCTTCGGCCTTTTGGTCCAAACCTTTGGCTTCGGCTTCCAGTTTCAAGCGAATGGCTTCAGCCTCGGCACGACCTTTGGCTTCAATAGCTTCGGCCTCTTGCAATTGGGCAAATTTCTCAGCTTCGGCTTGAGCTTTTCGAGCTTCGGCTTCTTTTTGTGTTTCGAAGAGTTCTGCTTCCGCCTTGCGTTGGCGTTCAATCAATTCTGCTTCGGCTGCTTGTTGACGCGCATATTTTTCAGCTTCAGCTTGTTTGCGGATGTTGGCATCCAATTCTTGCTCACGAACCTTAACTTCACGCTCTTTGACTTCCGCTTCTTTTTCCTGTTTCATGATATTGGCTTCGGCTGCCACGCGCTCTTGTTCACGACGTTGCACTTCTGCCTCAATCCCTTTAGCGGCATCTGCTTTTGCTTGGGCAATATCTGCTTCTTGCTTGAGGGCTGCTTGTTTGAGTTTTAATTCGTTTTGTTTTTGCGCAATTTCAAGATCGGCAGCGACGCGTTTGTCGTTGGCCAATTTATCTTGTTCTGCTTCGACTTCCTTGCGTTCGCGTTCTGCTTTGGCTTTGGCAATCAAGGCATCTTTCTTAATGGTTTCAACATTTTCAATCCCGAGGTTATCAATGACTCCCCCTTCATCAGAGAAGGATTGAACCGTAAAGGCGATGACTTCTAGACCCATTTTAGCCAAGTCTGGTGCTACGTTGTCCTGCACTTTTGAGGCAAACTCTTGACGGTCATTGACCATCTTACGGAGCTCCATCTGACCGATCACTTCCCGCAAGTTTCCTTCCAAGACATCTTGGACAGAATTGGAAATATCTGTCGTATTCCAGTTCAAGAAGTTTTCTGCAGCGCGGGCAATCATTTCATCGGTTGTACCGATTTTTAATTTAACAGCTGCATCGGCACGGACGTTAATGAAGTCCAGTGTTGGGACTGCTTCTGACGTCCGAACATCTGTCGAAAATTGCTCAATATCAAGATAAGAGCGTTGTTCGACAAAGGGAATCATAAAGCCAGCTTTCCCACGCAAGTGACGTTGTTTTCGAAGACCTGTAATGACCACGACTTCGTTGGGTTTAGCATTGACATACCCTTTGACCAACAAGATCAATACAAGAATGGCTACGATTACAAAAGTAATCAACCAACCTGGAATAAATAAAGTATCCATACTTTTTCTCCTTTTTTAGAGGTCTCCCCTCTGTTATTTATTAATCCTAGTATATCAAAAGAAGGCCTTTCCTCAAAGAAAAGACCTGTATTTATGTCTAAATTTATCAAATGTAATCTCTAGCTTATTCTTCGTCAAACAAGCCATTTAGACCAGCGAAAGGACTGTTTTCTTCTTTCTTGATCGCTTGAGCGGCTTGGTATTCTTCTTCGGATAGGATTTTCCAATCATTGCCTTCGATAAAACCTTGTCCAGCCTCTTCTTCTGGAGTGAGAACCTTGAGAGGAATATTGAGCAGAATATTATCCGCTACACTCTCACTCAGGTCAATCTTCCCACCTTCGATTGGAAGGATCAAGTCTTCCTCTAGGGCCTCGATATCTGCGTCAGACTGTACGTCCTCTGCAAACACCTCTGTTACAGGATAGCTCTCTTGAAGCTCAACAGGCTCCATGCTTCGGCTAGATGCCAAAACGATGGTATAGCTCAACTGGTAATCCAAGACATAGAGGCCTGTATCATAGGCTACTCGTCCTGTCGCTGTCACCTTCTTTAAATCAAGAATTTCTGGATTACGCTTTTGCAATTCCTTGAGCAAATCCAACTCTTGATCAAAAGCTAGACCTTCAGAATTTTTACGGATTTCTTGTGTAAATAGGTTCATTCTTTTGTCCTCAAATCTTCTAGATACTACTAGTATATCATGAAGCTGCCCCTCAACCAAGAAGTCTCCTCAAAAATTTGTTATAATCATGAAAAAGATAAAGGGGATCTGATGGCAAGAGTTTACGATTTACCATTTTCAACTGTATACACAGCTTTAGTCCAAAAAGTCTTACGAAAGGGTGGAAAAGAGATAAGCCTTGACCAAATCACCTCGTGCTTAACAGGCTATTCTCTGGGGGAACTACAAGAATGGAAAAAGAGTGACGGAAGTTATGGAGATTTCTTTCGCCAAGCTCCCGCCTATCACCCCAACCGGACATTGATTACTGGGAAAATTTGTGGCGTGCAAATTGAAACGATTCAGGATCCTTTGATGCAAGAAATTCGCCGCTTAGATCGTCTGGCTGATTGGTTAAGTAAGGGAAAGACTGTTGAGCAATTGGTTGAAAAATACCAGCTAAAAAAGGAGAATTCATGAAAGAAATCGGAGCTGTTTTTCGACAAATACGTGAAAGTCGCCACATCTCTTTAGAGGAGGCTACAGGGGGAGAATTTTCGCGCTCTATGCTGTCGCGATTTGAAAGAGGAGAAAATGACCTAACCACGCAACGGTTTTTTCAGGCCCTTCAACAGATCAAAACAAGTCTCAGTGAGTTCTCTCATCTAGCAGGGATCGATCAGCACTCTTTTATCCCCAAATTGTTGAAAGAGCACTATGAAAACATGAGCTTGGAACACGACCAAGACTTGTACCAAAGCTACCAGCAAGCCTACCAGAAACATCAGAAAAAAGAAGACTTCTTAGCCAGCATTATTCTCAAGGCTCAAATGCTTGCTTTCTATCCTGAGGTGGAGTTGGCTGCTAGCCAAGAGGAACTAGATTTCCTCTATGACTACCTCTTCTCTGTCATGGTCTGGGGAAATTTTGAGTTAAGCCTATTTTCACTGACCTCTCCTCTTTTCTCTAGTCAGCTCTATCGACAGTATACAGAGGAGTTGGTCCAAAGAGATGATTTCAAGCTTCTCCTAGACTCTTCTCGTCCTGCCCTCAATTCTATTTTTCTTAATGGCTTTTTTCTGGCCATTAGTTCAAATGAATTTGAAGATGCATCTTATTTTGATCAGCTGATCAAGGACCACTTTTACTCTGAAAACGAAGCTTATCTTCGGACGGTTTATCTCTATGCCAAAGGGGAATTTCTTTATCGAAAGGGAGAAAAAGAAACTGGTCTTAAAAAGATGGAACAGGCCATCCAGGTCCTCTCTATTCTGGATTGTAAGGACAGTGCCAACTACTATAAACAGGGCCTGAAAGAACTGATTAAGGAAGCCTGAAAAGAGAGTGGGTCAGAAATCGGTCATTCGTTAGAATTTGATTTCGTCGTCCCACCTCCGCACAGTTGAGTAGGGCTGTAAAAGCTGATGAAATCAGCATAGTAGAGCCCACTCAACCACTGCGTCTTGCTCGACAATCCAAAAACAATTAAGAGGCTAGGACTTTTGTCCCAGCCTCTTTTTGTTGAAAATATGCAACTTTTTGTTTTCCATATTTTTGAGGTCTATAATTGGATCATCAAGAAAAGAAAGAGGTCCCAGCATGATAAGCAGACTAAAGAATCGTCTCCTTCATTATTTCCTTAAACAGACCTGTTTTTATGTTAAAGAGGAAAAGTTAGAACTGACGGAAGAAGAGAAACTGTCTCTTCTCAAGCAGGCCTTGCAACATTTAAGAGAAGTTATTTTATCTGCTAAGCATAAGGAGGAAAGCTTATGAAACTCTTGATCCGTAATAAAATTTTTGCCTTACTCAGCCTTTCTCGCTTTTTAAATAGCCTTGGTGCCGCCATCTACAATTTGGTCTTTGTGGTCTTTGCGGCTAGCATGCCTCACCCTAGTCTGGCAGTTGGGATCGCCAATCTCATTGTTTTTATCCCAAGTCTTTTCACCATTTTCATTGGAATGAAGGCCGATCACACCGCTAAAAAAGCTGACTGGCTGATCCGAATGGGCTTTCTGCAAGCTATTCTTTTCGTCATCATTGCACTGATGACGAAGATTCCGGGTTACTTGGCCTTTTCGATCGTTTGCTTCCTGAATATTGTGTCAGATTGTTTAAGTGATTATCGCGGGGGACTGCAACTTCCCATTATGCAGAAGAACATCCCTAGCGAGGATCTGATGGAAGCCTATTCCTTCAATCAACTGCTTAGTATGGTTTGTTCCATTTCAGGTCAAGCGCTGGGAGTCTGGCTTTTAGCTATCAGTCACTATAACTTTGCACTTGTTGCTTCGATCAATGCCCTGACATTTCTCCTGTCCTCCACTTGTCTTTTCATCCGACGAAGTCAATTGACCCACGAACCGATTCAAGTGGATTCTAGTAAGAAAATTTCTTTCCTTCAAGAATGTCGAGACATGTATCGCAATGTCACCACTATCTTTGCAGATGAAGAGGTTCACAACTTTGGAAAACTTCTCCTATCCCTAGTTTTCATCAATGCTTTGGGCGGATCCATCTCCGGCATCTATAATTTGCAACTGCTTCACTCCCCCTTCTTTCATTTGAGCTTTAGCCAATCGCTCTTGATCTTAGAAGCAGTGACTATTTTGAGCATGGTCTGGGCTAGCCTGACACCTCACGATTATTTTTCCAAACAAACCCTCCACCATACTCTGCTGTGGATTGCAGGTGGTCTGACCATGCTTGGCCTCACAAATATTCTGGTCCACTGGGATATCCTTTCCCTTCTACTCATCACTTTTCTTGGTTATCTTGTAGCAAAAATCAACCCAAAAGTTTCCAGTCTTTTAATGAGCAAACTGCCAGCTGAAAAATTAGCTTCTACCTCTAGCTTTTTGGGACTAATGGTCAGCTTTGCCATGCCACTTGGAACAGCCCTTTTCTCCAGTCTAGCTATCTGGAGCCTTCCCCTAGCTTGGGGGACCTTTGCTATCCTTGGTTTCACTACCCTCCTCTTAACAACCAAATAAAAACCCACCGTTTGGTGGATTTTTTACATTTTTCTTAAACGAGCCACCCGCTCAGCAATGGGTGGGTGGGTATAAAAGAGTTTTTGCAAACCGGATTCTTTTTTGGGATCGTTGATAAAGAGAGCACTGCTTGCACTATCGACTTCTCGCTGCATGGGTGCGCTGTTATCTAGTTTCAAAAGAGCATTGATCATCCCTTGAGGATTCCGTGTCAATTCGACACTGGAAGCATCCGCTAGGAACTCTCGTTGACGAGAAATGGCTAACTGAACCAAAGTCGCTGCTAATGGAGCTAATACGATGGCAATCAAGGATAGGATCAGAATAATAATTTCTAAACCACTGCCCCCTTCTCGATCATCATCCCGTCTACGGCCACCGCCCCACCACATCATCCGTCCTCCAATGCTAGAGAGCATAGTGATGGCACTAGCAAGAGCAACTGCAATGGTGGAGATGCGGATATCGTAATTGCGAATATGGCTAACTTCGTGTCCAATAACTCCCTCCAATTCCTCTCGATTCATCACAGCTAGAAGACCTGTCGTTGCTGCAACAGCCGCATTTTGAGGATTGGACCCTGTCGCAAATGCATTCATGGACGGATCGTCTACAATATAGACACGAGGCATAGGAATCTGAGCCACCATGGCCATGTCTTGGACAACATGGTAGAGTTGAGGAGCTTGATCTTCTGTCACCTCGCGTGCACCATTCATTCGCATCACAACTTCCGTTGATTGAAAAATCATGCTAAAGGCATAGATGCCACCAATAATCAAAGCAAGGATGACGCCACCAAGCGAGGAGCCTAACCAGAGATAACCAACGGCTGCTCCGATGAGGGCCAAGAGTATGAAAAAAGCAATAAGGAGAATCCAGGTTCTCCTTTTATTGCTTGCAATTTGGTCAAACAGCATATTAGTCTCCTAATCCGCTAAAGTCCACCTTTGGTACTGCTTTTTCTTCTTCAGGCACTTGAAGGAATTCGGCTTGTTTGAAGCCAAACATTCCAGCAATTACATTTGTTGGGAAGGTTTCCAATTTCACATTGTAGTTGCTTGTCACACTGTTGTACAATTGACGGGCATAAGAAATTTTATTTTCTGTATTGGTCAATTCTTCTTGCAATTGCATGAAGTTGGTGTTAGCCTTCAAATCTGGGTAGTTTTCAGCAACCGCAAAGATGCCTGCAACTTGACGTGAAAGAGCATCACTGGCTGCCATTGCTTCTGCAGGTGAAGATGCTTGAGCTACTTGTTGGCGAAGTTGAGTGACCTTAGCAAGTGTATCTCCTTCGTACTTGGCATACCCTTTAACCGTTTCGATCAAGTTTGGAATCAAGTCATTCCGACGTTTCAATTGTACATCGATTTGACTCCAAGCTTCGCGAGTTTGCATCCGACTTTTCACTAAACCGTTGTAAACTCCTACTACCATCAACACAAGGACCACAAGGATCCCAAGAATAATCCAAATCATTTTATTGAATTCCTTTCATTTCTTTCTACCAGTATATCAAATTTCTCTTATTTTGTGGTAAAATTATCTTATGAAACCAGAAGAATTTTATACCCGTTTAGCCGACCTCGGCTTCCCATTAACTGATCGACAAAAAGAACAATACGAACGCTATTTTGAGCTCCTCGTGGAATGGAATGAGAAAATTAATCTCACCGCCATCACCGCAAAAGACGAAGTCTATCTCAAGCATTTTTATGATTCGATCGCACCCATCTTGCAGGGGTTGATCGAAAACAAACCCATCCGTCTTTTGGATATCGGAGCTGGTGCAGGCTTTCCAAGTCTTCCAATGAAGATCCTTTTCCCTGAGTTGGATGTGACCATCATTGATTCCCTCAATAAGCGGATCAACTTTCTCCACCTACTAGCTGAAGAGTTAGGCTTGAGCGGGGTTCATTTCTACCATGGACGAGCTGAAGACTTTGCGCAAGACAAGGCCTTCCGTGCTCAATTTGACCTCGTAACTGCGCGCGCCGTTGCTCGGATGCAGGTCCTTTCTGAGCTGACCATTCCTTATTTGAAAGTAGGGGGGCGCCTCCTCGCACTTAAAGCTAGCAATGCTCCAGAAGAGTTGGAGGAAGCCAAAAACGCCCTGAACCTGCTATTTAGCAAGGTTGAAGACAATCTACAGTATGAATTGCCAAATGGGGATCCTCGCTATATCACTGTTGTGGAGAAGAAAAAAGAAACCCCCAATAAATACCCAAGAAAAGCAGGCATGCCCAATAAGCGGCCTTTGTGATAAGATACAAAGGGCCAAGCGGATAAAGTCAAAAAAGAGGCTGAGACAAAAGTCCTAGTCTCTCAATTGTTTTTGGATTGTCGAGCAAGACGCAGTGGTTGAGTGGACTCTACTACGCTGATTTCATCAGCTTTTACAGCCCTACTCAACTGTGCGGAGGTGGGACGACGAAATCGAATTCTAACGAATTACCGATTTCTGTCCCACTCTCTTTTTTATTTTTGTTTCAATTCTGTTCGCAGGGCTTCTTGCTGCTCTTTTGTCAGATGAACGCCCTTACTTGCAACAATCTGGCTAGAGACTTTATTGGCAAAGCTTAAGGCTTGTGCGATATCTAAACCTTCTAAACGAGCGGATATAAAAGCTCCGACATGGCTATCTCCAGCACCTACTGTATCAACAACTTCTGCTGGGAAACCGTCCGCCTCATACCAGTTGCCATCATAGGCAACCGCTCCTTTTTCCCCCAAGGTGACAATGACTAATTGCCCCGTTCTCTGATACAAACGTTCGATGGCTGGCTGGATCTCTCTACACCCAGAAAAAGCCAGTGCTTCAGCCTCATTAACATGGAGAATCGGATGCAGATCATAAATTGCTTCCAGTCGATCTTTGGGAATCATGAGTCCGCGTGGTCCTGGTGCGAAAATCACCTGGCCTTCTAATTGCGAAACAGACTGCACCAATGCAAGACCGGTTGGCTCCTCGACTTCAAGACCACACAAGTAGATGTAATCAAATCGATCTGTCTCGATCTCTTTTAGCCACTCTCCTTGGAAGCTATACTCCACTCCGTGATCTGATAAGAAGGTCCTCTCACCATCAGACTCTACAAAGCAATAACAGCACCCATTGGTCCCCTCTAATGAGATGGAGGAGGAAATTCCCAATTGTTTTAGCTCTCTCCGAATAAAATCACCATACATCCCAGAACCGACTGGCGAGACAAACTGGTAGGGTTGCGACAAAAAATGAAGAATATTGACGACATTAAATGCGCAACCTCCCACAGACCATTGTTGGTGATCAATATGGGCATCTCCTTCACGACTCGGCAACCGATCCAAGTAGATCATCACATCACAAACGGTAGAACCAATAATTAACGCAGCTGTCATCTTTTTCTCCTTACTTTGCCTTCTATTATACCAGAGGAAACATAAAAAACAACCAATCCCTTGTGGAGTGGTTGTTTCTCTTTTTAGTCACGATAAACGGGTTGAGGGCCAAAGGTTTGGGAAACGGGCATGATTTCAATCCGGTTGACATTGACATGCTTAGGCTGTTGGATCAACCAAGCTACAGTATTCGCAATGTCTTCAGGCTGAATGGCATGGGCATTGCGATAGAGAGCCTCTACCCGTTCTTCGTCTCCTTTAAAGCGAATAGAAGAGAATTCCGTCCCTTCACATAGACCAGGTTCAATATTGCTGACACGAATCTTCTTCCCTGCTAGATCTGCTCGAAGATTGAGGGAGAATTGCTTGACAAAGGCTTTGGATGCTCCGTAGACATTAGCTCCTGGATAGGGCACTGTTCCAGCAGTTGACCCCATATTGATGACATAACCGTCATTTCTTTCCACCATCTGGGGGAGGATTTGCCGGGTCAAATAGGTCAGACCGATAATGTTGGTCTGAATCATGGTCAACCAATCTACGATCTCTGCTTCATGAGCTGGAGCGAGGCCTAGGGCCAAGCCAGCATTATTCACCAAGACATCAATTCTCTCCCAAGCTTTTGGCAAACTAGCAAGGGCATGATCTACCTGAGAAGGTTTCATCACGTCCATTTGCAGTGGGAAAAAGGCTGTACCTAACTCCTCTTGAAGAGCTGTCAATTTATCTAAGCGTCTAGCTGCACCAATCACCCGATGCCCATCGGCAACTAAGCGACGACAGATGGCTTGACCAAAGCCAGCAGAAGCTCCTGTTACTAATATTGTTTCTGACATGTGATTACCTCCAAGGATTATAGAAGCGACCTTGGTTTACCCAAATCAAGACGATACTTAAGACTACCATAAAGATTGACCCCAGGATAATCAAGTGATCACGAGTCGTCATCTCCTGATAGGTGTACCAGGTTCGTTTTTTATTTTTTCCAAAGCGTCGCAATTCCATCGCCGTAGAAATCGTTTCAATCCGCTCTAGAGAACTAAAAATTAAGGGAGAAATCATCTGAAGATTTCCCTTCACCCGCTGGACAAAGTTGGCTTTTTGGGACAACTCCAATCCTCTTGCTTCTTGGGAGAGCTTGATAATCTGGTATTCCTCTTGCACATCTGGAATATAGCGCAGGGTCAAGCTGACTGAATAAGCAATCTTGTAGGATACTCCTATCTGATTAAGACTCGAAGCAAATTGACTAGGATGGGTGGTCATCAGGAAAATAAGAGCCAAAGGAATGGTACAGATATATTTCAAAGTAAGGTTGAAAAGATAAAACAACTCTTGAGCTGTAATGCTATAAGCTCCTAAACCATCTAGAAGAACTGTTTTTGCTCCATAGATTTCTACCCCATATTGGGGGGCAAAAAGATAGACCATCAAGACATTGAGAAGGGCAAAAGCTAAGGCAAAACTCAGAACAAAAGAGATGTCTTTCAAACGAATGCCTGAGGTTGCAAATAAGGCGAGGGCACCCAAACCAATGACCAACAACAAGCGAGTATCGTAACTCAACATGGCAGCTAATGATACCAACAATAAGAAAAGAAGCTTGCTAGCGCCTGAAAGGCGATGCAGAAAGCTGGTTCCGGCATGGTAGCCGACTAAGCGATTATTCATGACCTTCCCCCTTCTGATTCATATAAAACTGGGTCAAGGCAAGAGGATCGACACCAAGTCGATTTGCCAAGGCGAAAATAGACGTTTCTTTTAAATTAGCCCGTCTCAAAATTTCTGGTTGGGTCAAGAGCTCTGCCGGTGTCAAATCAGCCAAAACCTGCCCATCCATAACCACGACTGCCCGGTCGGAATAATCTAGCATGAGCTGCATATCGTGGGTAATCATGACAATGGTATGCCCCTTTTGCTGGAGTTCATCAAGGAAATCCATAATTTCTGTATAGTTTCGTTGATCCTGGCCTGCCGTCGGTTCATCCAGTACCAAAACCTCAGGCCCCAATACTAAAATCGAAGCGATGGTCACCCGCTTCTTCTGACCATAAGATAGAGCAGAAATTGGCCACTTACGAAATTCGTAGAGACCACAGGTTTTCAAGGCTTGATGGACACGATTTTCAATCTGGTCCTCTGGGACATTTCTCAAGCGAAGACCGAGAGCTACCTCATCAAACACCATGGTCGATGAAATCATCTGATTAGGATTTTGCAGGACATAACCTACTCGCTCTGCTCGCTCCTTGACACTATCACCCTTGATATCCTCTCCCTTTGAGAAATAGGTTCCTTCCGTTTGGATGAAGCCACAAATCGCCTTAGCAAGGGTAGATTTTCCAGCCCCATTTTTACCAACAATCGCTAGCCGTTGGCCTTTTGGAACGGTTAAAGAAAGATCTTTAAGAATAGGCTGATTTTCTCGATAGGCAAAGTTCAAATGACCAAGCTCTAAAATTGCTTCTGCCTCTGCACCTTTTTCAAAATGTGGAGTTGGAATTTCCACTGATAAATCTTCAAGTGGTATTTTTTCAACATTGTCCAAATTCGGTAGCTTGCTGATATCCTGGCCTAACTGGCGAAGAGTTGTTAAATAGAGGGGTTCCCGAATCCCATTTTCAGTCAGCAGTGTCGTTCTCAACAACTCATCTGGCTCCCCATTAAAGAGGACTTGCCCTTGATTGATCAAGATGACTCGATCAATGGGACGATAGAGCACATCCTCCAAACGGTGTTCGATGATAATGGTTGTTGTCCCTTGCTCTTCATGAATTTGATCGATTAGATCAATGATATCCTGACCCGACTTGGGATCTAGATTAGCCAGTGGCTCATCAAAAAGCAGGATTGGACTTTCGTCGATCAGGACGCCAGCTAAGCTCACCCGCTGTTTTTGCCCACCGGATAAATCTTGAGGCCGATGGTCCAAGAGCTTACTCAAATCTAAGCGCTCCGCCCAGGTGTGAACCCGAGATTTCATACTTTCCGGTTCCACCATATCGTTTTCAAGAGCAAAAGCCAAGTCTTCTGCGACACTAAGACCGATAAACTGGCCATCCGTATCCTGTAAAACCGTACTGACCAAGTGAGATTTTTCATAAATACTATGATCAAAGGCTTCTGTCCCCTGAATGAGAAATTGCCCACTACTGGTTCCCTTATAGATATTGGGAATAATCCCGTTTAGACACTGACCAATGGTTGACTTACCAGAGCCAGATGGTCCCACAATCAGGACCTTTTCCCCCTCGTAGATGGTCAGGTTAATCCCCTTTAAGGTCGGCTCAGACTGAGCCTTATACTGGAAGGAAAAATCCTTCAATTCGATGATTGCTTCTTTCATTTAGTTTGCCTTTTCCCATAAGAGCGCAAATTGGATGGCTAACTCTGCAATTCGATCCTTACCATCTAAGTCCTCATGACTAGATAAGGTTCGGATATCCCATTTTTCTTCAGAGAGGTGGTCCGCCGCGTAGAAAAAATGGCAAAGCTCAAAGCCCCTAAAAGCTGCTAATGCCGCCACTGCCGAACATTCCATATCCACACAGATGGCTCCTGCTTTCTTTCGACGTTTCATCTTGTCGATGGTTTCCCGGTACGGTGCATCTGTCGTCCACACTTTTCCTGACTGATAAGAAACCTTGTGACTGTCCAGAAAAGCTTGGAAGAGAGGAAGGCTTTCCTTATTTACTTCCACTTCATCACTAGCCGGAAGATAGTGGTAGCTGGTCCCTTCATCCCGAAGAGCTGCTGTTGGAATGATGATGGAGGTCGCTTCAATATCCCTGTCCAAAACCCCACAAGTCCCAAAAAGAACGAGTTTTTCCATCCCAAATTGAATCAAATCCTCAATAATTCCCACACAGGAAGCTGCCCCAACGGGCGCATTAAAGGCAGCGATCTGTTGGTCTCCGATAGTGATCCCATAAACGAGAACTTCAAAGTTGGCCATGGAGGTTCTTGTGATGACCTCATGTTCATAATTTTCAAGGAGGCGCGCAAAAGTTACTCTTGAAAAGCAAGAGATGACTACTTTAGGAAATCCTTCAATTGGTTTGTGTAAGTCTTGTGGATTAATAATAGCCTGTCGGTTGGCGTCAAATTCTTCTAACAGCATTTCGTGCACCTCTTTCATTCTACTTCTAGTCCCCTATTATACCACAATTAGCCTAGTCATTGGTTTTTGATCAAAGGTAAGAGTATAAAAAAGAACTGCTCCCAGACGTTAGATTTTTCGGATCAAGTGTCGGAAGGACAGTTCACTGCAATATTTTTTACTTATTCTCCAATTGTGCTAATTCTAGCAAGCGTTCTTTGGACAATTTTTTGATTTCAATTTGACTAGCATCAAGCAGCTGGAATTCATCTGGCTCTAAGGCCTCCAGTAAGTCCTTCAGAGCAAGAGAACCAATTGGATGGTAATTTTCTGGCTTACCCGGATCTCCCTCGATCGCTACCAATAGCACCCGCCAATCAATGATACCCGCTAAGCCCACGATTTCTACATATTCTGCAGGAACATGTGGCACCCGTGGCAAGACTGTATCCGTATCTTCTGTCAAGCTATAGCTGGCTAAGAAGGCTCCTGTCTCCTCCTGTTGATAAAAACGGACTTGACTGAAATAAGCTGCATTATATTGAATCTTCTTGATAAAGGCAGAGTAGGCTTCTAGGGGATGGACATGGTTCAAGACTTCCTGCACTGTATCCCGATCCAAATAGACCGGATGAGCGAAGCCTTGTACTTCAAACTCTTTTAGATCTTTTTCTTTTGTCAAATTCCCCAGCGTTTCTAGGATAACGACTTCATAATCAAAATGGAAAATAGAATCTGGAGTATAGCTCACGCCGTCGCTAGCCACAATCTCCGTTCCTAATACTTCTGCGAGGCGACTGATCCAGCGAAGGGCCAACTGCCAATCTTCTTCTATCGCAAAAGAGGGCACCTGAATCTGATAAGACTCTTCCTCATCAAAATAGCGTAACTGCAGAGGAAGACCACTTTTTCTGTACACGATACAGTTCAAGCTTTCAAAATCATTTAAGGGACGATGAAGAGTAGCAGGATCATAGTTGTAGGTTGTCAACTCTTCCACCAATTTCAGGACTTCCTGTGCTGCGAGTACTTTCTGATAGCCAAATAAGCTCTTTTTATTTTTGATTGAAAACACGATACTCATTTGTTTTCTCCTTTGTGAAATCGCTTACCTAAAGTATAGCACAATTTTCAATCAATTTCCATATAAAAACAGCCTGAGCTTTCAGACTGTTTGTTTCTATTATGCAGGTGCTCCATCAAGCGTCTCACCGATAAGGGCCAAACGCTCACTCACCTCTGCTTGTGACAAGTCGTGTTCTTCTACATAACGATTGCGAGGGTGAACACGGCACTCATGGGAGCAGCCACGGAGGTACTTGTCTTCGTTTTCTTCTGAAGTCAAGATGCGACGGTTACAGAAAGGATTTCCACAGTTGACATAGCGTTCACATGGTGTTCCATCAAACCAATCTTTTCCGACAACACTTGGATCGACATGGTTGACATCGACTGCAATCCGTTCGTCAAAGACGTACATTTTCCCATCCCAAAGTTCTCCTTGAACTTCTGAGTCTTTCCCGTAAGTTGCGATACCGCCGTGTAATTGACCGACATCTTTGTATCCTTCACGCACCATCCATCCTGAGAATTTCTCACAACGGACTCCACCAGTACAGTAGACGACGACACGCTTGTCCATGAATTTTTCCTTGTTATCACGGACCCATTGTGGCAATTCACGGAAGTTGCGGATATCTGGACGAATAGCCCCACGGAAGTGACCAAGGTCATACTCATAGTCGTTACGAGTATCAAGGACAACGGTATCCTCGTCTAGAAGGGCTTCTTTAAATTCTTTTGGCGACAAGTAAGCACCTGTTGTTTCAAGAGGATTGATGTCGTTATCGAAGTTATCATCCTCTAATCCAAGGTGGACGATCTCTTTCTTATAGCGGACGAACATCTTCTTGAAAGCTTGTTCTTCTTCCTCATCCATCTTGAACCAGAGGTCTTCCATACCCGGAAGGCTGTGTACATAGTCCATGTATTTTTGAGTTGTTTCGTAGTCACCAGATACGGTTCCGTTGATTCCTTCATCAGCCACTAGGATACGGCCTTTAAGACCGATTGATTTACAGAAGGCCAAGTGGTCGGCTGCAAATTGTTCTGCATTTTCAATGGGGGTATAGAGGTAATAGAGTAATACGCGAATAGGTTTTGCCATAAGATCTCTTTTCTAAGATTAAATTATCAGAATTTTTCATTCAACTATACCAGTATACTCTCCACAGAAAACGAATGCAATTTATTTGACTGAAAAATAAAAGCCTGGGGTTCCAGACTTTTTTTACGACGAAAATAAGGTTCCAACTAACTACTCTTCTTTTTCCAACTGATCCAGATAGGCTTCATAGCGTTTTTTCTCTACTTTGGCTAGGAGCATCACAAGGAAATTCATCCCCCATACAATTGGAAGATTCAGTAAAAAGGTAATAGGTAGCACCAGTAAGAATTTTGAATGGAAAGGATTTGAGTGATAGACAGCCTGGTTTAATTGAAAATTTTGAGCCCAGATGAACAAGGAAAGAACAAGGGTTACTGCTACAATTCCCATCACATTTAGATAGCTATAATTGATAAATCTCACACCCAATCGTTGACAACGAACCGAATAATAAAATCCTGAGGCGATGAGTAAGGCTACCACCATGATTGGACTTAACCCCACCTTAGACGTAAAAATGGATCCCACACTAAAAACAGTTAAGGCAAGGAACAGAAAACCAGCCGTCTCAGCTCCAGCCTTATTAGCTAAGCCTTCTTCTCGTTCATCTATGATTTGTTTGTTCAGCAATTGTAATCTCATTGCTTTCTCCTTATTCTTCATCCTCTAACTCTGCCTCTATCTTCTCTTGTTTTTTCCGATTGATAAGAGCAAGTGGTTTTTCAAGCAGATAAGTCAAGATGGCAAAGACGACGATTTCTAATAAAATTTTGACCAGATACTTGGAACTCAAGATAAAGCTCGTTGCCTCTCGCTTTCCAATCACATCCATGGCTATCATCAGCACAGCAAAGACTAGACCTGACCCAAGGCGGCTCAACCAGCTATCTTTTTCTAACATATCTCGAACATCAATCCCTGAACTGATCCTTCTCACAAAGGCATAAGCTCCCATGACAATCAAGAGAATAAGCTCTGGAATATAGGCTATTAGGTCCAAGTCCAGGATACTAGCTTTCACAAAGGCAGAGACTGCAATAAAGCAGGTCATTCCTAGAACAAGTTCCCCTGCAATTTTTCCATCAAGCAGCATGGTCCGCTCATCTTTTACAATTGGTTCTTTCTTTTGTTTCATTTATTTCCTCTTTCTATTGTTAAAACTGTTACTCCCAGAACAGTTGATCCAGCGTCTTATCCAAGGTCTTACAAATGGCCAGGCAGAGGCTGAGGGTTGGGTTATATTTCCCCGCCTCAATCAGGCCGATGGTCTGACGCGTCACCCCGATGGCATCTGCAAGATCCCCCTGGGTCATATCATGCTCGACCCGGGCCATTTTTAATTTGAGATTTTTCGCCACACGCTTTTCCTTTCTTGTTTTTATAGCTCTATTATACACTATATTTTCTATTTTGCAATATATATCTTACATTTTGTAAAAAATATTTTCGATAAACAAAAAAAGCCTGGTTTCCCAGACTTTCTCTTCTTATTTATAATTAGTCTTTAGACAAACTTCCATCTTTTGTTTGAGTCCGTGCATAAGCAATCAAGAGAAGAGAACCTGCAACAGCTACTGTTAAAGCATTAAACGAACCGGCAACAACACCTTGTAGGAAGACTTTATTGGCACTTTCCTTGTAGATCAAGACATCTCCAACCGGAGCAATCAAGCCCCAGATCACAAGGTTGGATACGATTTGAACGACGTTAAAGACAATTAATTCTTTCTTTGTCACTTCCCCTTTGAATTCACCGATTTGTTTGCGGAAGAAACCAACAAAGAGTCCAAACAAACCACTTGAAATGATCCAAGTCCACCAAAGACCACCTGACATAGCGTCCTTAATGGCATGACCAATCAAGCCGATTAAGAAGCCAACAATTGGGCCAAAGACCACACTAAAGAGGGCCTGAAGGGCATATTGCAACTGAATGCTCGTATTCGGTGCAGGTGCAGGGATTTGCAACATAGCAATCACGACAAAGAGGGCTGCTCCAACCCCAATAGCTACAACATCTTTAATTGAAAATAATGATTTCTGTTTCATTCTGATATCTCCTATTAATTTTCCATTTTTCTAATCTCGATATGCCAAGAAGCCCCAACTCCTACATTATAGGCCTTGGCAAAGGATCCCTGGTTGATGGCAAGACCAACACGATAAAGGGAATTGATATAAAGGATTGGCTGTCCAATTCGCACATCGGCGAAAGACTTACCGTAGGTTACTTGGTTTTGGTAAACCAGCATGTCATTGTTATAGATGGTTACTTCAAAACGTTCCCCAAATTCAGGTGACAAATGATTGAACTCTTCCCGAGTAATGGAAGTCCAAAGAGAACCAAAGCGCACATCTAAAATGTCAACCGCACCTTTAACAAGATTGTCCTCAAGAACTGTCTCAACCACTGGGATTTCCACAATATGTTCGACACTGAGTTCTGGTCCGACGTCTTCAAAACTAATATGGCCACTGGCCAACTTAGCCCCAGTATAGGCGTATACATCACGCCCATGGAAGGTATAAGAAAACTCTGTATTGGCCCGGCGGTTCTTCGCCTCTGAAATCTCACGAATGGCAACAATCCCTACATGTTTCTTGATGAAAGAGAGGGTCCCATTATCCGGTGTAACAATGTATTGATTCTTGGCCGTTTTGGCTACAACACTTTTACGTTTGGAACCGACACCCGGATCGACGACCGAAACAAAGGTTGTCCCTTCTGGCCAGTAATCTACCGTCTGAAAGAGGCGGTAACTTCCCTCAAAGATATTATAAGGTGTAATGTCATGGGTCAAGTGGTGAATTTTGAGGGTTGGTGATTCCTCTAAGGCGACCCCGATCATAGCAGAGACAGCCCCATCTACCAAACCGAAGTCTGACTGAAGGACTAGTAAATTATTGTGCATATTTCTTCTCCATCATATCATTTTCTATCTAGCTTTTGATAGACCAATTGTCCAAGAAGATAACCTAGTAGAGCTCCAAGAAGAAGGGTCAGAATAAACCAGCTCACCGTTCCCATATTCGACGGTACCATAACGCGTTCAATATAATCCATCGACTTCCCACGGGCTAGTAAAGAAGCACGGTAACTAGCCGGTTGGATCCACATCATAAGAATGGGCCCTGTAGTCGTAAAGGAAAAGAAGAGGAAGGAAAGCGCATTGCCTAGCTTCGACTGATAGTGGCCACGGGCTGCGACCAATTCTGCCAAAAGCCCTCCAACAAGAGCAGGAAGAAAAGCTCCGGCCCCATGACGAGTGAAAAGGAAAAAAGCACCAATCACAAGAGCAACGACTAGAATGGCTCCTGTTCGTTGAATTTTTTCAACATAGAGTCGATAGATGGCTCCACCAACTAGAGCAGAGAAGGCTGGAGCATAAAACATGTTGCCTCGATGATCAACCAGACTTCCAAGCAGGACGCCTAAGCCAATAGCAAGAAAATACAAGCCTGCAAAGGCCGCTACCTGCTTAAACTGATGTTTCTGTATTATTTTCATGTATCTATCCCATCATTACCGGTGGCTAATTTTCTTGGATAGGAAATCGCCCATAAATTGGACCAGAACGATCAGAATGAGAATCAACAAGGTCGCTACAAAGATGACATCATTGTTAAACATGTTTTTCCCGTAGTTGATGGCTAAGGTTCCTAGTCCTCCTGCCCCAACGGCACCTGCCATGGCTGTTTCCCCGATCAAGGAAATGATGGTCACGGTTGTCACACGGATCAAATCAGGAAGCCCTTCACGAAGGTAGACACCGACGATATCCCAGAAGGTTGCCCCACTGGCTTGAGCCGCTTCAATCACACCGCCATCCAATTCAGACAAGACCACTTGGACTTGGCGAGCAAAGAATGGAAAGACAGCTAGGGACAATGGAACAAGGGCTGCTGTAGGTCCGATGGTATTTTTCAAGAGCAAGTAAGTCAATGGATTAATAAAGGCTAACAAGATAATGAAGGGAATGGCGCGGAACAAAGAAGTAATCTTGTCCAAAATTTGGAAAACGATTTTATTTTCAATGACGCCACCTGGACGGGTCAAGACTAATAAAAGCCCTGTCACCAAACCTAAAAATCCACCAATAATGAAGGAAATAACGGTCATATAAAGGGTCAGGTAAATAGCGGTTCCCCAACCATACTGGCCAGACCACCCTAATTTATAGACATTTGGTAAATATGTTTGAATTAACTGGATCATGCTTTTCTCCCATCTTTCACAATAGTCACGGAAACTCCTGCATTTTCTAACTCAGCTTTGGCCGTTTCCAGATTTTGAGTTTCACCTGATAAGATGACCACCAACTCTCCAACAGGCGTGTTATCAAGGATCTCGATATTCCCAAATAAAATGTTGGCAGATACTTGGTACTGCTTGTAAATATCATTGATAATGGCTGTATCTGTCACAGAACCCGCATACTTGAGATGCGCTAAAATCGAATCATCTGGCAAGTTCTTAACAATCGCTTGTTGGTTGATTTTCACCATGGCTTCATCGATTCCTGTTGCAACGGTGATGAAGTCTTGGGTCAAGGCATTTTTCGGATTCGAGAAGATATCTAAAACAGATCCTTCTTCAATCAGCTCACCATTTTGCATGACAGCTACCCGGTTGGCAATATCTTTAACAATTTGCATCTCATGGGTGATCAAGACAATGGTTAAGCCTAGTTTTTTGTTCAATTCTTGCAATAAAGCTAGAATTTGTTTGGTCGTCTTTGGATCTAGGGCTGAAGTTGACTCATCTGAGATCAAAATCTTTGGATCGTTGGCAAGGGCACGCGCAATCGCTACCCGTTGCTTTTGACCACCAGACAATTGGGCTGGGTAATTTTCTGCACGGTCAGCTAGACCGACTAGTTCCAACAATTTCGCCACTTTCTCATTCTTTTGTTCTTTGTTCAATTTAGAATGTTTAAGAGCGAAGGCAACATTTTCTGCGACAGTCATTTGAGCCATCAAGTTGAAGTGTTGGAAGATCATCCCGATATCCCGACGTTTCTCTCTTAGGGCAGCTGGTTTCAAAGTTACTTGATTTTGGTAGATCACATCTCCATCCACAGTGATGGTTCCGGCGCTAGGCACTTGCAAGAGATTGATCACCCGAACCAAGGTCGATTTTCCGGCTCCGGAATAACCCACAATCCCATAGATATCGCCTTCATTGATCTGAATGGTCACATCTTTGACAGCTTGAATCTGACGTTTCTTTTGCTGGAAGGTCACATCAATGTGGTCCAGCTGAATCATTGCTTTACTCATAACTTGCTATTAACTCCTTTATCAATTCAATATGGGTGTAATAATCGGCGATTTTCACATTT
>CABSRC010000004.1 GCA_902480035.1 uncultured Streptococcus sp. | reverse complement strand
TCATAAGCGTGATATATCACAATTTGTAACTTGGAAACCTCGTCCAAATATTGTTGATTCCCAATTTATTGCAGGTGGGAAAGCAGTAGCCATTCAATGGGATAATAAAGAGGAAGTGGATGAGGCGCTGGAAGCATATTCGTATAATTCAAAAGTTAAAGTAGAATGGTTTATAAATGGTGGAAATAGTGAACGGTATATTGCACAAGAAAGTTACAAATTAAAATCTGACCCACGTCTCTATTTTCAATATTATATTCGTGGTAATCAAGTTCCTTACCTCACTACAAATAAAGCACAAAAGGGAGAGTACTGGCTCATTGATGTCTATGATACCAAGGACAAGCGCTTAGTGAAGAAAACATATGATGTTTTTAAGATAGTACGAGATATGGATAAGAATTATATCCCCTTATCTGTTAAAGTTTCTTCTATGTTGTTGGATACAGATGATGGAGAAACATACATTCCGATTGATATTCTTGTCGATAAGAAAGACAAATATATTGTAGAACCTGGAAATATCTATGTACAAACAGAGTATCAATCTCGTATAGGGTTAATGAATGTTAAGGATGGAAAGTTCGCTTGGAAAACCTCATCAGGCAAAGGTTATGAACAAGTTCAAAAAGAAAATCGAGAAAGCGACAAAGACTTGCATCCATTTGAATACAATTTTGGAGAAGGACAATTGCAGCTCCAACATTCACGTTTGTTATTTACAGATCGTAGTGATTATACTAAGGACATCCCATTGAAAACACTCTATCCGAAAGTATATTCTATTTTAAGCAAAGGGAATAATCCAACTACTGTAAAATGGGGTGAAGAATCGACAAAAGGGGAGAATGCCTATCTATACTTTCTCGGACCAGAAGATCTCAACTTTGATATTTCATTTTTGGAACTGCTTTATAAAGTTCCAGAGCAGCGTTCAGGTGGATGGTATGATGTCCTACAGTATCATAAGATACCAGCAGAGCTTTCAAAAGATGGGCAAGAACATCATGTGAATAACAAAAAGGAGTTTTTCCAATATTTTAAAAAGGAATTAAATCAAAGTAACGATGCTACAGAGTTCTCATTGCTGAGACGCTTGTATGAAGTACAGAACTACGTGGTCTCTAGAGATTTTGGTCAGTCCTTCGGTAACCTTACCATACCAGCTGAGTATACTAAAGATGAGAAGGTTCATGTCGTTCAAAATGATGAAGAATTCTTCAAATATATGGATTTAGAGAAAATTCCTAATAAAAAGATGAAAGAAGATATTATAAAAAGGTTCTCATATGATATAAAAAAATAATCGATTAGGTCGAATTTCGCAAGGAGGTCAGGCTATGAAGCTCAATTATTTCAAACTATTCGCAGGAATTCCACTTATTCTTTGTTGCCTCCTTCTTTCCAGTTGTAAGATCATGAAACCGAGTGATTATAAAAAGGCGAAGGAAGTTGTCAGCAGTGAGCTTGCTAAGGTTGGTTTGCATGGGAATATTAAAATTAATCGTCTTTCCTGGCAGGCTTTAGAAATTCCAGGTTATAAAGTTGATTTTACTTATTCGGAGAAAACCTATGACGGTCAAACCGTGCCTCTTGAGGTGCATGTTTTCTTACAAAATGACTGGTCTGATCCCTATGGACAAACCACTCCAAGTTATAAAGAAGTTTTTACAGAGCAGAAGACAGTACAGAAAAAAGAGGCCCAACTACTGGATAAGCTTAAAAAGCAGGATCTAGGCCTGACGCTCTCTTATTTTCATTTTCTTCCCAATGTTGATTCTTCTTATCAAAAGGAGGCTGCAGAAGAATTGGAAGAGCTGGCGGCTCAAAATAGGCAAGAAGGAAAGAACGATTTCGCGGGTTATTACCAGATTCCCTACGCCACCCTTATTCAAAAGGGGATGGTTCGTATGATGATCTCAGTAGAAGACGATCAAGCCATCCAGGAAAAGGATTTAAAAGCTGCCGCTAAAAAGTTGGATGCTAGTGTTCTTCCAGATGGTGACTATGATTTCTATTACCTGGATTTCAAGAATAAAGATCATGAATCCATTTCTTATCATTTCAACGTTAAGGATGGACAGGTTGTGAAATTGGATCAGTAAAAAAGCTAAAATAGAAAAACGACAGCTCAGGATAAAGGTCCTTGAGCTGTTTTTGTTATCCATTAAAGAAGATCAGATTAAAAAAGAGAACCTTTTGGTTCTCTCTATTTGTTTCAACTTCTATGAATGAGAGTAGAAGTTTCTTCGTTAGGGGGTTGATAGAAGTAAGGACTGTTCCTAATGATACTATTAGTTATCAGTCAATTTCCGTTTGATTCCAACAGCACCTGCTAAGACAAGAATTCCTGAGAAGACAAGTCCAGATGCAACAACTTCACCTGTATTTGGAAGAAGCGGTTTGCGACGTCCACCATTGTTTCCACCATTTGAACCTGGCGCATTTGGTGTCGTTGTGGTACCAGAATGACTAGGTTTATTTGGATTTTCTGTTGTAGTTACAGTAGTCTTAGGCTCTCGAGTCGTAGTAGTTGTAGTCTTAGGCTCTCGAGTCGTAGTAGTTGTAGTCTTAGGCTCTCGAGTCGTAGTGGTTGTAGTCTTAGGCTCTGGAGTCGTAGTGGTTGTAGTCTTAGGCTCTTCTGTTGAAACAGTTGTAGCAGGAGTCTCAGGCGTAGTAGTTACAGTAGTCTTAGGCTCTTCTGTTGAAACAGTTGTAGCAGGAGTCTCAGGTGTTGTAGTTACAGTAGTCTTAGGCTCTTCTGTTGAAACAGTTGTAGCAGGAGTCTCAGGTGTTGTAGTTGAAGTAGTCTTAGGCTCTGGAGTCGTAGTAGTTGTGGTTTTAGGCTCTGGAGTCGTAGTAGTTGTAGTAGTTGTAGTAGTTGTAGTAGTTGTAGTGGTAGTAGTTGTTGTAGTTGGTTTGTTTGATGTATTGACTACTTTAATCACGTTGTTATCATCAATTTTTTCAACTTTTGAAGTGTAACCTTCAGGTGTGTTTGTTTCCACTACTGAGTACTCAATGGCCTTACCATCTTTGATACCTGGTAATTTCGTAAATGCTGCTTTCCAGCCAGAAGCTTTTGTAAGGGTTTGTGTCATCCCATCCAAAGCTTTGCCGTCCGCATACAATTGAACCGTGATATCTTTACGATCTGCTTCGCTATCGCCTACCCATTCTTTTTGAACAGTGACAGTTTTATCACCGCTAACCCAGAATTTCAATTCAGGGTTGTTCCAGAATGCTGGGTCAGTTTGAGGTGTTGTGATTTCATCAGCTGTCAATGTAGCATTGTTATCAACACGGATGGTTGTCTTAGGAATTAATGTTTGGTATTCAACGATCAATTCATCGCTAGATGCTGTTTTAAAGACATCACTGACATCTGATAAATTAACAGTAAATCCATTACCGTCTGCATCGAATTTCACATGTTTCCAGAAGTCCCAACCAGAAGCCACCACTTGTCCACCTTTTCTTAAAGTGAAGGATGGTTTCAAGTAAGTTCCCACAAAGAATTCATTTGCAGCGTGGTTTGCAGCAGGAGCAAAAGTGATTTTTGAGTAATCGACTGCTGGGGCTTGGATTTTATCTGACACAACAGGGTTTGTGATGGCTTGTTTCTTACCATCTCCGTTGATACGGATGAACCATTTTGTTAGATAGTAGTCATCTCCAACATTTAACCATGCATAGTTTTCAGATGCGTCTAATTTGAATTGCTTAGTTACATAGTCACCAGTAAGGTTGTACTTGTTCAACACAGATTCAAATACGCCAGGTCCATCAGGACGTGTAATGATGACAGATTCTGAACCGACTTTAGAAGTGGCAGTTTTATTTCCAGGATTTCCTGGAGTGTTGTCCCATACTGCATTGTATGAGAAACCACCTTTAACGTTTTCGTTCATGGATTCGATTGCTTTTTTAAAGGTGAAAGTAATCTTTTTGTTTGTCATCGAAATGGTTGCGACTTCAGCCCCATTTGCTTGGAGTGATTGAGTTGCAACTTCAGTGATATTGATACCTTCTGGAGCATCAATGGTAAACGTATCGCCTTCTTTAACTGACTTCCCAGTTAAATCCCAGTCAAATGAAAAGGTAACTTTTTGTCCACTTGCCTGAGCCTTTAAATTGGTAACAGTTGGTGAAACAGAAGCCGCGCTAACAGGTTTGATCACAGACAAGCCTAAGGCTACCACGGCGATGATAGCTACAAATGCAACTATCTTTTTATAAAGAGATTTCAATTGGCCTCAATTCCTTTCTTTTGCATAAATTTCGTAAAGTTTTTCTATATAGTGATATCTCCTAAAACTGAAAAACTCCTGATCTTTGCTCCATACAATCAGTTGCTTTATTTGAACATGTATTTAGAGAAGAAGGACCTTACCTCTATTGAGAAAATATGGGGGCATACCTCAATATCCTATCTTTAGTCTGTCCATACTAGAGGATTGGTTGGACCTGAAACAAACTTTCTAAAAACAATGATTCGATAGAAAAACGGAAGAAATTTACGCTTCATAATATAAAATGATAATAAGCAGTGCAAACTTAACAGAATAATCATCCCATTACATTTTTAAAAGATTATTATCAACATTATTATATTCTTTTAGTGTGATAAGTCAAGTTAAATGCAACAAAAATAAGGCAAAATGTTGATTTTGGTTTTTGTATAAGTCGACCTTTTATTTCCCGCCATTTTAGCCTTTCATGTTATAATATTCAGATAAGAAAAAGAGGAGACCAAAAGCTAGATGATCACTTCAAAATACGATTGGCAGTTAGCTTCGCCAAGTGCAGATGAGGCCTTTTTAGCCCTTGCCAAAAAAGCAGGCCTGGAAGCGTCTGTAGCAACCTTGCTGTATGAGCGTGGCATTCAGACCAAAGAGGATTTAGAAGACTTTTTAGAACCCAAGCTGGAGAAGCTACACGACCCTTATTTGCTCCATGATATGGACAAGGCAGTGGAGCGCATCCGACGGGCTATCGAAGATTATGAGCAGATCCTCATCTACGGTGACTATGACGCGGACGGGATGACCTCGGCCTCTATTATGAAGGAAACCTTGGAGCAGATGGGGGCAGAGGTGCAAGTCTACCTCCCCAACCGCTTCACAGACGGCTATGGTCCCAATGAGAGTGTCTACAAGTACTTTATCGAGCAGCAAGGTATTTCTTTGATTGTCACGGTGGACAATGGCGTGGCAGGTAATCAAGCCATCGCCATGGCCCAGGCAATGGGAGTAGATGTCATTGTAACGGACCACCACTCTATGCCAGAGGACTTGCCGGATGCTCATGCGATCATTCATCCGGAGCATCCAGATGCGGCTTATCCCTTCCATTATCTAGCAGGCTGTGGTGTGGCCTTTAAGTTGGCCTGTGCCCTCCTAGAGGAAGTACCGGTTGATCTTTTAGATTTGGTCGCGATCGGGACCATCGCTGACATGGTGAGCCTGACAGATGAAAATCGAATTCTGGTCAAATACGGCCTGGGGGTTCTCCAACATACCCAGCGCATGGGCTTGCAAGAGCTCTTGGAGATCGCTGGGATTCGTCCGGAGGATGTCAATGAAGAAACAGTTGGTTTTCAGATCGCCCCTCGTCTCAATGCCCTTGGACGCCTCGATGATCCCAATCCGGCCATTGAACTCCTGACTGGTTTTGACGATGAAGAGGCGCACGAGATTGCCCTCATGATTCATCAGAAGAATGAAGAACGAAAAGAGATTGTTCAAAGCATCTACGATGAAGCAAAAACCATGGTCGATCCAAACTTGTCCGCTCAGGTCTTGGCCAAAGAAGGCTGGAATCCAGGGGTCCTTGGCATTGTCGCCGGCCGTCTATTAGAAGAGCTTCATCAGCCAGTTGTTGTTTTAAGCATCGAAGATGGACGGGCTAAAGGAAGCGCTCGGAGTCCTGAGTCGGTCAATATCTTTGAGGCTCTCGATCCTCACCGGTCGCTCTTTGTCGCCTTTGGAGGACATGCTGGTGCAGCAGGGATGACGCTCGAGGTGGACCAACTACCTGCCTTGTCTCAGGCCCTTACGGATTACATTCGAGAGCAAGAGATAGATCTCAGCAGCAAGTCAAACTTAGCCATCGACGAGGAACTGCATCTAACAGAATTGACGCTTGAGACTCTGAAAAGCTTTGAGCGCTTGAGTCCTTTTGGCATGGACAATAAAAAACCAGTCTTTCTGGTCCGTAATTTCAAGGTAGAAGGGGCGCGCTCGATGGGAGCCGGCAATACCCATTTGAAACTCAAAATTTCTCAAGAAGATGCGACCTTTGAGGTGGTTGCCTTTGGATTGGGAAGCTTAGAGGCAGAGTTTGCCCAGGCGCAAGACCTAGAGCTAGCTGTGCAATTGTCAGTCAACCAATGGAATGGCCAAACGACCCTTCAGCTCATGCTGGTTGATTCGCGTGTGGACGGAGTGCAGCTCTTCAATATCCGCTCAAAAAATGCCAGTCTCCCTGCAGGTGTTCCGGTTCTTGATTTTACCCAAGAACTACCAGATCTAGCGGATGCTTCTGCTGTAGTGGTTGGAAATATCCCTGAGGATATAGAGTCCTTACGGCAAATTTTTCAAGAGCATGATTTCCAGGCTGTCTATTTCAAAAATGAGATCCCTAAAGCCTACTATCTGACAGGCTACGGTAGCAGGGACCAGTATGCCAAACTCTATAAAACTATTTACCAATACCCAGAGTTTGATGTCCGCTACAAACTCAAAGACCTAGCAGCCTATCTCAAGATCCAGCAGATCCTCTTGGTCAAAATGATCCAGATCTTCCAAGAGCTGGGCTTTGTGACCATTGAAAATGGGGTCATGAAGGTCAATAAAGAAGCAGAAAAACGGGAAATCGTTGAAAGCAGCATCTACCAAAATCTCAAACAAACGGTGAAAGAGCAGGAGTTGATGGCCCTTGGGACGGTTCGTGAAATCTATGACTATCTAACAGGACAGGCCTTATGAAAAAACACCTAAAGCAGTTTCTCTGGCTCATCCCTTTCCTACTTTTAGCTCTTTATTGGTTGGGAATCTACCTGAGCCTGAAAAACCCTATGGAAGAAATCAACTACTCCGAAAATGGTGGATTGATGCGCTATATGATGTTTAAGCCCTATACAGAAACGATAGGAAACGATGGTATCTGGAAAGAAGACGAGGATTTTCAGACCTACCCCTATTCTAAAGGAATTGTCGATGTTAACGAAGAACTGTCCGTGATGATGTTTAGGGGAACTCCCAACTGGACCTATATGTATGATCTTCAATTGGAAAAAGGTGTGACACTTGGTTTTATATTTAAATACGACTCATCTAAAAAGCTATTTTTCCAGAAGGAGGTCTACCTTTCTAAAGAAGATACTACCTACGTGGGCCAGCAAATTCTTGATCAACTTGCCACCTACGGCAAAGACCGCACGTGGTTGAAAAACCAAAGCAAGAAAGTCGCTGAGCAATACATCCTCGGTACCTGGTTCAAGAATGGAAGTTCCCGTTATTCCTTGAAAAACTTGGGGGATATGAAAATCGAGTACAACAAATTGATAGAAGAGTAGTAAGTTTTTTTGGAATCCAATCCCACATCATTTTTCAGATGTGGGATTTTTGCTTTTGACGCGGGGAGCTTGGGAAAATGATTTGGCAAAAATGATGCAAGTTAGTAGAATTCATGGTATAATGGAATGTAAAAATTTTTTATGAAAGAAAGTTAACCATGAATTTAAAAGATTACATTGCAAGCATTGAAAACTATCCACAAGAAGGAATTACCTTCCGTGATATCAGCCCTTTGATGGCAGATGGCAATGCTTATAGTTATGCGGTTCGTGAAATCGTTCAATACGCAACCGATAAGAAGATCGATATGATCGTCGGTCCTGAAGCGCGTGGGTTCATCGTTGGATGTCCAGTCGCTTTTGAATTAGGAATTGGTTTTGCACCTGTTCGTAAGCCTGGCAAGTTGCCACGCGAAGTCATCTCTGCTGACTACGAAAAAGAATACGGTGTCGATACCCTCTGCATGCACGCAGATGCTATCAAACCAGGTCAACGTGTTCTCATCGTTGATGACCTTTTGGCGACTGGTGGTACGGTGAAAGCAACCATCGAAATGATCGAAAAACTCGGTGGGGTCGTTGCAGGGTGTGCCTTCTTGATCGAGTTGGACGACTTGAAAGGTCGCGAAGCGATCGGCGATTACGACTACAAAGTTTTGATGCATTACTAATATAGTCTAATGCTATAACTGGCTACAGAAAAACCATAATTGAAAACTATAAGCTCCTATCATATAATGTTAGTTAAGAACTTGTAAGATGGGAGCTTTTTATGCCAATTACTCTAGATAAAAAATTACCAGCAGTTGATATCCTTCGTTCAGAAAATATTTTTGTCATGGATGATGTTCGGGCGACTCACCAGGATATTCGGCCCATGAATGTTCTCATTCTTAATCTGATGCCGACCAAGGTTGCGACAGAAACCCAGCTCTTACGCCTCTTGGCCAACACACCCTTGCAGATCAATGTGGAGTTCCTCTATATGGCGAGCCATGAGTCCAAGAATACAGCGGCAGAACATTTGGAGAGCTTCTACAAGACCTTTGAGGATATCAAGGATAATTACTATGATGGCTTAATTGTGACAGGAGCGCCTGTCGAAAAGATGGACTTTGAAGAAGTAGACTACTGGGAAGAATTAACCCAGGTCTTTGAATGGTCTAAGCGTCATGTTTTTTCTACCTTACACCTTTGTTGGGGAGCCCAGGCTGGCCTTTACCACCGTTACGGGATTCAAAAAGTAGAGCTCTGTGACAAGCTATCGGGTATCTATGACCAAGCAGTGGTGCGTCCCGAAAGTCTGCTCATGAGAGGCTTTGACGATCGCTTCCTTGCCCCTCATTCTCGTTATACAGATATTCCTTTGAAGGAAGTCCTTGAAAAGAGCAATCTTCAAGTGATCGCGCAAGGAAATGAAGTTGGCCTTTCCATCATTGCTAGCCCAGACATGCGTGAGGTGTATAGCTTTGGCCATCTGGAGTATGATCGCGATACGCTGGCTAAGGAATACAACCGAGATGTCAAGGCAGGCTTGGATCCGGATGTTCCTAAGAATTACTTTGATGGGGATGATGCCAGTACAGAGCCTCGCATTCGCTGGAATCTAGCTGCGACGACCTTCTTTAGTAATTGGATCAACTATGCGGTTTATCAAGAAACACCTTACCGCTTGGAAGAATTGGAAAAAGATATTTCATTTTATGGTTACCTATAAAGGGGAATTATGACATATTCACAAGCATTTAAGTATGGCAACTTGGTTCTTCCAAGTGCCTTGCTTTTTCATTATCATGAATTGTTTGATCAAGCAGATGACTACTTGGTTTGGCAGTTTTTCTTCCTTCAAAATACGACCGGTCAAGAGACCTTGACTCCCAATCAGATTGCCAGTCATCTGGGGAAAACGGTGACAGAAGTCAATCGGATTATGTCCAATTTGACCACCAAGGGACTTCTTCAATATCGGACCATTGAGCTCAATGGAGAAATTGAGGCCATCTTTGATGCGACCATTGCCCTGGAACGCTTGGATGAAATTTTAGAGGCTCAGACACAAGGGAAGACACAGAGTGCTCCTGCCAAGGGAAATGTCATCAAGGACTTGGTGGAAACCTTCCAACAAGAGCTGGGACGACTCTTGACGCCTTTTGAGATTGAAGACCTGACCAAGACCGTGCGCGAGGATCAGACAGATCCAGATGTGATCAAGGCAGCGCTACGAGAAGCTGTCTTTAATGGCAAGCCGCACTGGAAATATATCCAGGCCATTTTGCGAAACTGGCGCAGTGAAGGCATTAACAGCCTGGCCCAAGTAGAGGCGAAACTACAAGAACGTGAGCAAGCCAACCCACGCAATGTAACGGTTTCAGACGATTTCTTGAAGGCCATGGATTTGTGGAAGGATTAAAAAAACTAGCACTTTATAAAAGTGCTAGTTTTTGCATTTATAGATGGTCTGCGTAGGCTTTTTTTAGTCTTCTAAGGAGTTCTTGTTTTTCCTCTTCACTAGCAAAGGAAGCCTGGATGGCATCGACATTGTGCTGGTAAAAGTCAGTTTCCTTGGTTTGGAAATGCTGATGGTAGAGGGCGTATTCCTTGGTGAGGTCGGTATCAGATACAGTCCGGTTATCGGTATTGATACTGATCCGAGCACCAGCTGCCTTCATCTTCAGATAAGGGAAATCTTCTAAAGTCGGTGCTGCTTTTGTCTGTAAGTTACTGGTTAAGCAGAGTTCACCGGTGACTTCATTTTCAACAAAAGACTGGAGTAGGGCTGGTTCATGAGATAGAGCCGTCACGTGGCCATTGCGTTTGATGCCAAAAGCAATCGATTGGGCTACAAAGTGTGGGCAATGACACTCACCTGCGTGAAGCGTCATCGGCCGATGGTAACTCTTGACTTGCTCGATTAAAGGTCGAATATCTTCTGGAGAATAGTTGTGCTCATCCCCGGCAAAGTCAAAACCAACAAAATCTTGATCGCTAACTTGGTTGGCTTCTGCAAGGATGCGAGAGGTGACTTCTTGATCTGACTGGCGCATGCCACAGACCAAGGCTTTTGCAACAATGTCAAATTCCTCCTGGGCTTGGCGAAGACCATCGCAGACAGCATCGATGGTTTCTGGGACAGTGAGGCCTTGGTCCATGGACAATTCTGGTGCAAAACGGACTTCGATGTAGACGACATTTTCAAGAGCAGCTTGCTTGGCCACATCGTAAGCAGCAAGGGTCAAGGCTTCCTTGGTCTGAAGAAGAGGGCGAATGTAGTCAAAGGCCTCCAAATAGTCCAAAAGATTCTCACAGTGGGCAGGGGCAGTGACATGGTGTTTGAGCTCTTCATCGCTAGCAGGGAGGTCAATATTGGCCATAGCTGCCAACTGGCGAATGGTCGGAAGAGACAAGGAACCGTCTAAGTGACAGTGAAGTTCTGTCTTTGCCAAACTATGAAAATCGATCGTGGACATGGTTTTCTCCTTAAAATTGTATTTTTTCTATACTATCATTTTGACAAAAAAAGTCAAGTAGCCTTCGCGTAGCAGATCTTTGAAAGGGAGCCCGATATTTGATATGCTAGGAGTAGCGAAATAAAGGAGAAGAAAGATGTCAGACTATCAATTACCAGAAGTATGGAAAGCACCGAGCCAAATGGGAGGAGCCTGGGGTGGCTTGAACCAACCAACAGCAGGTGCCCGCTTTGAACAAACTCTTCCAAAAGGCGATCAACCTTTCCAACTCTATACCCTTCCAACACCCAATGGGATCAAGGCCACTATTATGCTAGAGGAACTGAAAGAGCTGGGAGTGGATGCAGGTTATGACGCTTATCGGATCAAGATTGGCGAGGGAGATCAGTTTGGTAGTGACTTTGTAGCCATCAATCCAAACTCGAAAATTCCAGCTATGTTGGATCAATCAGGCGATCAAGCCATTCGTGTCTTTGAATCGGCCAATATCCTCCTGTATCTAGCAGAGAAATTTGGCAAATTAATCCCGACTGATCCGGCTAAACGGACAGAAGTGCTCAACTGGCTCTTCTGGCAGACGGGTGCTGCACCTTTCTTAGGGGGAGGTTTTGGTCATTTCTTCCACTATGCGCCGGAGAAAATCGAGTATGCCATCAACCGCTTTGCCATGGAAGCCAAACGTCAATTGGACTTACTGGACAAGGAACTGGCCACTAAACCTTATATCGCAGGGGATGACTACACCATTGCAGATATTGCCATCTGGTCTTGGTATGGCCGTCTAGCCCAAGACAAGGTCTGGGACCGAGCAGGAATTTTCCTAGATGTGAAGGAATACAAGCATTTGCAAGCTTGGACAGAGAAAATCGCCAATCGCCCCGCTGTAAAACGTGGCTTGGAAGTGGACTATAAGGAAATTGATGCATAATGAAAAGGGCGCCGTCGCGCCTTTTTTTAATGGTGCAAACATGGTATACTAAGGGATGGAATAAAAGTTTAGAAAGTAACACATGGAATTTACAAAATTATCAAATCGCTTGGACTTGGTGGCTAGCTTCGTCCCAGCTGGAGCGAGTCTGTTGGATGTGGGGAGTGACCATGCTTATCTCCCAATCGCCCTCTTACAAGAAGGCAAGATCGAGGCCGCTATTGCTGGTGAAGTGGTAGAGGGACCCTATCAGTCTGCCCTGCAAAATGTCGCCGATAATGGCTTAGAGGACAAGATTGAAGTCCGTCTGGCCAATGGCTTGGCTGCCTTTGAACCAGCAGACGGCATTTCCTGTATCACCATTGCTGGCATGGGCGGACGCTTGATTGCAGATATCTTAGCGGCAGGTCTTGAGAAATTAGCCAATGTCTCTCGCTTGGTTCTGCAGCCCAATAATCGAGAGGATGAACTGCGGGCTTGGTTAGTCGACCATGATTTCCACATTGTTGATGAAGCTATCTTGGAAGAAAATGAGAAGTTTTATGAGATCCTTGTGGTGGAACACGGTTCTCAAGAGTTGACAGCCAAGGAACTACGCTTTGGTCCCCATTTGATGCGGGAACAAGCTCCAGCCTTTGTCCAAAAGTGGTCCAAGGAAGTGGAGAAATTAGCCTTCGCCTTGGAGCAGGTCCCAGTTGAGAATCAATCTGCCAGAGCATCGTTAGAAGAGCGCATCGCTCACATCAAGGAGGTTCTACATGTTAGCAAGTGAAGTCATCAAACGCTATGAATCCTATTGTCCTCAGGAATTGTCTATGGAGGGAGATGTCCGTGGCCTACAAGTCGGCACGCTACAAAAAGACATCCATAAGGTCATGGTGGCCTTAGATATCCGCGAGCAGACGGTGGCGGAAGCTATCGCTCATGGGGTGGACTTGATCATCGTCAAGCACGCGCCGATTTTCCGTCCCATCAAGGATTTGGTAGCTGATCGGGCTCAAAATCAGATCTATATCAATTTGATCAAGCATGATATCGCAGTCTACGTCAGCCATACCAATATTGACATTGTTCCAGATGGTCTCAACGATTGGTTCTGCCAGCTCTTGGACATTGAAGATACAGAACCCCTCAGTATGACGGGAGAAGGGCTCGGAATTGGTCGCATCGGTCGGGTAGCTACTCAAACCTTTGGACAGTTGACTAGCAAGGTTAAAGAAACCTTTGGCTTAGATGCTTTGCGCATAGTCAGTTATGATCAGGCGGATTTGGATCGGGTTATCAAGCATGTCGCACTCTGTGGAGGAAGTGGCCAGTCCTTTTACAAGGATGCTCTCGCCAAGGGAGCAGATGTTTATATCACAGGAGATATCTACTACCACACGGCTCAGGACATGCTGAGCGATGGCCTCTTGGCCTTAGATCCCGGGCACCATATCGAGGTTCTCTTTGTGTCAAAACTAGTAGAAAAGCTCAATCAGTGGAAGGCTGAGGAAGCCTGGGAGATTGAAGTGATTGGCAGTCAAGCCAGCACCAATCCTTTTTACCATATCTAAGGGGTCATGATGAAAGTTGCGATTATTGGTGCAGGGATCGTGGGATCCACTGCAGCCTATTATTTATCCAAGGAAGCACAGATAGATGTCACCGTCTATGATCACGGAGTAGGCCAAGCAACCAAGGCAGCGGCTGGGATCATTAGCCCTTGGTTTTCTAAGCGGCGAAACAAGGCCTGGTATCGCCTGGCTCGGCTAGGAGCTGATTTCTACCAAGAATTAGTAGAGGACCTAGCCAAAGACGGAATCAAAACAGACTTTTACCAGCAGACAGGGGTCTATCTTCTTAAGAAAAAGGAAGAGAAATTAGATGAACTCTATCAGTTGGCGCTGAGTCGACGGGAAGAATCTCCCTTAATCGGAGACTTATCGATTTTTACTACAGAAGAAGTGGCCCAACAATTCCCAGGTCTGCAAGGCTTTGAACAGCTCCTTTATGCCTCGGGTGGGGCCCATGTAGAGGGAGCCCTTCTAACGGAAACTCTCCTTAAAGCAAGTGGGGCAAGAGTCATCAAGGAAGAGGTTGCTCTCTCCGTCACGGATCATGGCTATCAGATAGCAGGAGAGAGCTATGACCAAGTCATCCTAGCGACAGGAGCCTGGTTGGGGCAAATCCTTGAGCCACTCGGCTACCAAGTAGATGTCCGTCCGCAAAAAGGACAGTTGAGGGATTATCAGCTAGACCTATATACGGATAATTATCCTGTGGTTATGCCAGAAGGAGAACTGGATATCATTCCCTTCCAGCAAGGCAAGATCAGTATGGGCGCTACCCATGAGAATGAGATGGGCTTTGACCTGACAGTGGACCTGGCTTTGCTGAATCAGATGGAAACAGAAGCCTTGACCTACTATCCAGAACTAGCTCAAGCGACAGTTGTCGGTGAGCGCGTGGGTACCCGGGCCTACACCAGCGACTTCTCGCCCTTTTGGGGAGCACTTCCCGATCAAGCTGGTATTTATGTCGCCAGTGGTCTCGGTTCGTCTGGCCTCACAACTGGTCCCCTTATTGGGTGGCACCTGGCCCAACTAGTGGCAGGAGGAAAGGTGCGCCTAGATCCAGCAGATTATACAGTTGAACAATATGTGAAGAAGTAGGCTGGGATAAAAGTCCTAGCCTCTTAATTGTTTTGGTTTGTCGAGCAAGACGCAGTGGTTGAGTGGGCTCTACTACGCTGATTTCATCAGCTTTTACAGCCCTACTCAACTGTGCGGAGGTGGGACGATGAAATCGAATTCTAACGAATTACCGATTTCTGTCCCACTCTCTTTTTGATTGCTGTTATTGTCTTTGAGAAAAAGATAGTCAGATACAGCTCAAAGGGACCTTCATTAGTAAGGAGTATCGTCTTATGGTAAAAATCAAGTTTAAAAAGAAAAGCAAAAGGATGATGGTCATCGCCTTGGCTCTCCTTATGGTAGTTGGGATTTCTTTGTTTCATATGAAAAAACAATTGGAGGAAAAGCGACGGAACCGAGAGTACGAAGTCAGTCTTGTAAAGACCTTGAAGAGATCTTACGAAGGAATTGAGGAGATTGAGATTAAAAACCCATCCTATAGCTCCATTCCTTCAGACGCATGGGGAGCTGATGTCAAAATTACATTTGTTGATGGGACTTCAAAGCAACACCAATTGGCCTATGATAAAAAGGCGAATAAGATTAGGAATGGGATCTATCATAATGAGGACGAAGAATTTCAAAGGTTTATGGATTCTAGGAAAGGCACGACCAAATCGGGAGTAAAGGTAAGGTTTTCAGACGACTCAGTTAAGGAGCAGTAATCGATTTGAATCATGAGTAAGACCAGTGCTAACAATTCTACAACGCTCATCTCCCGTCATCACCTTGTAACATAAATGCAAGGTGACTTTTTTATATAAACATGATAAAATAAGGGTAATGACTACGTAGAAAGGCCTAACATTATGAAAGGTATTATTTTAGCCGGTGGTTCGGGTACTCGTTTGTATCCTTTGACTCGTGCGGCTTCCAAACAGTTGATGCCCATTTATGACAAACCAATGATCTACTATCCACTGTCAACCCTTATGTTGGCAGGGATCAAAGATATTCTGATCATCTCAACTCCACAAGACCTTCCTCGTTTTGAAGAGCTTCTTGGAGATGGTTCTGAACTTGGGATTTCCCTCTCTTATGCTGAGCAACCAAGCCCAGATGGCTTGGCACAAGCCTTCATCATTGGAGAAGATTTTATCGGGGATGATCATGTTGCCCTCGTTCTTGGAGATAATATCTTCCACGGAAATGGTTTAACCAAGATGTTGCAACGGGCAGAAGCGAAAGAAAAAGGAGCGACTGTCTTTGGTTACCAAGTCAAAGATCCAGAACGCTTCGGTGTGGTAGAGTTTGATGCGGATATGAATGCCATCTCTATCGAAGAAAAACCAGAACATCCGAAATCAAACTTTGCGGTGACGGGTCTTTACTTCTATGACAATGATGTGGTAGAAATTGCCAAAAACATCAAACCAAGTCCTCGTGGAGAGCTTGAAATCACAGATGTTAACAAGGCTTATTTGGAGCGTGGAGATCTCTCTGTTGAGCTCATGGGCCGTGGCTTTGCTTGGTTGGATACAGGCACTCACGAAAGCCTCTTGCAAGCATCTCAATATATCGAAACTGTTCAACGCTTGCAAAATGTCCAAGTGGCTAACCTTGAGGAAATCGCTTATCGCATGGGTTATATCACCAAAGAACAAGTCCATGAATTAGCGCAATCACTGAAGAAAAACGAATACGGACAATACTTGCTCCGTTTGATTGGAGAAGCTTAATGACAGAACAATTTTTCGAAAAAGAATTAGCAGCCCGCAAGATTGAAGCTATCCCAGGCTTGTTGGAGTTTGATATTCCAGTGCGCGGGGATAACCGTGGTTGGTTTAAAGAAAACTTCCAAAAAGAAAAAATGCTTCCTCTTGGCTTCCCTGAAAGCTTCTTTGCAGAAGGTAAGTTGCAAAATAATATTTCATTCTCTCGTAAAAATGTTTTGCGTGGCTTGCATGCAGAGCCTTGGGACAAATACATCTCTGTAGCCGATGAAGGTAAGGTTCTTGGAACTTGGGTAGACCTTCGTGAAGGTGAGACCTTTGGGAACACCTACCAAACTGTGATTGATGCTTCTAAAGGAATCTTTGTCCCTCGTGGCGTTGCCAATGGATTCCAAGTTTTGACGGATAAAGTGGCTTATACCTACTTAGTCAATGACTACTGGGCATTGGAGCTCAAGCCAAAATATGCATTTGTTAATTACGCAGACCCAAGCCTAGACATCCAGTGGGAAAACTTGGAAGAAGCAGAAGTTTCAGAAGCTGACAAGAATCACCCATTGCTCAAAGACGTCAAACCCCTAAAAGCAGAAGATTTGTAAGAATGAAGCTCTTAAAACAATCAAGAAAATCATTATATAGTTTTTAGCTTTGCTATAAACGAGCGAAGCGAGCTATATGCTTAGCTTTTCGCCGTGAGAAAAGCACCTGAACCATTGTGGTTCAGGTGTTCGGAAGTTTTGAGACACTAGGCTCAAAACTTAGTCATGGAACTTCTTCGAAGTTCGCTGACGTCCGTACTCACCTAAGGAAAGCTAAAAAAAGATTGATTTAAGGAACGATTAAGAAAAAACAATTTTTGGAGAAAAAATGACTGAATACAAAAACATCATCGTAACCGGTGGCGCTGGTTTCATCGGTTCAAACTTCGTACACTATGTCTACAACAACCATCAAGATGTACATGTGACTGTCCTTGACAAACTCACTTACGCTGGTAACCGTGCCAATATTGAAGAAATCCTTGGGGATCGTGTTGAATTGGTTGTGGGTGACATTGCTGACGCAGCCTTGGTGGACCAATTAGCTGCTAAGGCAGATGCGATTGTTCACTATGCGGCTGAAAGCCACAATGACAACTCCTTGAACGACCCATCACCATTTATCCACACCAACTTCATCGGTACCTACACACTCTTGGAAGCGGCTCGCAAGTACGATATTCGTTTCCACCACGTGTCAACAGACGAAGTCTATGGGGACCTTCCATTGCGTGAAGATCTTCCTGGACATGGGGAAGGTCCTGGTGAAAAATTCACTGCTGAAACCAAATACAACCCATCATCCCCTTATTCATCAACCAAGGCTGCTTCAGACTTGATTGTGAAGGCTTGGGTTCGTTCCTTCGGTGTTAAGGCAACTATTTCAAACTGCTCAAACAACTATGGACCCTACCAACACATCGAGAAGTTCATCCCACGTCAAATCACCAATATCTTGTCGGGTATCAAACCAAAACTTTATGGTGAAGGGAAGAACGTCCGTGACTGGATCCACACCAACGACCACTCAACGGGTGTTTGGGCTATCCTCACTAAGGGCCGTATCGGTGAAACTTACTTGATCGGTGCTGACGGTGAAAAGAACAACAAGGAAGTGCTTGAACTCATCCTTGAAAAAATGGGTCAACCAAAAGATGCCTACGACCGTGTAACAGACCGTGCTGGTCACGATTTGCGTTACGCGATTGATTCAACAAAATTACGTGAAGAATTGGGTTGGGAACCACAATTCACCAACTTCGAAGCAGGTTTGGAAGACACTATCAAGTGGTATACAGACCACCAAGACTGGTGGAAGGCTGAAAAAGAAGCTGTCGAAGCCAATTACGCGAAAACACAAAAAGTTTTGAAATAAGGAAGAAAGTCCAAGTGGAAAACTACTTGGATTTTTTCTTTTATTTTCTGAAAATCACAAAATATACCATGGATTTGTGGTATAATATGGTTAGTTTTTATAATGAATCATTAAGGGGGATATGATGAATCAAAAAGATTGGGTTGAATACTTTGAAGCGATCAATGGTCGTAAGCCAAATATGCAAGAATTTCAAGAAGCGCGTGAAAAAGGGGAATTTGTCCTAGAGCGAAAAGAAGCGCCGACTCAACCAACTGAGGCACCAGCTCCAGCAACTGAAGCGCAGGCTCCTGCTCAAGAAGCACCTGTTGCACCTAGCGCACCTCTTTCACAAGAGCAGACTGCTTTTGTTCAACCACAACCATCTGCGAAAACCTTGCAACCTGTTCCAAGACCGAAAAAATTCAATAAACAAGCACAGATTGGGGGCGCAGTTGGAGGACTTGTCGCAGTGATTGCTTTTGCTTGGTTCTTTTTCTTTTCAGGTGGACCAAGTGTAGATGGCGTTTGGTTGCGAGATACGGATTCAAGTCCGGTCACTTATGAACTAAGCGGAAAGAAACAAAGAGTCAATGGCGATGAGACCATCAAAAAGGTTCTCAAGGGCAATGAAGCGAAAAAAGAATTTAATACAGCACTTTCTTTGTTGAATGCATCTGACTTGCATTCACTTGCGGATGTCGATAAGAAATTTAACCTGAAGACGACTGAAATAGTTGTTATTAAGTCTGGTGGGAACACACGCTATAACTTGCTCCAAAAAGACGGAAGCAATATTATTTTAAGAAATGATTTATTCGACTTGAAAACTTATAAGTCATACAAAGGAAACTTTGAAGATAATTTGGTCTATCATAAGGTTGAAACACCAAAGGCCATGATTGGAAAATGGAAGAATGTGACAGAAGGAGATAATACAACTGTTCAGATTTCAGATCACGGAATTATTAGTGATAAGTATTTCGATAGCAAGGCTTACGCATTCTATTCTCTAGCTGATTCAGAAAAGTATGATGGAGACACGACTTCTAAAGAAGAGATCGAACACACATTTGAAGTAATTCAAGAAGCGGTGAAATCAGAAGGCTATCAAGTGAAGAGCGCGAAGGAAGTCTATATACAAGCTAATTCAAATTATTGTTTCGTACCTGTAAACGGTGGAAAGAATATACTCGTCTTACGTGGTGGTAATGAATTTGCCGCAAAATTAGAAAAAGTGAAATAATAAAAGGACCGCAAGGTCCTTTTCTGCTCTAAATTTCATCGGAAAAAATGATTCAAGTCTAGGCAAAAATATGGTAAAATGAATAAGATGTAGTGGAGAGGTTAGGACCTTTTCAAGCGATTAGAGGTAATGGAGTAGAAAATGCAAAATAGACCTATTATTATTGGTGTTACTGGTGGTTCTGGTGGTGGAAAGACCAGTGTGTCTCGTGCCATTTTGGCTAATTTTCCGAATGAAAAGATTGCTATGATTGAGCATGATTCTTATTACAAGGACCAGAGTCATTTAACCTTTGAGGAGCGGATCAAGACCAACTATGACCATCCTTTTGCCTTTGATACGGACTTGATGATTGCGCAGATCAATGAACTCTTGGCAGGTCGTCCGGTGGATATTCCAACCTATGACTATGCAGAGCATACGCGCAGTAGTAAGACCTATCGTCAGGAACCTCAGGATGTTTTCATCGTGGAAGGAATCTTAGTCCTTGAAGACAAGCGCCTTCGAGACTTGATGGACATCAAGATTTTCGTTGATACGGATGATGATGTTCGGATCATTCGCCGGATCAAGCGAGATATGGAGGAGCGTGGACGGAGTCTCGATAGCGTTATTGAGCAGTACCTTGGAGTGGTGAAGCCCATGTACCATCAGTTCATTGAGCCAACCAAGCGCTATGCGGATGTGATCATTCCTGAAGGAGTCACCAACACGGTAGCGATTGATTTGATCACAACCAAGATTGAAAAAATCCTCAACGAAGCGCGTGAGGGAAAATAAAAAAGGAGAAAGAGGGCAAGTGATCTCCAAGTGTCTACGGATAGGAGGAGTGACGGAATGTCTCAGTAGTTGATGAGGACTCTTCCTTTGCTATTTAAGCTTGGAAGACTTCTGGATCAGCCTTGCGGGGGTGGTACTCGTGACGTTTGGGAACGTTCTGTACCACTCCCTCTTTTTCCTAAGGAGAATGGAAATGAAAAGGGAGTTTCATTCGCGGACCAAGGCGTTCGCTTGTTTATTGACCATGTGTGCTGGTTTTTCAGATGCTTATACCTTTATTTGTCGGGGTGGGACCTTGGCGGCAGGCCAGACGGGAAATGTGGTCTTTCTATCGGTTGGTTTGATCGGCCAGCAGATCTCAGATGTAGAAGTGAAGTTAGCCACGATGTTGGCCTTTATGCTGGGAATCTTTTTGATGACGGTTTTACGTCGCTTGATTGACAATTCAGTCTGGCGCTTGAGTACCCTGGTGCCCTTTATCCTCACGACCTTGGTGACGGGATTTTTACCAGCATCGGTAAAAAATGTCTTCATCGTGCCTTTTTTTAGCCTGAGTTTGGGAATCGTAGCGACCTCATTTGGAGAAGTAGATGGCTATGCCTACAACCACTCTTTTATGACCGGAAATCTCAAGAAAACCATGGTAGCTTATGGAAATTTTGTTAGAGACAGGGAGATGAAATTCCTCTGGGAAGCCATCTTTATGACCTGCCTGATCGGGAGTTTCGTCTGTGGGGCCATCTTTTCGACCTACTTGATCCAGTTTTATGGATTAGAGACCATCTGGCTGGTGTCCATCATCTTGACGATCTTTTTAATCTACCGTGCCATTCAATATTTTGAAGTCTTTCACTTCAATCGGCGACATGAATAGATAATGGAGGCTGGGACAAAAGTCCGAGCCTCTCAATTGTTTTTGGATTGTCGAGCAAGACGCAGTGGTTGAGTGGGCTCTACTATGCTGATTTCATCAGCTTTTACAGCCCTACTCAACTGTGCGGAGGTGGGACAACGAAATCGAATTCTAACGAATTACCGATTTCTGTCCCACTCTCTTTTCTTTCGCTGTTTGAAGCTTAATTTTTGGGCAAAGATTTGGTATAATGGAAGGTATGAAACATTCGGAAAAAGAATCACAATACCAGCTCTTGCTGGCTCAGTTAGACGCTCTCTTAACAGGAGAAACCAATGCCTTGGCCAATTTGTCTAACGCCAGTGCTCTCTTAAATCAAGCCCTGCCTCGTTCTGTCTTTGCGGGTTTTTATTTGTATGACCAGTCAGAATTGATCTTGGGACCCTTTCAGGGTGGCGTCTCTTGTGTCCACATCGCACTTGGAAAGGGTGTCTGTGGAGAAGCGGCCCAGAAGCAAGAAACTATGATTGTCGATGATGTCCGCCAACATGCCAACTATATTTCCTGTGATAGCCGGGCTATGAGTGAAATTGTGGTACCTATGGTCAAGGACGGTCAGCTCCTGGGGGTTTTAGACCTGGACTCAGAATGCATCTCTGACTACGATCAGCTGGATCAAGAGTATTTGGAAGAGTTTGTCGCTCTCTTGATCGAAAAGACAAACTGGGACTTTAAGATGTTTGGAGTAAAGAACTAATGTATCAAGCTTTATATCGGAAATACCGTAGCCAGACCTTTGGTCAATTAGTCGGCCAGCAAGTGGTAGCACGGACATTGAGGCAGGCAGTGGAGCAGGACAAGATCAGCCATGCCTATCTCTTTTCTGGACCTCGTGGAACTGGGAAAACGAGTGTGGCCAAGATCTTTGCTAAGGCCATGAACTGTCCCAATCAAGTCAATGGGGAGCCGTGTAACGACTGCTATATCTGTGAATCCATTACCAATGGGAGCCTAGAAGATGTCATCGAGATCGATGCGGCCTCCAACAATGGGGTCGATGAAATTCGGGATATTCGCGACAAATCCACCTATGCTCCGAGTCTAGCCAAGCACAAGGTCTACATTATCGATGAGGTCCACATGCTCTCGACAGGGGCCTTTAATGCCTTGTTGAAGACGCTGGAAGAGCCGACGGAAAATGTGGTCTTTATCCTTGCAACAACGGAATTGCACAAAATTCCAGCCACTATTCTGTCACGGGTGCAACGCTTTGAATTCAAATCCATCAAACTACCGGATATCGTTCACCATTTGGAAAGCATCTTAGCTACAGAAGGCATTGCCTATGAAGCAGATGCTGTCCAGATCATTGCTCGGCGCGCTGAAGGTGGGATGCGGGATGCCTTGTCCATTTTGGACCAAGCCCTGAGTCTGACTGCGGGTAGTGAGTTGACGACAGCAATCGCTGAAGAGATTACGGGCTCCATCAGTCTAGCTGCGCTCGATCAGTACGTGGCTGCCATCCTGGCTCATGATGCGACAGCGGCGCTGGATCAGCTGGCGATTATCTTTGATAATGGGAAGAATATGGCCCGTTTCGTCACGGACTTACTTCAATACCTGAGAGATCTTTTGATTGTCCAAACAGGTGGAGAAAACACTCACGCTAGTGACTTGTTTGCGGCGAATCTTGAAGTTGATCAAGCCCGTCTTTTTGCCCTGATTGACCAGGCGACGACTAGTCTAGCGGACATCAAAAATAGTCTGCAACCTCGTATCTATACTGAAATGATGACCATTAAATTGGCTGAAAGCACGGGCCAAGCTACTAACTCAGCAGCTGTGGAGGTTCCTTCCAATGTGTTAGCTCAGCTGGAGGACTTGAAGAAGGAAGTCGCTCAACTCAAGCAACAGTTAGCGCAATCAGGTAGCAGTCTTCCTGCTTCAAAACCGACAGTAGCTCGTCCAACCAAGTCGAACAAGGGCTACCGTGCGGATCGAAACAAGGTCAATGCGATTTTACAAGAGGCGGTTGAAAACCCAGAGTTGGCACGGACCAACTTGATCCGTCTTCAGAACGCTTGGGGGGAAATCATCGAGAGCTTGGCAGGTGCGGATAAGGCCCTCTTAATCGGATCTCAGCCGGTCGCTGCCAATGAAAATCACGCTATTTTAGCCTTTGAGTCTGCCTTTAATGCTGAACAGACCATGAAGCGGGACAACCTCAATACCATGTTTGGAAATATCCTCAGCAATGCTGCGGGCTTCTCACCAGAGATTTTAGCGGTTTCGATGGAAGAATGGACCCAAATCCGGGCAGAGTTTTCGGCTAAGGCGCGTGGACAAAAAGCGGAAGTGGTAGAAGAAGAGGAAAGTATCATCCCTGAGGAATTTCACTTTTTATCCGATAAAATCACCCTGCAAGACGATTAATACATGAATTTTTTACTGAATCATGGTAAAATAATTTTATGAATAGAAAACAATTTGCAGTGATAGCAGTCTTTACTGCTATGGAGACATACTTTTTCAATGAAGCGACCATGGCGGGTCAAATGCTCTTTACATGTTTTTGGGCCCTCTTGATCTTACGCAATCTCCAGACGGCCTATATGGTGGAGAAAATTGCTAGTGCCATTGAAAAAGAAATCAGAAAGAAAAGAAAATAAAACCTTTGAAAAGAAATCCTTTTTCAAAGGTTTTTTCTTGTTTTAAAAGGCTTCTTGGCATTGTTTGCGGTAATCTCCTGGGGAGAGGCCGACCTTCTGTTTAAAAGCCTTTGTAAAGTAGGAGTAGTTGTCATATCCCACCTGGAGGGCAACTTGGTAAATGGGGGTATCGCTTTGCGATAGCATCTCTTTTGCGGCGGCCATCCGTTTATCGGTGATGTATTTCACCAGTGTTTCGCCGGTGTCGCGCTTAAACATCCTCGCTAGATGATCTGGACTAAGAAAAACCATTTCTGCCAGCTTGGTGCGACTGATATCCTCCTTGTAATGGTGATCGATGTAGTCAGTGATCCGTTGGATGAGATTGGATTGGTGTTCTAGATCGATCACATAATGGCGAGCAGAGCTCCAGTAATCTCCGATATAGGCTTCAAAAGCTTCGATGGCATGAAACCGCCGTTCGAAGAGAAATTGATGGTGTTTGTTTTGAAATAACTTGTGGGCGAGAATGCCGTTCTTGTCCAGATAAATGCCAATTTGCTGGGTCCAGTCTAGCTGGAGTTCACTCAGAGCTGAGAGCGGGATGCGATCTTGAGTCTCTATGCTATGGATGATTTGGAGGAGCTGTTCTGTCTCTAGCTGATTTGTAAAAGTGAGCGATGTCCGATGAGCAGGCTTTTGAGGTTGTGGAGCCAAAGAAGCATAGGAGTGGATACTGTCCCAATGGAAGACTTGTTCTTCACTGTATTGGCAGAGTTGCAGAGCCTGCATCAATAGCGTCTTAAGGGAAATGGCATCTGAATAGAGAAGGATAGAGGATCGGTCTAAGTCTTGCTGGATCTTCTGCTGGATAGCCTTTAGGAAGTCTGCACACTCTGTAGTCTGATTCTTTTTGAAGAGACAGAGGTAGCGATCGGTCTGGCTTTCGATTTTACTGAGGGCACAGTAGTGGACAGGGAAATCTAGGGAGAGATCCTTGATACAATGGCGGAGCTGCAAGCGCCAAGAAGGGACGCTGGGGTGAAAGTCTTCTTCAACTAAGTGGAGAGTGATGAGGAGCAAGAGGTAGTCTTCATGTGGTTTGGGGCTATAACCCCGTTTTGTTACTTCTTGAAGGAGCTGTTCTGCTTGAGATGGACGCGGTTTTCGCAAGTAGTCATGCCAAAATTCAGCTTCTTTTTGTCCTTGCTGTGCTAATTGGGTCGCACTCTTGTGGCGCTTGATCTTATTGAGGGCTTTTTGAATGATAAATTCTAAGCGGTCGGGGTCAATCGGTTTGAGGTAGTATTCAAAACTTTGGAGTTCAATGGCTTTTTGGGCATAATTGAAATCAGCATAATTGGTAAGGAAGATCGTTTGAATGTCATATTTTTCTGACCGGACCCAGGCTAGGAGATCTAGCCCACTGCCTTGTGGCATCTCGATATCACTGATCATGAGGGCAATCGGGTGGCTTTGAATGATGGCTTGGGCTTGGCTCAGACTGGAGGCGGTATATACCTGCTCAATGCCCAAGGCTTCCCAATGGATGGTTTCCTGTAGGGCTTTAATGATAAAACGATCATCGTCAACGAGTAGGATATTCATGTGTGTCTCCTTTGTAGGGTTCATAAGGAAGTCTCAGTTGGATGCGGGCACCTCCTTGGGATCCATTTGAAAATTGGAGCGTGTAGTGATCTGGATAGAGGAGATCTAGTCGCTCCCGTGCATTGGTCAAACCAATGTGGTGGCCATTTTCAGTGACTAAGGATTTTTTCTCTGCTAGATCTTGTAAGATAGCGTAGCTAAAACCGGGTCCATTATCCTGAAGGGAAATGGCAAGCTGTTGGTTTGCTTCTTCATGAATGGAAAGCTGAATGTGGAAGGAATCTTGGAAAGAAAAGCCGTGTTTGATGGCATTTTCCACAAAGGTTTGTAAAAGCAGAGGGGGAATAGCCGCATCTTTCAGACCAGGATCCCAGTCCAGGTCAAAGTGGATGCTGTCCCCATAGCGGATTTTCTGGATTTCTAGGTAATTTCGGATATGTTGGATTTCATCTGTTAAGCGATTGAAATCTTGATTGGCTTGAAAGAGGTGACGCAAGTAGTTGGAAGTCACCTTGGTCAACTCCTCGATTTCCTTATAGTCCTTGGTTTGGAGCATGCTGTGAATCATGGAAAGCATGTTGAGGTAAAAATGGGGTCGAACTTGATTTTTGAGGTAATTGAGTTCGACTTTTTTGAGATTGAGTTGCGCGTGGTAGGCTCGAATTTGGAGGTCTTTCATATGGATCAGAACCTGATTGAGCTTGTGATTGGCCTGATCGATCTCTAAGATCCCTTGGTCTTCGATTACATCTAGCTTGGTAGAAGCAGCATCTAGCTGAGAAAGGCGTTGGGTGAGTCGTTTCATCGGTTGGATCATCCGTTGACGAATATAAAGGATCAGAATGGTGGAGAGAACGGCGATGATCAAAGGGACCAAGGAGAGAAGGGTTTCCAGTACGATATTTGTACGGAAAACGTCCCCGTAATCGACCGTCACATACAGATCAAAAGGCAGGTGGGTTTGATTGCTATCGGCTTGAATAACGGAATCTGTAGCATGGATCTGATTGGGGCGTTCGATGGATAAGCGCCCTTTTTTTCCAATATTGAGCTTTTGCAAGGGTCTTAAAATATCCTGGGTAGAAATGATGGCATAGATAGCCTTGCCCTTGTAATGAAGGGATTTCAAGAGATAATCATGCTGGTTCAGGCTGATTCGTTGCCATTTTTGACGGGTCTTGTCTGTTTCTTTGTCATAGGTTTTAAGATGATCTTTCAATTGTACATAGTCCAGGTAGGGCAGTTGAAGACTGGAAGCGTTGAAAAAATGTGGGATATCTTTTGTCTCTATGAAAAAGGTAATGGGGCTATCCATCTGGTACTGAAACTCCGTGAAATCAATCCGCAGTTTTTTTAGATTTTCATGAAAATCTGTGAAATCAAGCGGAGTATTGAGCTCTGTCAAATAGTCATTGTGACTAATGGTACTGTACATAAAACGCTCAACGGAGTGAAGCTCTGTATTTAAGGAATCCGCATAGATATGAATCGAGTCCTCTAAATGGAGCATATTTTGGTGTTTAATAAAATTTCGGCTAATCCCACCAATCAAAAGGTTGATCAAGGTATTGACAACTAAGAGGAGAAAGAGTAGGCGCGAAAAAAATTGAATCGAGTGATCTCGTGTACTTCTGTGAATAGCTTTCATAATGAGCACCTCACATATATTATAGCACTATTTGAAAACGGATTCATGAACAAAACCGATATTAAAGTAAAAAAAATCGGGAAAGTGCATGTTTTTGTGTGGAGAAAACGGAAAAGTGAATGAAGATGCACGAAAAAGTTCTATAAAGATGGAAAGGATTCCTATAAAATAAAGGAGAAAGAAAAGGAGGGCCTTATGAAAAGCGAAGTTAATGCGAAGCAGAGCAAATTTAAGAAAAATATTCCTTTATATGTGCTGCTCCTGCCATCGATTATTTTATTGATTTTATTTGCCTATATCCCTATGGCGGGTCTAGTCATCGCTTTTAAAGATTACTCTCCCGCTACTGGGATATTTGGAAGTCCTTGGGCTGGTCTCAAGTATTTTAACCAGTTCTTCTCATCCTTCCAATTTGCGACAACCATGAAGAATACCTTGAAAATTTCTATTTACAGTATTCTGGTTGGTTTTCCCTTGCCGATTGTTCTAGCCATTATTTGCAACCAGATTCGTGTGGGCAAGTTCAAAAAAGTCTTTCAAGTAACGACTTATTTGCCTCATTTTATCTCGACCATGGTCATGTGTGGGATGATTATTCTCTTTCTCTCCCCAAGTAGTGGACTGTTAGCCAATGTCCTCAAATTGGTTGGCTTAAAGATGCCTGCCCTCTTATCTAAACCAGGTAGCTTTGCGGGTGTCTATGTCTGGAGCGATGTCTGGCAACATATCGGTTGGGATAGTATCATCTATCTAGCCGCTCTATCGGCCATTGATCCGACCTTTTATGAGGCAGCGACCATGGACGGGGCGAGTCGATTGCAAAAAATCCGTCATATTGACTTACCCTTACTGTTACCAACGGCGATGATTCTCTTGATTCTCAGAGCAGGAAGCCTACTCAGTGTTGGTTTTGAAAAGGTCTTGCTCTTGCAAAATCCACTTAATCTGGCAGGAAGTGAAATCATTTCGACCTATGTCTACAAAGTGGGGATGATTAATTTTCAATATAGTTATTCGACAGCGATCGGTCTCTTTAATACCTTGGTCAACTTGATCATCTTACTGTCGGTCAACTGGTTTGCGAAACGCTATACCAAGACGGGATTGTTCTAGGAAGGAGGAGAAATTGTGAAATTGTTTCAACATGCGAGAAAGACCAAGTCAGAAATCCTCTTTGATATTTTTATCTATGGTCTAGCGATTTGCTTGATTCTCTTGATTGTCTACCCTTTGTGGTTTGTTATCATTGCCTCCTTTAGTAATCCGTCTGATGTAGCAACTGGTAAGGTTTGGTTTATCCCGAGGGAATGGCGACTAGACGGCTATCAACGTTTGATTGAGCAGCCTTTGTTTCTAAAGAGCTATCTTAACACCATCCTCTACACGGTTGTAGGGACCATCGTTGCCCTGGTCATTAATATCCCGGCTGGTTACGCCTTGTCGCGAAAGGACCTCTTTGCTAAGAAATGGGTCAGTGTCTTCTTTATCGTTCCCATGTTCGTCTCTGGGGGCTTGATTCCCATTTATTTGACAGTGAAACAATTGGGCTTGGTCGACACCTTCTGGGTAATGGTCGTACCGTTTGCAGTATCTCCTTACAATATCGTTGTAGCTCGGACTTTCTTTAACAATAGTATTCCAGAAGGGATGTGGGAAGCCGCCCAGATCGATGGGTGCGGAACCATTTATTACTTTAGAAAGATCGTGCTCCCCTTGTCCAAGGCTATTATTGCCGTTATTGGACTTTGGACAGCAGTAGGGATCTGGAATTCTTGGTTCAATGCCTTGATTTATTTGACCAATGAAAATCTTCAACCCCTGCAATTGATCCTGCGCCGTCTCTTAATTAGTAATCAAATGTTGCAATCGCAAGCAACAGGGGAGGTAGCTTCTGACCTCCGTATTAAGGCTGATATGATGAAATATGCAGCCATCGTTATCTCAACAGCACCGATTATGATGCTGTATCCATTCGTCCAAAAATACTTTAATCAAGGTGTCATGATAGGGGCCTTGAAAGAATAGGAGAAGATCATGAAAAACAGGAAATTTGCCTATCTGCTCCTTGGAGCAGCTGCTTTAGCTGGCTTGACGGCTTGTGGAGCTTCCACAAATAAATCAAGCAATGACAAGAATGATGGAAATACCTTCAAGATCACGACCGTTCGTTGGTCGGATTGGGGGGAAGACTATCACAAAGGTTTTCTAGATGATTCAGCCAAGGAATCAGGTATCAAGATCAAATGGGATACCATGGTGGCTGCAGACTGGTCTGATAAGAAATCTGTTCTTGTTGCCAGTGGAGATTTACCAGACGCTTTCTTGGGATCCAATGCCTTCACGGATTCTGAAATCGCTCAGAACCAAAACATGTTCATTCCATTGGAAGACTTGATCAAGGATAATATGCCAAACTTGAACAAGGCCTTTGAAAAAGAACCGAAATTAAAAGCCATGGTGACCAACCCAGATGGTCATATTTACAGCCTGCCTAAGAAATTGCCAATGCGGCCAATCGTCGGCAACCAACTCTTTATTAATAAGAAATGGTTGGACAACCTTGGCTTGAAGATGCCGGAAACCTATGATGAATTGGTGACTGTTTTACAAGCATTTAAGGATAAGGATGCTAATGGCAATGGCGATGTCAATGATGAAATTCCATTTGGCTCTGGTAACTTTGATCCGACCTTCTCTTATATTTTGCCATTCAACAACCGTCTGGGTGGAGATAATACCTATGAAATGTCCGTCAAAGATGGCAAGCCGGTCTATCTACGAACAGAAGAAAGTTATAAACAAGGGATAGCGGCGATGCATGAAGCCTACAAGAAAGGCTTGATCGACCCTGAACTCTTTACAGAAGATACCTCCATGTCTGTTGCCAAACGGATGGATAAGGGTGTGGCGCGTGTCGGTGTGTCAAGTGGTTGGACAGCAGATGCAACCTTTGGCCAACATGCCAGCGAATATGCTCCTCTCCCAGCATTGAAAGGCCCGGATGGCAAACAATATGTCATTTCTGACCCAGATCATTTGAACTATGGACGCAATGAAATACTGATCACGAATAAGTGCAAGGACCCTGCAAAATTGCTCAAATGGTTGGATAAATTCTACACGGACGATGCCAGCATCCAAAACTTCTATGGATCCTTTGGCATTGCAACTGAAAAAGATGGTGACAAGTACAAGGTCTTGGCTCCAAAAGATGGTAAATCTGCCGATGAATGGGCTTGGATTAATTCCCTTCGTGACTTTGGACCAAAATATGTGTCAGATGATATCAATAGTCATGTCGACATCGACCAAACGCAAGGTGATGGCCTCAAATTGAAGATGGACAAAGAATTGAAACAATACGCTTTGCCAGCATATCCAAATGTCATCTACTCTCAAGAAGAATTGAACAAATTGTCCTCTATTTATGTCGATATCAACTCCTATGTTACCCAACAAGCTTCTAAATGGGTAGTCGAAGGGGGCGTCGAAAAGGATTGGGACGATTACAAAGCAACATTGAAGAAGATGGGCATTGATGACTTTATGAAGATTCAACAGGATGCCTATGATCGTTACCAAAAAGAAGTGAAGTAACAGGAGTCTAAATGGATTCAAGTAAGTAACTCAGGGGCCTAAAGCCCCTGAGTGCTTCCTTGGAGGAAGTGGAAGAAAATAGAGATGAAGAACAAGGAGAAGAAGATGCAAAAATTATTTTCATTGGATGGACGCTTGGTCAAGACCTTGACCCGGTTGACAGACATCATTATCTTGAACACCTTGTTTATCGTTTGCTGCCTTCCAATTCTCACGATCGGTGCATCGCTTACGGCTTTAGCAACCATGTGGCACCGCTTGTTGAAAGGGGAAGATACGGATATCGTTTTTCATTTTTTCCGTCTCTTTCGCGCTAATTTCAAGCAAGCGACGGTGATTTGGCTGACTTGTCTAGGACTATCTGCCCTTCTTTATCTGGATTACTGTCTTTTTTCAAATACGGACTTCTTAAGTGAGTATGGGATTTGGATCTTGCTTCCCTTTATCGTCCTTCTATGTGGAGGGATGACCTTGATCTTCCCTTATATCGGCCTCTTTGAAGATCCTACAAGAAAGGTCTGTCTAAATAGTTTCCTCATTGCTCTTTTAAATCCAATTCAAACCATCTTTCTTATTTTCTTCAATCTGGCAGTAGTTTATATCAGTCTCAGTAGTCCTGAACGGTTACTGACAGCTATTTATCTCTTTACCTTTGGAGGTTTTGCCCTGTGGAGCTTCTTGAATGTTCGACTGACCGATAAGATCTTTTCAAGGATCCAAGAAGGAGGAGTCTTTGAAAAATAAGGTCAAGCAAGTGGGGCGTATGTTTTACGGAATATTATTTAAATCGAATAAAGGCTGGGACAAAAGTCCTAGCCTCTTAATTGTTTTTGGATTGTCGAGCAAGACGCAGTGGTTGAGTGGGCTCTACTACGCTGATTTCATCAGCTTTTACAGCCCTACTCAACTGTGCGGAGGTGGG
>CABSRC010000003.1 GCA_902480035.1 uncultured Streptococcus sp. | reverse complement strand
ATATAAATATAGCTGGTAGCGATATTAAAAATCAAAATAATAATCCCTACCAATTGAGATCATTGACAATTAAATAAAAAGTGCGTCTGACAACCAGAGGACTGATCATCAGAACAACACATAAACTTCGTACCTTTATTGTAAATGTTTTGATAAGAAAAGTCAAGTCCGTTTTATGGTTGAAGTGAAGATAGAAAACAAGACTCAATTCTTGTGGGCTTCCACGCATTTCGGACTTTCGCACTTTTCCGAATAGTAAAGTGAACTGGCTTCGCCAAAGAGCGTAAGAGAATCCCTTGGGTATGATCATGACTACCTAAAGAGATTGGCTGGGAAAGCGATGGTAATTGACGCAAAGCACCTTGCTAAACGTTGCCACCGTGGAAAGAGGGATCTTTCCAACCAAATAACTTTTCTTTACTGCTGTCTATCTAACTAGATAGACCTACTCTTAAGCTACTAAGTTCTTTCCTTTTTTCACTTAGTAGCTTTTTTACTTATTACAATAAAGGAGAATGATATGACAAACTTTTTTCGCACTACAATGTAAACGACTCTATGATAACTATGAATTTACCTATGGCATGTTTAGTGAATCTGATAAATTACAGGCTAAACTCTATACTCAAGCTCAAATAGATTTAGATAATCTTGCTCAGGATGCTCGTAGAAATGGCTATGCTCATGGAGATATTCAATTCTATAGTCGTATGTTTAAACGAAAATTATTTACCCACTATTACTCAAGAGTGAAGCAACTGGCTTAACTCTTTTTATTTTACACTCAGAAAGGAAATACTTATGATCTCAGAAACACTTAAAATGAAACCAGAATTTATTGGCCCTGCTTACTACGAACGTTTAGGAGATGCTCCTAAATTTATTTTTAGAAAAGAAGGCAAATACCAACGTCACATTCTAAACAGCGCAGAGCACGGAGCCTTTCATGTCATCACACCAGCCTCTACAACAGTCTTCCCAGAAGATGCTCTAGTAGAAGCGGTTAACCCAATCTTTTTCCCAGACACTGCTTTAAATGGCAATACTGTTGCACCTTATCTTAATGTCTTTGCGGAAAAATTGGTAATTAAAAAATAAGAAATAAAAGGAGAAAATCACATGGCTAAAATTGGATTAAACTACGGAGAAAAACTACAAATTGCTGACAAGACTTATCGTGTTATTACAGATGGACTAGATGTCCCAGCTGTCCTTGGAAAACTGACTTTCCGAGGCATTGAGGGCCCTGATATCATCTTTGAAGTGGATCGCTCACAACGAAATCCTGATGGATCATTTGTCCAAGTCAATACAGGTGAGATCCGTGGAATTGTCGTAGGGATTCATTCTTCTGTCCAGCACGAAACACTCTTTTTCACTATCGCAGATATGTCTGAGTCTGAGATCGAGGACCTGGGTATTAAATACCGAGAAGAGGTTGAATTGGAAGATATTGTTATCACACATACTCACGTCAATCGCAATGATATCTATAAGCTCTTTGCTTCTAAAATCAAGAAAAAAACTGGAGGCGCACCGACTAAAGAAAACAAACCAGTAGAAAATAAGAAGGAAAACTAGGAGGTGATACAGGATGAAACTCTTTACCTATCGTGGAAAAAGAGTTCGAGTTTTTCATCGTAAACTAAAGGGAATCACATGGTTTATCTGGTGGTTTCCTTTTTTGTTGGCTATTAGTTATTACAGCTACTTACATCTAGAAGAATTAAAAGTCCATCCCTTACCTCAAGGCTATTTTCTAGTAGCTGGACTTCTCTTTTCTTTAATCTTCTCTTGGTTTATCAATCGGGTTTGCTACAGGAAGATGCTCTTTTTTCAAAAGCTCAATAGTCTTCGAATTCTCTCTCGTTTTTTGTTAGAGAATAACCTCTATCTCGTTAAAAAGGTTAAACGTGAAAACAAGATCATTGAAAAAATCACCTTACCTCAAGTGTATATCAAGCAGTCTCGCTACAAGATTGAAGTAAGTTTCATTCTAGAAGGCAATAAATTTCAAGATCGCTTCCTCAACCTTGGAGCTACGCTTGAAGTCATGTTTAACGGGGACTTTCGTAATAAAACCTTTGATAATCTCTTTATCAAGTATGAAATTGCTATTAACCGAATTGATAGCAGAGTCACCATCGATGAAGTAAAAGTCAAGGGATCCAAACTCCAGCTCATGAAAGATGTATCTTGGGATTATATCGAAGAACCTCATCTTCTCATCGGTGGTGGAACAGGTGGAGGAAAAACCGTTGTTCTCATGACCATTATCTACGCCCTGGCTAAAATCGGCTTTGTCGATATCTGTGATCCAAAGAATTCGGACCTTGCTGGATTAAAGAAAATTCCAGTCTTTCATGGCCGTGTTTATACTAGTAAGGAAGATATCATCAACTGTTTTAAAGAGAATGTAGAGTTCATGGAAAAACGCTATGAACGGATGTCCACTTCGCCAAAATTCCAAGCTGGAAAGAACTTTACTCACTATGACATGAAACCAAAATTCATTCTGGTGGACGAGTGGGCAGCTCTTATGGCAAAAATTGACCGTGACTATAGCCAACAGTCAGAACTCATGGAATACCTCTCACAATTAGTTCTAGAAGGACGTCAAGCTGGAGTCTTTATCATCTTTGCTATGCAACGGCCCGACGGTGAATTTATTAAAACTGCTCTTCGGGATAACTTTATGAAGCGTCTCTCCGTCGGTCATTTAGAATCAACAGGATATGACATGATGTTTGGAGATGCTAATAAAACCAAAGAGTTCAAAAAGCTAGATGAAATCAATGGAGTAAAGGTCAAAGGACGGGGCTATATCGCAAATAATGGCGAGCTGGCTGGTGAGTTTTTCTCTCCTTATGTTCCGCTTGATCAAGGTTTTTCCTTCTACGATGCCTACTCTAAAATTCCCATTATGGAGTTTGAAGGAGAAGAATTCTCAGTATTTGAAGAATATAAACCAACAGTTGAAACAATTGATCCTATAGAGGAAGAGGAGACTATAGAAAACGAACCAAACAAAAGACCACTCAAGGAATTTGCGGATGAACAAAATCTTAAAATGCCAACCTTACGCAAGATTATCTATCTCTTAACAGAACAAGGGATCATCTTTGAACGGACTGTATCCGCTATTCTAGTGGATCCTTTTCAAGAAAAACTTCTTCTTGAAATCCTCGCTCAATTTGAAGAGGGCGGACGCAGGTCTTATCCAAAAGCAGTTGAAGCGACGATTGTTCATCATGGGCTAGGACAAGGGCAAGGGCAAGCCTGACCGCAGGTCAGGCGCAGACCGTAGCCCGAAGTCTCTAGGCCATGATGAAACTTCAACCCCCGTTTTCTAATAGGGGGGTTACATTTGGCAAATACGCCAAGTCCACCCCTCCTCATTCCTTATGGGAGTTGGGTTTTCAATTTTTATGAAGTGTGTCACTTTCGTCAAAAAAGTGTGTCACTTTGTTAGAAAGAGGTGTTGCGATGAATGGACAAAATTAGTCCTTTTCATATTAAGAATTTCAGAAAACAAACAGGACTTAGTCAAAAAGCATTTGCACAAGCTGTTGATCTTCCTACACGAACCTACCGCTCTTATGAAACAGGCGAAAGAGGACTGACGATTGATAAGTTTAGAGAACTTAAAGAAAGACTTGGTTACTATCAAGATTGCGATAAAAACAGTCTTCGGGCTCAGATCGACTATCTACGATTGACCTTTCCTCGATTAAAGGATTTAGACGCTTTCTGTGAAAACTTCCTTCACTGTCACCTAAGCGAATTTACAGACCAAGAAACCCGTCTCATGAACTATACCCACTTATGGCAACGAGGGAATATCTGGATTTTTGATTTCTTTGATAAGTCTGTAACCAATGACTACCAAACTTGTCTTCAACTATCTGGTCAAGGATGCCGTGAGCTGGAATTGCTTCTAGAAGACAAGGGAATCACTTGGCAGATCTTTCTTCAAAACATTCTTTATTCCTATGAAGATGTTCGGGTGAAGCGACTCGATATCGCTCTCGATGAACTCTATAAAGGGTATGGTCACGAGGACGAACAAATTCAAATTCCCAAATTGATTGATAAACTCTATTCCAAAGAGATTGTTCTAGATACGATCAAGAAATGGAATATCACGGGTGGTGGATCTTTCACAGATAATGAAGACATGGAAGCTAATCACGGCTTGTCCATTTATTTTGGAAGTCGTCAAAGTCAACTCTACTTCAACTTTTATGAAAAGCGCTATGAAATAGCTCGAATGGAAAACATCTCCTTGGACGAATCCTTGGAGATTTTTGGTATCTGGAATCGCTATGAACTCCGCTTTTCAGATCAGAAAGCTCAAGGCATTGTGGAGGAATACATCAATGGTGTAGATCTCGGAGAAATCGCAAGAGGTATCGTCAATAAAGAAATCCAAGTCTATGATGGTCTCACTCGCTTTGGAGCCTATAAACCCGATGAAAAATGGCAACGTCTCTTTGGGGGTGTCGAACCCTTAAAACTCTCAACCAACCCACAACCATACAGTATTGAGCGAACGATTCGCTGGCTTACCTATCAAGTTGCTAACTCTCTTGCACTAGTCACTGAAGCAGACAAGATCCTCCAAACAGAATACATGAAGATGATTCAGAACAGCGGAGAGATTACTGATCGAGGAAAAGCCATGTTACGACTTCTCAAAGCCAATAAACACTATGAACACTAGAAAGGAAAAACTATATGGAATACAAAGTTCAAATCAATTCACTAGAAAACTTTAAAGCTTGGTCTGGTGGACTAACCACCTTGAACACTGTCCGTGAACGTGGTGGAGTGGATACCCTAACCGTCATTTGTGAAGATATCTTCTCTGGTGATACGCCAACAGAAGGACAAATCAATGACTGGCTCTGGTTTGATTCAGATTTTATCTACCAAGCTCTAGGCTACGATGATCTGCTTGAGGCTTCTTGAGATGCTAAAGAAGATTTATCAAGCAGATTTTCTGCTTCTTCCAGAACATGAATTTTGGTATATGTATATCATTTTAAGAAAAGATAAGGACTTCTACTATGAATGCGCTGGTAGGTGTACAGAAGAACTTCCAGATAGTAGAGGATTTTATACCTATGAACATGCCTGTTTCACGTTAGATGGTCAAGTATTGAGCGTAAATAAGAAAATGCGCCCGTCACTCATTACTTATATCCAAAAGACCATCAAAGACAATCAAGAAAAATTTAGAAAGGAAATTGAAATGGCTACTAAAACTATTTTTGAAAAGAAAGTCTCTCAAGTCACAAATGAACTGGGAGAATTACTGAAAAAGAAAGATCATAGAGAGGCTTGGACCAAGGCTGGTGAATTAAATAGTCTCCTTAAAAAAGAAGAAGCCAAGGATCTAAAACCTGACTTGATCGAACAACTCCAAACTGAGTTGCGAGGCTACTATTACATTAATGGCGAGATCGAAAAAGCCAATAAGCGCCTCTATGCGAAAGGCTCAAAGCTCATTGAGCTTGCTGGTCTCTAAAGGAGGATATATGGATAAAGCTAAACGCTATTTGCTTCAAGCAAAAGAATATCTCTCACACTTTAAAAAGGTGGAGAAAAAAGGAGGTCCACCAAAACTAAAAGTTACCAATAAAAAGACCGTCAATATTGCAGTCATAGGAGGAATTTCTTTCCTCCTTTTTGTTGGTCTCTTAGGATCTGTCCGTGCTATCACACTCTCAAATAAGGTAGGAACACTACAAGCTCAAGTGGAGGCAACAAAAAATCAAAAAGCACAGCCAATGGAGTCTAGTAGAAAATATGACTATAAACTCCAGTATTACTTGAATGATTACGTATATGCTTATTTCACACTTCCTAATGAAGGTGAAAAACAAAAAGAGCAAGTGGACTACTTAAATAAATTTTACAACTTCATCCCTGATGTAAAATCTCAAGGGCAAGTTCGAAACCCCAGCTCACTTCTCTATTCTCAGTTAGTGACTGTAGAAGGAAAAGTTGCGACCTATAAGGTTAAATACAAGGAAAGCATCCATCGGGATAACAACACAGAAGAAAAAGAAATTGTGACAGGTTTCAATATTCCATTTGATGAAAAAGATGGAAAATATTACGTTTCTGGCCTTCCTTGGTTTTCTGCCATTGAATCCTCACAAGCTGGACACTTTAGCGAAGATGATAAGCTCCAACTCACTGCCAATGATCATTTTTCAGACAGTGAGCGTAAGAAAGTAGAGAAATTCCTCAAGGTCTTCTTTACCAACTACACCACAAGCCAAGATAATCTTAATCTGATTGCTAAGGATGTGGATATCATCGCAAATAGCACTTTCAAAACGATCGACTACACTTATCTCAAACAGGACGGTGATGATTTAATCGCTTATGTCCAAGCTACCTTTGAAGTTGGAGGTACCACTCACTCGGAAAACTTCACCTTTACTCTCTCAGAAAAAGAAAAGACCTACTATGTCTCAAAACTAGAACACACCATTCCACTGAATTATGCAAATGATAAAGAATAGGAGAACTCTATGAATACAAACAATCTACGAACCTTCCTCCAGGGCGACGGAATTTGGATCCTGACAGCCATTGCCGTGCTCTTAGCGATCAAGGCTTGGCGGAACAGCTCCTGGCTTCAACTCTTCTCTGTCGTTGGTTTCTATGCCGTTATTGTTTCTATTGCGAAAGGACAAGATATCCTAAAAGCAGTCGGCTGGTTCCTGCGACTCTTCGGTATTGAATCAGGACTTTAAGTATGAATGAAGAAAGACTTTATGATTACAGTAAGGGCCTAAATGCTCCTTATTGGATCCAAGAAATCAAGACAAAAAAGGGCACTCGACTATGGTACTTTGCGACACCGATGCAGTTGTCCTTTTTCATTGTCTTTATCATCGTTTTTGTGGCCATGTTACTCTTTGGAGGATTTATCTTTGTGCCACTCGCAAAAATCACTCACTCAATTTCTCTCTTGCTCTATTGGTATCTCCCTTACAAATTGGCTAAATTCTATACTGAATACGAGCCTCACGGTAAAAAGATGCACGTCTTTATTGGAGATTACCTGATTTACTTCTGGGATTTTAAGCTAAACAAAAAAGCTATCTACCATGAAGATCGAATAGAGCCTGTAGAAGAAATTGTCTTTGAAAAAACAAATCTATAGAAAAGGAGGACCTATGAGTATTACTTTAACTTATCCTATTAGGGAAACACATGAAAATCTAGCTCTCAAAAAAGATCAAACAGTCGTTGCGTATTACCGTATTCCAAACACTCCCATCACGATTACGGATGATGAAAAAAAGGGCAAACACAAAATTACGGTTGCTCAAATGATGAAGAAGCTCCAGAAAAACAAATTCTTTGAAATATCTCTGATCCCTAAAGACTATCTCTTAGAAGAGAAAATGCGGGACTTTTCAGATGCTCTAGCAGATGACAGTCGTGAATTAGGAGAAGAACTTCTTATTTACACGGTGGATCGTCTAACAGATGAAATGGAAATCCCTTATCAGTTTGACTGGGTTGTGGGCGTGACCTTACGCAAACAAAATCATGGAGCTACCGTCAAAGACTTGGCCTATGAGAGCTTTAATGAGTTCACTGAAAAAATCGCCAAGGGTCTGGGCTATGAATATGAATTAAGCCCCACCTGGTATGACGACTACAAAAGTGATGAATTCACCATTTTCCAAGCCTTCTCTGTCCTTCGGGCAAAACGTTTATCCAATGAAGAACTCTTTTATTACCAGCGAATGCAATACCTCCGCTATATCCCTCACTATAAGAAAGAGGTACTGGCCAATCGTGCTCAATTCAATATCACTGATACCTTGATCAAAGTCTTAAAAGGTGGCTTCCTCAAGCTAGAAAGCCCTTATGGATCCTCTTTTGTGACGATTCTTCCTGTAGGTAAATTTCCTGTTCAATTCAATGGCTTTCACCTAGGCGAATTTATCCAACGTTTGAACTTTCCCGTAGAACTACGAATCAAAGCGGAATTCATTGATACAGGTAAAATCAAGGGTCGAATGGGACGCTCGAATACGCGTTACAGAAACATCATGGAAGAGGCAGAAAATACCGATACTGTCCAACAAGACGAGATTATCATGGGTTCCATCTCCCTCAAGGACTTAATGAAGAAAGTCGGAAACAAGGAAGATATCATCGAATATGGTGCCTATCTTATCATCTCTGCTTCTAGTGTGAACCAACTCCGTCAAAGACGACAAGTGGTTTTGAACTACTTTGATGATATGGGAGTTGAAATTAGTGAAGCCTCTCAAGACGGACCTTATCTCTTTCAAGCGTTGCTCTATGGAGAAAATCTTCAAAAGAAAACTCGCACCTGGACACATATGGTCACAGCTCGTGGTTTTTCAGAACTCATGCCCTTTACCAATACTTCTTCTGGAAATCGTATCGGTTGGTATATTGGTCGAGTAGATAACTGGACAGGCCGTTGGGACAATATCGCTAAAGCTATTGATTCCTCAAAGAACATTGTACTTTACAATGCGACAGTCGGAAATAAGGAAGATATCGCTGGAAAGATTACCAAGAACCCGCATATCATCATTACGGGTGCAACAGGACAAGGGAAATCTTTCCTCGCTCAGATCATCTTTTTAAGTGTGGCTTTACAAAATGTTAAAACCCTTTATATCGACCCTAAACGTGAACTTAGAAATCACTACCAAGAAGTGATCAACTCACCTGAATTTGCACGTCTCTATCCTGAACGCAAGAAACAGATTGAGAACTTTAACTTTGTAACACTAGATAGCTCGCTTCCATCAAACCACGGAGTCTTAGATCCGATTGTTGTTCTAGATAAAGAACAAGCTGTAGAGGTTGCCAAAAATATGCTCGAGTTTCTACTACAAGCTGTAGATGATGTCACGATGGATCAAAAAACAGCGATCACAGAAGCTATTAATGCGATTGTAGAAAAACGAGTCGCTGGTGAGAAAGTCGGATTTAAACACGTCCTAAAAGTTCTGAGAGACTCTACTTCCTCTGAAATTGCTTCGGTTGGTCGTTATCTGACTTCAATTGTCACAAACTCTATCTTGGAACTAGCCTTTTCAGATGGAACCACTCAAGGACTTAACTATGAATCACGGGTGACTATCTTAGAGGTCAATAACCTCAAACTACCAAAAGACGATTCCACAAAAATTTCAGATCATGAACGCAATTCTATTGCCCTCATGTTTGCGCTTGGTGCCTTCTGTACCCACTTTGGAGAACGAAATGAAAATGAAGATACCATTGAGTTCTTTGATGAAGCATGGATTCTTATGAAGTCTGCAGAAGGAAAAGCCGTTATCAAAAATATGCGTCGGATTGGACGCTCCAAAAACAATACCTTGGCATTGATTACTCAATCTGTACATGATGCAGAAAATGACGATGATACAACAGGTTTTGGTACCATCTTTGCTTTTTATGAAAAGTCAGAACGAGAAGATATTCTAAAACATGTCAATCTAGAAGTCACTGAAAGCAATCTCGAATGGATTGACAATATGATCTCTGGCCAATGCCTGTACTATGACGTCTATGGCAATCTCAATATGATTTCCGTACACAACATCTTTGAAGATATTGATATGCTTCTAAAACCAATGAAAGCTACTGTATCATCAAGCCTTGAAAATAAATACGCTAGTTAGGAGGTGAACCCATGCAAGAAGCTTTTGACAAACTAAGAGGAGTCGATATCTTCTCTCTCAAGTCCTATATGGAACCTACTGGGTTCGCTTCCTTTAACGGGGCTTGGGTTCTGATTAATGAGCTTTTCGTCAACTTCTTCTTTTTCATTCTAAACGCAGTGGTGGGCTTCTTTTCTTTGCTGATTCGAATTCTTGAAAAAATTGATCTCTACTCTAGCTATAAGAACTATGTCTTTAATGGAGCGATGAATATCTGGAAAGGATTCATCGGTTCAAGTTCTGGTGGAGTCGCAAAACAATCACTCGTTTCAATGTTGCTTCTAATCCTAGCTTTCTATCTCTTTTACCAGTTTTTCTTTTCGAAAGGAGCTTTTTCAAGGACTCTCCTTCATGTCTTTCTAGTTCTCATCCTTGGATTTGGTTACTTTGGAACAATTGCTGGAACATCAGGGGGTCTGTATCTACTTGATACTATCAACCATGTCTCTCAAGATGTCACCAAAAATATCACGAATATCAAGGTGGAGTATGGCAATAATAAATCCATTAAAATTGGCGATTCCATGGCAGATAGCTATATTGCAGAAACCTCTTATAAAGCTTATGTCTTTGTCAATACAGGTCAAGAAAATGGGAAATATAAGAACAGCCAAGATGGGAAACAAGAAACTTTTGACGATAGTAAGGTACTAGGAACAGGCGATAAGAATGGAAACTTTAAAGCAGTTAAGTCTAAAGATCGCAATAAATATCTAGATGAACTAGGAAATGGAGCCAATGATGATGGTGAAAAGAACCGTTGGGTTTCAGCTATGCCAGATTTCATCTTTACTCGTATGTTTTATGTCATCTTCAAAATCTGTGAAGCCTTTGTATTAGCAATACCAGTTATTTTGATTCAAATGTTAAACGTTATTGCTCAGACACTCGTCCTGATGATGATCCTGCTTTTTCCAATTGTGCTATTGATGTCCTTTGTACCAAGAATGCAGGATCTGATTTTTGGAGTCTTGAAAGTCATGTTTGGTGGGCTTCTTTTTCCAGCTATCACGAGTCTATTAACTCTGTTAGTCTTCTATATTGAAAAAATGATCGAAAACATTGTCATTACAGGTTTTGATGGCATCCTTAAAACACTTCCATCTTTGATTATCTTTGGCCTTGTCTTTAAACTACTCATTTCAGTTGTATCAAAAGGACTTGTATATTTTCTTCTATGGAAATACAAAGCTGAACTGATTCAATTCATTCTTGGCTCTAAAGCACGAATGGTGGCAAGTGATATTGGAAACAAAGTTGAAAAAGGGGTCTCAAAGACCAGGGAGGTGGCTTCACAAGTACCATCGAGAAGCCTTTCATCTGCTCAACACCTTGGGAACTTTGCCTTAGCAGGCGCTGGTTTCGGAGCTGGAATGGTGATGAATGCCAAGAGCCACTTCCAAAATGTCGGATCTTTCTTTACTAATAAGGAATCAGAGCACCAACCCGATGAAGTACTCCCAACGGAAACGCTTGAGACGCCAACAAATCCAGATACTCCTGAACCAAACATTCCGAAAACAAAGGCAATTCCTAAGAAGGTTAAACCAGTTGAAGAAAAAAGACCAACTCCTTCAATGGAATCCCCAATCACAGCGGAGTCAACATCAAGTTCAAGCGAGGAATTCCAAACTCTTAAAGAAGAATGGATTTCTCCATTTAAACAACTCCGCATTAATAATATTGAGCGCAAATTAGAGGAATATAAAGATCCTCAAGCCATGTACAAAGCCCAAGGATCCAATGCCTTCACTCGTGCTTATAGGAAAACCATGACACGAGATGATAAATTACGGACAAATATTGAACGAAGAGACCGATTAACAGAACGCTTAAAACAACTCAGAGGAGAATGATATGAATACCAAAATACGCTCAAGAACTTCTTTTTCAAGAGTTCTTGAAGAAACTCTTTATCAGGCCTACCAAGAAGGAAAACGCTCAGTCGATTTCCTTCTTTTATTTCCAGTCTCAGAACAAGAAAGAGACCAAATCATCCTACAAACTAAGTCCCATTCAGTCGTTTTAGATGCAAAATGGCGTTTTGGGACTGTTTTGTTCACTGCTTATATAAGACATTAACTAGAAAGGAGATTCGATGAAAAAACTAAAATGGTTTCTATTAGCTGGTCTCATTCCTCTCTTTCTACCAGTCCTCATTATTATTATCCTTATGGGGGCTGTCGGAGGTGGTGGAACGAATGGCTCACCCCAATCCCAAAATGGAGTGACTTATGCGGATCACTGGTCAGATGGAGATCCCTATACTCACAACCTACTGGTTCATCGCTTCGGTATCACAGCAGAGCAATTAGACGGCTTTTTAGATACGTTAGGAATCTCCTATGATAAGACCCGAATTAATGGGAAAAAGCTCCTCGAATGGGAAGCTAAATCTAATCTTGATGTCCGTGGAATCGTTGCAATCGCACTGAATGAAAGTTCCCTTGGAACTGCTGGGGTAGCCACTAATCCTGGAGCCAATATGTTTGGTTTTGGAGCCTATGACTCCAATCCAGAATATGCCAATAACTTTAATGATGAAGTTGCTGTTGTTGGATTAACCCAGCAAACCATCATTGGAAATAAAAACCAAACCTTCAAAATTCAAGATGACAAAGCTAAAAAGTTTGCGAATGGAACACTCAATCCAGCAACTGATGGTGGGGTCTATTTCACAGATACCACCGGATCTGGAAAAAGACGTGCAGAAACCATGCAAAAACTGGATGCCTTCATTGATGAACATGGAGGAACACCAAAAGCTCCTGAACAAACTACAGGAAAAACTAGAGATGGTGGAGGAGTAACTTCAAATGATATACCCGTAGGTTACAGTCTGACAACAGCTATTGACACTACTGGCTATATTACAAGCACTTATCCATGGGGACAATGTACCTGGTATGTCTTCAACCGTGGAAAACAAGTTGGAGTCAACTTTGATCCATTTATGGGAAATGGTGGACAATGGATGAATAAGCCTGGTTTCACAATAACCCATACACCAACAGAACACTCTGCTCTATCATTTGCCCCTGGACAAGCTGGAGCTGATCCAATATACGGGCACATTTCATTTGTGGAACAGGTTAAATCAGATGGTTCAATTCTCGTCTCAGAGTGTAATGTAAAAGGATTGGGGATCATTAGTTACCGCACGTTTGATGCAGAAACTGCCAAACAATTTACCTATGTTATTGGACATTAGAAAGGAAAAAATATGTTAGTACAATTACCAGAAGAACAGACACAAGAAATTCAAAAAATGATCGCAACTCTTATCAAAGATGAGATTCATCATTTCAAAGAAGATATGGGATTAGACACTCCATTTCTGAACAAAAAACAAACCTGTCATTATCTAGGAATTTCACATAATACTCTTGATATCTGGATTGCAATGGGACTACCGTATATTCGAGTCGGAAAGTCCATTCGTTTCAGCAAAGAAAGTATCAATCAGTGGATGACTCGACTAGAGATAAGCGCATAAGGAGGAAAAAATGGGCATTTTAAAAACAAAAAATGGATCCTATAGGCTAAGGGTATACATACCAGATGACGTCCAAGGAAAGTTAGGGATCGGTAAACGATTTGAAAAAAGATTCAAAACTCGCAGAGAAGCAAAGGAAGCAGAGATTAAGTTAGCTGTTGATATTGAAAATGCACGTTTAGGAAGGTCTTCTTCTTTATCTCAAAGGAAAGGAGACATCCTATTCAAAGATTTTTACAAAGATATTTGGCTAGAACCCTATAAAGCAGGGCAAGCCACTGCTACTATTAAACCACCTACAGCAGTAACTGTCTTTCAAACAGAAAATCTCTTTCGTTTGCAAATTCTTCCAGTCCTAGGTAATTATTCTATTGATCATCTCAATGAAAATAAACAACTAGTTTTGTCACTTCTTACTCCACTATCGAATTCTTATGCCAACTTTAAATCCATTAGAGGGTACGTCAATTCTGTCTTGGACTGGGCAGAAGAGCTTGAATATATTCAAGTCAATAAGGTAAAAAAGACAATCAGTAGAATTAAAGCTAATAAAAAATTAGCCCTCAAAGAAAGTAAAAAGTTTGAAGACCTAGCATTAAATGAGGAAGAACTTAAACAATGGCTACAAGCATTTGATGACGATCTAAAAAATGATCGAATGGAATTAAAAGATTATGCTTTGTTCTATACGACATTCTTTTTATCAGATAGAAAATCAGAAACCTACGCTCTCCAATGGAAACATATCAATTTTGAAAAAAATGAAATTCTCATTGAACAAGCATTAGACAAATTCGGAAATGTTAAATCAACCAAAGGAAATAAAAAAACTCTATTTAAAGCACCTAAAGAACTAATGAATATCCTGATCGATTGGAAAATAGAACAAAAAAAGCAACTAAAGCTGTTTGGAATCAGACAGAATGAAAAGCAATTCGTTTTCACATACAATAATAGAACAAACGGTATTAACGTTCCACTTCATATTGATTATCTTAATCATCGAATGAATTCTATTCGAAGAAGACATCCTGAACTTCCTCCAGCATCTCCTCACAAATTAAGACACACTGGAGCAACTCTGGCAAGACAGGCTGGAACATCATTAAATGCTATTTCAGAAGCACTTACTCATAGTGACATCCAAATAACGAAGACTTATGTCAATACTACTGAAAAAGTAAATCAAACAGCAGGAGAAATAGCCTTTAGAAGTCTCAAAAAGCAATAGGGTGAACTTGGGGTGAATTTTGGGGTGAACTTTAGTTTTTTGAACAAAAAAAGACATCCAAGAGAAAATTCTTGAATGTCTGTAAACGTTGATATAATCGTATTGATTAACGTTTTGAGAATTGTGAAGCTTTACGAGCTTTCTTAAGACCTGGTTTCTTACGTTCAACTTTACGTGAGTCACGTGTAAGAAGTCCTGCGCGTTTCAATGAATCGCGGAAGTCTGGGTCTACTTGAAGAAGGGCACGAGCGATACCGTGACGGATAGCTCCTGATTGACCAGCATATCCACCACCTACAACGTTAACGAAAACGTCGTATGAACCTACAGTTGAAGTAACTGCGAATGGTTGGTTGATGACCAAACGAAGGTCAGCGTGTGGGATGTACTCTTCAACATCTTTTTTGTTAACAGTGATTTTACCAGTTCCTGGAACAAGGCGAACGCGTGCAACAGCGTTTTTACGACGTCCAGTACCTGCATATTGTGCTTGTGACATACTTTATTGTTCCTTTCCTTAGATAAGTCCTGAAATATCAAGAACTTCTGGTTGTTGTGCAGCGTGAGTGTGCTCAGCTCCAACAAATACTTTCAATTTCATACCTTGAGCGCGGCCAAGAGTATTGTGTGGAAGCATACCTTTAACTGATTTCTCGATCAAACGTACTGCATTTTTAGAACGAAGTTCACCAGCAGAGATTGATTTCAATCCACCTGGGTGGTTTGAGTGAGTGTAGTAGATCTTATCAGTTGCTTTTTTACCAGTCAATTTAACTTTTTCAGCATTGATAACGATTACGAAGTCACCTGTATCAGTGTGAGGTGTGAATGTTGGTTTATTTTTTCCGCGAAGCACGCTAGCAACAACTGCTGAAAGGCGTCCAAGAGGTACATCAGTTGCGTCAACAACGTACCATTTGCGTTCTACTTGGCCTGGTTTAGCCATGAATGTAGTTTTGTTCATGATTTCTCCTATATGAATGTCGTTTTTGTTTACAGGGCGGATGTTCCGGTCCGCGAGTTATTTGAAAGGTTCCGGGGCCTTACAAATGGGGTAAACAATACCGCCTACTATTGTATCAAAATTCTAAGATAAAAGTCAACCGATTTGGAAAATTATTTGCGATTTTCTTTTCCTATGACAAATCCGATCAAGGCATTCGGACCGACGTGGGCGGAGATGACTGGTCCAAGAGGCATCACAAGAACTTCGTCGATGCCATCAAGTACAAGCATTTCTGCCTTCAACGCTTCGGCTCCTTCTAGATCGTTGGTATAAGATACCAAGGCTGTGCTTTCACCGATATCGGCTTTGATCAGCTCCAGTAATTCTCGGACAGCTTTTTTGCGTCCGCGAACCTTGCTAATTGGGACCAATTCCCCTTCCGCATCAATCCAGAGAATGGGTTTGATGCTGGCCAAACTTCCCATGATCGCAGCACTTTTTGAGAGACGGCCTCCCCGCATAAGGTGATAGAGATCATCGACGAGGAAATAAGTCCGCAGTTTTGGCGCTAGATCCATGATCTCTTCTTTGGCTTCTGCTAATGAACGACCCGCATCACGCGCAGCTACTGCTCGCATGACCAGATAACCCTCTCCAATCCCAGCAGCCTTCGGATCGACAATCTCGATCACGGCTTCCGGGTAGTCTTCTAAAACCAGGTCTCGTGCCATGACTGCACTCTGATAGGTCCCAGATAAGACCGATGAAAAGGCCACATAAAGCAGATCTTTTCCTTCTTTGGCAAATTGTTTAAAGGTTTCCTGAAATTGGCCCACATTGACCTGACTGGTTGTCGGTTTGGCCCCATTTTTCATGGCTTCTAAAAGCTCAGGGCTGGTCAATTGAGCTTCGCCTACTGTCTGGTAAACCGTCCCATCTAACTCAATGGTCAAGCCAAGAATGGTCACCTGATGTTCCTTGGCCCAGTTTTGGTCTAAATCTGCGGTCGAATCAGTCAAAATAGCAAATGTCATTTCTTGTCTCCCATCATTTCTTGTAATTGTCGCAATACTTGGTGATCGAGCGGTCGCATGGGTGGTTTTTGATCGTTAACCACTCGCTGCGCCTGATTGAGGTTTCCTTTGACGACTGCGACTCGTTTCTCTAACTCTCTCGCGGATACCCGAAGGGCCCCTTGAGCAAAGACAGTCCATTGTTCATGTAAGTCACTGGTTGCGACGGATACCTGGTGGAGGGGCGTATTGAGCTCTGCCGCCAAGCGCTCGATATAGTCATCTGCCGTCTCATCCTCACCGGTAAAGACCACCTGAACATTGAACTCATCGTAGGTCTGCCGCACTCCTGGCATATACTGGGCATCAAAGACACAGATGACTTCGATCCCTTCAAAGCTAGCATAATGGCTCAGTTTTTGTAGGAGGATGTTGCGCGCCGCATCGAGCTCACTTTTTTGAAAGAGCTGGCGGGTCTCCTGCCAGAAGGCAATCATATTGTAGCCGTCAACCAATAAGATTTTTCGTTTCATATCATTGCCTCTCTACTATTTATAGTCGGTTGCGAAAGACCTCATACATGAGGATGGCTGCTGCCACACTGGCATTGAGGCTTTGAACATGGCCATTCATAGGAATGGTGATCATCTCATCGACTTGCTTTTTGATATTGGCTGAGATCCCTTTTCCTTCATTACCAATGATCAAAGCCAACTTACCAGCCGTATTCCACTGATGAGATGGCGTGCCGTTCATGTCGGTTCCAAAGATCCAGAAGCCCTCTTCCTTTAACTTGTCTAGGGTTTGGCTGAGATTGGTCACACGGGCAATGGGAATGTGTTCCACTGCTCCGGTAGAAGTTTTCGACACCACCGGGGTTACCCCGACTGCCCGGTGCTTAGGAATGATGACCCCTGAGACATTGGTCGCATCAGCTGTCCGCAAGATGGATCCAAGATTGTGCGGATCGGTCAAGCCATCGAGAATCAACAAAAGCGGGTTCTCTTCTTGGGCTGTCTGTTTCAAAATCGCTGCCAAGTCTGTGTAAGCAAAGGCTGCCACACGAAGAACGAAGCCTTGGTGAACAGCTCCTTCTGTCATTTCCTGCAGGGTTTTCTTTGGCGTCCAAGAAATCGACACTTTTTTCTCAGTTGCTAAGGCCTTGATCTTGTCGACATTTTTCCCTCGGAGATCTTCTTGAATATATAATTTATTGCCTGTATTGGCTTGTAAAGCCTCGGTGACTGCGTGAACACCGTATACGATATCGTTATTTTCCATAGAACTAGTATACCACAAGAAAGGAGGTTGAGGCCAATTCATGATATAATGAAATCAAATCTATCTTAATGAAGGAACCGAACTAGAAAGGAAGCCATGCCTCTTTTTCAACGAACCATCAAGCTCACCTTGGCCACCTGTTTAGCAGCTGCCCTTGCTTATGCTCTGGGCTTGACCTATGCCATCTCAGCTGGCGTCATTGCCATCTTGAGTATCTCTGATACGCGACGGAGTACCATCAAGCAAGCCTATCAGCGTTTTATGTCGACCTTGCTAGCCCTTGTGATCGGAAGTATCGCTTTTTCCTTTTTTGGATTCAACCTTTGGGCACTGGGAGTCTTTATCGCTCTCTATGTTCCATGCGCCTTTCTAATGGGATGGCAGATCGGCATCACGCCTAGTACGGTCCTGGTCACCCATCTCTTGATTGAGCAGTCTACTTCCTGGGGGCTCTTGCTCAATGAACTTGCCCTCTTTTTAATCGGGACCAGCTTTGCCCTGCTGGCCAATCTCTATATGCCTTCTAATCAGGCTGCGATCGATCACTACCATGATGTTGTCGAAGACCAACTGAAAAAGATCCTTGGTCGTTTTGCGGAATTACTTGGTAGAGGGGATGGTCGCAACGATGCCCGCTTGATCAAGGAATTGGATGGTATCCTAAAGGACGCTTTAAATCTCGTCTATCTGGATCATTCCAACCACCTTTTTCATCAAACCAACTACCACATTCACTACTTCGAAATGCGCAAGCGTCAAAACGACATCCTGCGGGATATGGCAGAAAACGTCAACCGCTGTCAGTTAGCAGCGAGTGAAAGTATGATCCTGGCTCAACTTTTTAAGAAGACTGCGCAACAGTTAAGTCAGGAAAATCCTGCCCAAGATCTTCTAGATGATATTACTCAGTATTTGGCGATCTTCCGCGAACGCCCTCTTCCCAAGACTCGGCAAGAATTCGAAACACGCGCCACCTTGCTCCAATTGTTAAGAGATTTAGAAACCTTCATTCAGGTCAAGGTTGATTTTTACCAACAATTTCATCAGGAGACGGAATAGACAGAGAAGCCCTTGCCAAATGCAAAGGCTTCTTTATTGCGGGATCTATTGAAAACGCTTTCCTAAAATGGTATACTGGAGTAGGAAAATAACTTTTTAAGGAGGGTCTTCTATATGAAGTCTTCATATAAGAAACATTTGTACACTACGACACTCAGCCTCTCAGCTGCTGTCTTGCTTTCCGTTATCGGACATGGCCAAGTATCAGCCGATAGCTTAGAAGCGCCTCAAACGGAACCGAGCACGGTCCTTGAAGCGACACCCGCTACTGAGCAAGCTGTGACAGCTGAAAAAGGAGACACCGCAGCCCCTGCCACTTCTGCGGAAGCAGCAGCGACTTCTGATGTGGCTTCTACTACAGAAGTTGCTCCAGCCGCTAGTCCAAGCACTAACCGTGCTGCAACGACCGCTGACCAAGCGACACGATTGGCTGATAGCACCATTTATCTCTCTGAAAAGAGCACGATTGATGACAAAGTCCAAGAAAAAGCTCAAGCTGCTGGCAAGATCAACTGGACCTTGGACAACAAGCCTCTCTCGGAGTGGAAAACCTGGGATATGGAGACTGGAACCCTGAGCAAGGATCCATTCCTTACTATCACAGAGACTGCAAACGGCAATGATTTGGATCTCCATATGGAAGTGAAAGATCTCTTTGGTGAAGATCTTAGCCTTCGGAGCCCAAATAATATCCGCCGGACTTACCGCAACTACATCGGCAATCATGAGCTGGTCGGAACCAATGCAGACTTGGGTGTGACCATCAATAAAACTCTTGTTTTTCGACCTTACCAAGACTACCATACACATGAAGAGATGCTAGCTGCTATCGAAAAATCCAAGGAAGAAGCGAAACCCGATCGTTTGGTGCAGTTAGAAACCCTTGGTAAGAGCGCCCAAGGCCGGGACATGAAGATGGGAATTGTGAGCAAGGACCAAGCCAGCATCGATCACTACCTGTCTAGCACCAATCCTACAGCTTTGACCAAACCAAGCGAGATGTTGGCAGCTCTGAAGGACAAGACCTTGGATTACAAACTACCTGTCCTGGTTCATAATACGCATGCGGACGAACAACCTGGGATTGACATCATCACTGGACTCTTCCGTACCTTCGCTACAGAAAATCAAGTCACTTTTAAAACGACAGACGAAGCTGGTAACGTCAAGAATGTAACTCTGGACATCCCAACTCTCCTAAACAAATTTATCTTCTTGTTTGACTTCACGGAAAACCCTGATGGGGATGCTCTCAACCTGCGTGCTTTGGCCAATGGACTGGATCCAAACCGCGATGCCAGCTACCAAACCAACCCTGAAGTCCGGACCGTCATCCAAATGATCAACAAGTGGAATCCGATCGCTCTCTACGACTTACACGGTTTTGTAAAAGAATTCTTAATCGAACCTGCAACACCTCCACATGATCCGAACTTTGAATACGACCTCATGTCCAACCTCATGCTGGAAAATGCCCATCATATGGGCCGGGCTGGAGTTGCCAATTCCAAATACGACAGTTACATCATTCCAAAACTGGATTGGGGAGATGGCTGGGATGATTCCTTCTCAGGTTATACAGGTGTCTATGCTGTCTATCACGGCATCTTGGGCCACACCATTGAAATACCAGAATCCAACCAAGAATCCTATAAGGCTGGACGCAATGCTGTCCTAGGCGGCATTGACTTCCTCAACCAAGATCCAGACCGTCTCCTTGAGACGCGTCTCAACTTCTACCTGCGTGGTCTCAATAAAACTGAAGATCCAAAAGCTGAAAATGAACTGGTTGGCCCAAATGGGGAAATCGTTGGACGTGTGAAAAACGGTCGTCCAAAATTCTTCCCAGACTACTATGTCATCCCGATGAGCCTCGACAAAGACAACGATGCCCAAGAAGCTTTCAATATGATCGACTACTTCAAACGCAATGGTGTCCTCGTCAAAGAGCTCAAAGAAGATATTGGCAACTATAAAAAAGGAGACTTAGTCATTGATATGGCCCAAGCCAAACGGGGCTATGCCAACCATATTCTCTACAAGGGCTCCAACGAATCTGCCTGGGCTGCGATGTACGCAGAATTGCTGGTTAACTTCCCAGATATGAGAGGGTTCAAGTCCGAACCTGTCTTTGCGGATGGTCTTTTCAATGGAAAATTAGGGGAAGTCACCACTACCCGTGCGACTCGTACTTCTGAGATCGATCCAAAAGCTCCTTACTATGTGATCGCAAATACCTCAGCCAGTGCCGTTAAAGCTATCAACCAGGCCATTTCCCAAGGAAAATCTGTCTACCTAACAGATGATGGCTACATCGTTGACCGCGATACCTTTGCTTCACTCCTGCCAAACTATGCCATCTATGGTGATGCCCTCTACAAGGTACCAAGCGGGCCAACCTTGAAACCGATGAAGGTCTACTCTCCAAACTACCACTATAATTGGGCTGGAGTCGATGCGCCTGCTCATACTAGTCTGGTCCTTGAAAAATTAGGCTTCCAAATTGTCAATACTCCAGAAGAAGCGGATGTTGTTATTTTGGAAAGCAACCGCTTTGATGCTTCCATATTTGGTAAGAAACCAACTCTCGTCATCGGCGGGGAAGCCATGCAGAAACTGGAAAAATTGGGAGTTCTTGCAGGATTTGACGCTGAAAAATTAAAAGGCGGTAGCGACTACGAAGGCTTGATGAAAGCGATCATTGATGATCAGGATCCATTGACCAGCGGATACAAGAAGAATACCCTCTTCTACTCCAACTCAGGAAACTGGATTGAAAAGGTTCCAGAGCATTTCAAAACCTTGATGAGCATCGCTTCGAGTGATTATTATATTGCAGGTTGGTGGCCACATAACGATGTTCTAGCCAACAAAGTCATGGCCATCTCTGGAGAACTGATGGGACAACCACTCTTTGTCTATGCAGGAAATCCAACCAACCGTCAACACCCTGTCCACTTCTTCCGCTGGGTAACCAACGCGATCTTTGGCAGCAAGTTGGCTAGCTTGATGGATTACGTCCCAGCTAAAGAACCAGATCAAGTGGTAGTTCCAATTCATAACCAAACAACCGCTCCACAACCAATCTTGACCAAGAAGGAGACTCCTAAAGTTCTCCTTCCACAAAAAGAAATGACAACTGAAAATGGAGAAAGTGTGCAAGCCTTGACTTACCAAGTGGGACAAAGCTTCCAAGAAAGTCCATCCAAGGCACAATTGCCACAAACTGGAGAAGACACAACGGCGCACTTCATTCTTTCAGGCTTCTTGCTAGCCGTTAGCGGAGGCTTCCTTCTCTTGAAAAAGAAAGAAGTGGAATAAGTCCCAGGTTTAGACTTGGATGACATGAAAAGAACCTTCGCGTTTGCGAAGGTTCTTTCTATTCCACCAATTCCAGCACAATGCTTTGGTAAGGGGCCAATTCTAATACCTGGTCTCCTTCTTGGAACAACCCAGCAGTATTATTTAAAACGAGCGTTTTAATCGGAGCTGGTAACTCCAAAGTGGCCTGGCGATTTTGGAAATTGCTGATTACCATGAGACGCTTGTCCCCACGGCGTTCGAAGGCGATGATATTCTCACGGTCCCGATAAGCTGGGATCATATCTCCAAACCGGATGGTATTCCCATAGAGGGGATGACGATACAAGGCCGTCAGCTGACGGTAATAATTCAAAATAGAATCTGGATCCTTTTCCTGGTCTTCCACATTAATGGAATAATCTGGTTTGGGACTGATCAGCCAGGCTGGTCCATCGCTAAAGCCCAGACCTGGCTCTCTTGTCCACTGCATCGGTGTCCGCGCATTGTCTCGGCTGTAGTTGGCAATCACTGCTAAGGCTTCTTCCTCGCTCAAACCAGCTTCTTTAGCCACATGGTAGCCATTGATGGTCGCGATATCATCAAAGTCCTCTACTGATTCAAAGACTTGGTTTTCCATTCCAATTTCTTGGCCTTGATAGATAAACGGAATTCCCTTGCGCAAAACCTGAATAGTCCCTAAAGCTTTTTTACTGGTGTCGTTTACTGGACCTTCAGCAATATAATGGGACACCCCACGAGGCTCATCGTGGTTTTCAATGATGGTCGAGAGAACTCCAATACTATCTGCGCGCTCATGCGCTTGGAAAATACTTTCCTTGAGTTCATCTGCTGTTGGAAGACTATGGTCAAACCAGCCTTTTCCTTCCTGCCCTAAGCAGGTTTGTTTGAAATCAAAGATCGATGAGAAAACGCCATCTTTTCCGATAAAGAAATGTAACTCTTCGTCGGTTTCATTGAACACTTCCCCTACTGTGAAGGCATTGTACTTGGCGAAGGTTCGCTCCTTTAACTCTTGCAAGAACGGTTCAATCGATTGGGCATTCACTAGAGACTCCGGTACTGGGACCAAGCCATTTTCGCGATCAGATGGAAGCGAACGCCATTCTAGATCTTTTTTGATATTGATAATAGCATCGATCCTAAAGCCCGCAATTCCCTTGTCCAACCACCAGTTGATCATCCTGTAAATTTCTTCGCGCAAGACAGGATTTTGCCAATTGAGGTCTGGCTGGTCCTTATGAAAAGAATGGAGATAGTACTTATTGGTTCCAGGAACCGGTTCCCAAACACTGCCCCCAAAGTAACTTTCCCAGTTGTTGGGTTCTTTGTCACTTTCGATGAAGTAAAAGTAGTCCGCATAAGGACCATCTGGATCTGCTAAAGCCTTTTGGAACCACTCGTGATGACTGGAACAGTGGTTAACCACCAAGTCCATAATGATGGAAATGCCCCGCTTCTTACCTTCCGCAATCAACTCTTCCATATCTTCCATGGTCCCAAAAAGGGGGTCAATAGCATAATAATCGGAAATATCATAGCCCTGATCAATAAAAGGGCTCTTGTAAACAGGCGATAACCAGAGAATATCAATCCCCAACTGTTGAAGGTAATCGAGTTTCTCCGTGATTCCGTTTAAATCCCCAACACCATCACCATTGCTGTCCTTAAAGCTTTTTGGGTAGATCTGGTAAGCGACCTTCCCCTTCCACCAGTCTTTTTCCATGTCTTGTCTCCTTAAAATGAAAGAGACCGAGACAAATCGTCTCAGTCTCTATAGTGTCAGTAGGTATTAGTATACTGTTTTTTCAGTTTCTTTGTCGAAGAAGTGAGCTTTGTTCAAGTCAAATCCAAGTTCGATGGTTGCACCAGTTCCAAGGTAGTCACGCGCATCCACTTTAGCGATGAATTCGTTGTCACCAACTTGGCAATACAAGTGAGATTCAGAACCGAGCAACTCAGACACAGAGATCGTAGCTTTCACAACTGATTCTGGGAAAGTTTCAAGGAATGCAGCTTCTGTATTCACGTCTTCTGGACGAATACCAAAGATCAATTCTTTACCATCATAGCCTTTTTCACGAAGAACTTTCAAAGCACCTTCTGGAACTTTCAAATTCAATCCATTAGCAACGATGTGTCCACCTTCCAATTTCACGTTAATGAAGTTCATCGCAGGGCTTCCGATGAATCCAGCTACAAATTTGTTCACTGGATTTTTGTAAACTTCTTGAGGAGTTCCGATTTGTTCTACACGTCCGATTGTACCAGTACCTGCAGGGTTTTTAGTAGCAGACATGATAACGATACGGTCAGCAAGTGTCATCGCTTCTGTTTGGTCGTGAGTTACGTAGATCGTTGTAGCTCCGATACGGCGGTGGATTTTCGCGATTTCAGCACGCATGGATACACGCAATTTAGCATCCAAGTTTGACAAAGGTTCGTCCATCAAGAATACTTTTGCATCACGGACAATGGCACGTCCCATGGCCACACGTTGACGTTGACCACCAGAAAGGTCAGCTGGTTTACGATCCAAGAATTCTTTCAAGCCAAGGATTTCAGCTGCTTCTTGTACACGTTTGTCGATATCTTCCTTGCTGTATTTACGCAATTTCAAACCAAAGGCCATGTTATCGTACACAGTCATGTGTGGGTAAAGAGCGTAGTTTTGGAATACCATGGCGATATCACGATCTTTAGGTGCCACGTTGTTTACAACAGTGCCATCGATTGAACACTCACCTTCTGTGATATCTTCAAGACCAGCGATCATACGAAGAGTCGTTGATTTACCACATCCTGAAGGACCTACGAAAACGATAAATTCTTTGTCTTTGATGTCCAAGTTGAAGTCTTCAACTGAGTAGTGTTCGCTGTTTGGATATTTTTTGTAAATATTTTTAAGATTTAATTCTACCATGATGGTACTCCTTTGATTTTTATAGTTCTATTGTAAATGAAAACGTTTTACAAATCTATGGCAAGTCTCACAAAAAAGAAAAAGAGTTTTGTGCAAGTTGCACAAAACTCTCGATTGATTCCGTTTAAATGACATCTTGCAAGACTAAATGGTAGCAAAGAGCCAGATCTGTCAGATTTTTCAACTGAAGACCCGTTAGCTCTTCCCACTTATCCATCTTGTATTGGAGCGAATTGCGATGGAGATAGAGTTGCTGGGCCGCCTTGGTCACGACTGCCCCATTTTCCCAAAGAGCGACAATGATGTCTTGCAATTGATCTTGACTTTCAATCAACTGATGCAAGCTTTCTTTGATTGGAGTAAGATCCAGACCTGCCTGCTCGATTCCCCACAGATAGAGTTGGGAAAAGCGATAGACACCTTGATGCCCTTCTCGGATCCAAGCTCGAAAGACCGCCTGTTCTGCTCGGATAACCGGAGACACTTTTCCTTCCTTTGAGTCGGCCCATACTTGCCCGACCAGGATAGATAAACGAATGTTAAAATCATACTCCATAGCAGAGACAGTATCTTTTAAGATATCGGCCACAGGCAAAGACTGGTCTTGGTCCAGAATGAGCACGTAGTCCTGTCCACTCAGTTGCAAGGTTGCTCGGAAGTTGGGCAAGAGTGTCTGCATCATCTCTAACCAAGAAGCCATCCCTTCCGCTGTTGAGTGCGAGAGGTGGCAATAGACGAGCTGCATTTTTTTGATGACCTGAGGGGCTTCTCCCTTTCCATCGATCAGGTATTGGTACCAAGGATTGGGGACAACCTCTTCTTCACCGCCCAACCAGGAAATCAATTGTTTTTCTCGCTCGGTTAGCTCTCCTTCCTTCAGTAGCAGCCATTGATGAGCCTGAAGGGGTATCGCTACATAACCAGCTGGTGGATGAGCCTGATCCGTCACCTCTGCATGAGGAAACCACTCTCTGATATTTTTCACTGCTTTCTTCCTTCTTCTACTTGCTGGATGCACCAGTTGATCAATTCTTCTAAACGAGCAAGCTCACCCGTCATATGAAGATAGCCCATAACGGCTTCAAAGCCTGTCGACATACGATAAGTCACGACATCCGCATTTTTGGCCTTGGTATGGCTATTGGTATTGCGACCGCGCTTGTAGATCTCCAACTCTTTTTCTGTCAGAATTTCTTGCTCCAGCATGCTTTCAATCAAGCTAGCCTGAGCTCTAGCAGAGACGTAGCGGGTTGCAGTCTGGTGAAGCTTATTGGGCTTGGTCATCCCTTGAAAAATCAGGTACCTGCGAATATACATGGAATAGACCGCATCCCCTTCAAAGGCAAGGGCGATCCCATTGATTAGATTGACATCAATCACGTGTCCACCTTACACCTTCTTTTGTATCCAAGAGCTTGATTCCTTGCGCAGCCAATTCATCGCGAATCGCATCTGCTCGCGCAAAATCTTTCTTAGCCCGCGCTTCCTGACGTTCAGCGATCAAGGCTTCAATATCCGCATCCAAAACTTCTTCAACAAAGACCACTCCAAAGACTTCTAACATCTTTGCCAAGGTATCCTTGACGTCTTGGTTGTAATGACCTGAATTGATCCATTTGGCCAATTCAAAGACGACGGTGATTCCGTTTGCGGCATTGATATCTTCATCCATAGCCGCAATAAACTTGTCCACAAAGTTTTGTAAGTCTGCTGGATCCACTTCTCCGGCGAAAGGTTGCTCATAGGTATTTTTCAAATACTTAAGGTTGGTCTCCGCATCGCGGACAGCTTTTTCTGTGAAGTTAATCGGCTTGCGGTAGTGTTGGGTCGCAAAGAAGAAACGAAGCACTTGGCCATCGATGGTCTTCAAGGCATCATGCACAGTAATAAAGTTGCCCAAGGACTTGGACATCTTGACATTGTCAATATTGACAAAGCCATTGTGCATCCAGTAGTTGGCAAAGGTTTGACCAGTTTTAGCCTCTGACTGGGCAATTTCATTGGTATGGTGCGGAAACTCAAGGTCAGCTCCACCACCGTGAATATCAATGGTATCGCCTAAAATCCCCGTTGACATGACCGAACACTCAATGTGCCAGCCAGGACGACCAGGTCCCCAAGGGCTTTCCCAAGAAACTTCACCTGGTTTGGCAGCTTTCCAGAGGGCGAAATCGACTGGATTTTCCTTGCGAGCTGTTTCCTCATCTGTCCGACCAGAAGCACCTAGTTCTAGGTCTTCCAAAGTTTTATTGGCTAATTTTGCATAGTTGTGGGATTTTTCCACACGGAAATAGACATCCCCTTGGCTCTCGTAGGCATAGCCTTTTTCGATCAAGTCAGCGACAAAACGAATGATGTCATCCATAAACTCAACAACACGAGGGTGGCGGGTTGCAGGCTTGACCCCAAGAGCCGTCACATCTTCACGAAAGGCCGCGATATACTTATCCGCCACTTCCTGAGGAGTAATGCCTTCTTCCTTGGCACGGTTGATGATCTTATCATCCACATCGGTAAAGTTGGAAATATAGGCAACTTCGTAGCCACAATACTCAAAGTAGCGACGAATCGTGTCAAAGGCTACCGTTGAACGGGCATTCCCAACGTGGATATAGTTGTAAACTGTTGGCCCACAAACATACATGCGGACCTTCCCTTCCTCGATGGGGACAAATTCTCGCAAATCACGAGACATGGTATCATAAATTTTTAACACGCTTCATTTCCTTTCTGTTTCTACTCTTTTGGCTTCAAATAAACCACCTGAGTCTGTTTGACAAAGCCAATCTTTTCATACAAACGTTTGGCACCTACATTGCTGTCTTCCACGGCAATCTGAAAAGCCTTGTCATTTTGCTCAATCAGTTTGTTGACGAGGGATTTTGCCAGGTAGCTCCCATAGCCTTTTCCACGTTCAAGTTCAGCTATTGCCAAACCATAGAGGTAATTCGTATTACTCGATAAATCAACTGTACAAGTTCCAATAACCTGACCGTTTTTTAATAAAATATATAGGCAACTTTCTGGATCTTTCAGAGCTTTAGCGACATATCTATCCACAACTTCTTTAGATTCATGTTCCTCTGAAAATGCCTGAAATTTCAACTGACTAATTTGATCCTGATAGGAACGATCTGCTAACAAAACGTCCAGATTGGAAACAGTTGCTAACGGATAAGGTCTTCTATCCTTACCTAACCAGGTTTCTGTCTCTTCATCCTCGACCAGTCCCCAGTTGTTGACAAACTCAGGATGGCGCTCTAGAAAAACACGCTCTGTCTGAAAAGTTACAGACTCAATGGGATAAGATGCCGTTTCTGTCTCAAAACTTCTATATAAAGCTCGCGCAATGCCTTGACGACGATGATTGGGGTGGACCAGGATCGCTACTTCCACATCTGGGTCATCTGCATAAACCGTTAATAGGCCAACAAGTTCACCTTTTTCATAATAAAGGAAAAAGGCGGGCATATCGGGATCAAAATTGAGCATATTGGAGAGATAAGGATCCCGAAAAGTTCCGTCATCGTTCTGACAGATGGCAATAAGGGCCTTTGCTTCCAGTAGTTGGTGGTCAGTCAATGTATTGGTTGCTTGAATCACGTAGCGATCTCCTTACAAACTAGAAGACCGATGACTGGCTTCCTTAGCATGCTCCATCTTATTCACATAGTATTCGCGTTTTTCTTCTTCTTGGTGAATGATTGGCTCATCCTTCTTACCGTGAACACGAACAATCTTAGCAGGGATTCCGACAACGGTCACATCACTCGGTACATCGGAGACCACGACCGCTCCCGCTCCTACTTTGGCCTTGGCCCCAATCTCAATCGGACCGATGACCTGAGCATGAGCGGAGACCAAGGCTCCTTCACGAACCGTTGGATGGCGTTTACCGACATCCTTCCCTGTTCCCCCAAGGGTCACCCCGTGGTAGAGCATGACGCCTTTTTCAACAATGGCCGTTTCCCCGATAACGAGGCCCGCTCCATGGTCGATAAAGACACCGGAAGCAATGGTCGCACCTGGATGGATTTCAATCTGGGTCCAAAAACGCCAGAACTGACTATGCATCCGAGCTAGAAGCTTAAAGCCATGATTCCACAAAAAGTGGGAAACACGGTGAGCTGCCAGTGCTTTGACGCCCGGATAGGTCAAAAGGACCTCCAGCGAGGTACGCGCTGCTGGGTCATTTTCTTTTACAATATCGATGGTTTCACGCCACCATCCCATACCGTGCTCCTCCTTTTCTAATGATTATTCTGAATCTTTTTGTGTAATAGTAAAGTCTTTTTTAGGTTTGTGGTCTTTGTTGTGGTGACGAGGACGGTCGCCATGGCGATGAGTTTTTTCACCTTTTTCCTCGCTGTTTTCTGCTTTTGGCGGACGAGGGAGAAGAGCTTTCATAGAAGCATCGACACGACCTTTTTCGTCAATCTTGATAATCTTCACATCGACTTCATCACCGATGGCTACCAAGTCTTCGACACGGTTGGTGCGCGTCCAAGCCATTTCAGAGATATGAACGAGGGCATCCGTCTTGTCAAAGAGGTTGACAAAAGCACCAAATTTCTCGATCCGAACCACTTTGGCATGGTAGACTTCATCCACTTTCGCTTCACGAACCAAACCAGCAATGATTTCCTTAGCACGGTTGATGGCATCTTGGTCGCTCGAGTAGATAGATACGTTACCTTCTTCGTCGATATCAATCTTAACGCCTGTTTCAGCGATAATCTTATCGATGGTTTCTCCACCCTTACCGATGACAATCTTAATCTTGTCCACATCAATCTTGATGGTATCAATTTTTGGAGCAGTTGGAGCCAATTCTGGACGCACTTCTGGAATGGTTGCTTCGATCACATCAAGGATTTCAAAACGGGCTTTCTTGGCTTGAGCAAGAGCTTCCGTCAAGATTTCTGCAGTAATCCCTTGGATCTTGATATCCATCTGAAGGGCTGTAATCCCGTCACGCGTACCTGCAACCTTGAAGTCCATATCTCCAAAGTGGTCTTCCAAACCTTGGATATCTGTCAATACGGTGTAGTTATTTCCATCTGAGATCAGACCCATAGCAATCCCTGCTACTGGTGCCTTGATTGGCACACCACCAGCCATAAGAGCAAGCGTTCCCGCACAGATAGAGGCTTGAGATGAAGAACCGTTTGATTCCAAGACTTCTGCTACCAAACGGATCGCGTATGGGAATTCTTCCAAGCTTGGCAAGACTTGAGCAAGAGCACGCTCTCCAAGAGCACCGTGACCAATTTCACGACGACCAGGTGCACCGTAACGTCCAGTTTCCCCTACAGAGTATTGTGGGAAGTTATAGTGGTGCATAAAGCGTTTCTTGTACTCTGGATCCAAACCATCGATGATTTGCGTTTCACCCATTGGCGCCAAAGTCAAGATAGAAAGAGCCTGAGTTTGTCCACGAGTAAAGAGACCTGAACCGTGAACGCGAGGAAGGAAGTCAACAACCGCATCCAAAGGACGGATTTCATCGACCTTACGACCATCCGGACGAACCTTGTCTTCTGTGATCAAACGACGCACTTCTGCGTGTTCCATTTGTTCCAAGATTTCAGCTACATCCCGCATGATCCGGTCAAATTCTTCGTGGTCTGCATATTTTTCTTCGTAAACGGCTGTCACTTGGTCTTTCACCGCTTGAGTCGCAGCTTCACGAGCTAATTTTTCTTCTACTTGGACTGCTTTTTGGAGGTCACTGTTGTAGGTTGCAATGATTTCAGCTTGCAATTCAGCGTCCACATGAAGCAATTCTACTTCTGCTTTTTCTTTCCCAACTGCTGCTACGATTTCTTCTTGGAAGGCAATCAATTCTTTAACAGCTTCGTGCCCTTTCAGAAGAGCTTCCAACATGATTTCTTCTGACAATTCTTTGGCGCCAGACTCTACCATGTTGATAGCGTGTTTGGTACCAGCTACTGTCAATTCAAGAAGCGAGCGCTCAGCTTGTTCTTGCGTTGGGTTGATGATGATTTCTCCATCGACATAACCCACTTGTACTCCAGCGATTGGTCCGTCAAACGGAATATCTGAGATAGAAAGCGCCAATGATGAACCAAACATAGCTGCCATTGGTGCAGATGCATTTTCATCGTAAGAAAGAACCGTGTTGATGACTTGCACTTCATTACGGAAGCCTTCCGCAAACATTGGACGGATTGGACGGTCGATCAAACGCGCTGTCAAAGTCGCATCTGTTGAAGGACGTCCTTCCCGTTTCATAAAGCCACCAGGAAACTTCCCAGCTGCATACATTTTTTCTTCGTAGTTGACTTGAAGTGGGAAGAAATCCCCAGTTGCCATCTTCTTAGACATGACAGCTGCCGTCAAGACAGTTGACTCACCATAACGTACGACAACAGCGCCATTTGCTTGTTTGGCAACCTGACCAGTCTCTACGGTTAACTCACGACCCGCAAAAGTCGTTTGAAACACTTGTTTTGTCATTGTAATCCCCTTTGGATTGATAAAATTATACGACTTGCCTACAAAGATCAAGATATTTTGGACGGTTCGGCTTGCCGAACATTTCTGTAGAAAAATAGGAAGGTGACGCCGCACTCGATGAGTGCTAGGAAGCTTATCTTTTTTCCTAAGAAATGAGGCCAAAATTCAGTTCATCAGGATACAAAGGGCGTGAAGAATCCCGTATGAAAATAGGAGATTGACGCAGTGTGCCACGCACACTAGGAAATCTATCTTTTTCACTAGGGATTTAGCCCGTGTTCAATTACTCAAGATACTAAGGCCGTCAAGCAACTCAACGAGATAGGAATTTCAACAGCCTATCTGTATGTTATATCCTCATCTTTGTATCCAAGCACGTATACCTTTTATTTTAACATATTCAAGCCCAAAAGAAAAAGGCTTTGAGGACCTTTTTCTTTGATTCTTCAGCAAGTTCTATATAAAAATTTTAGAGCTAGATATAGCTTCTGATTATTTTTACGATTTCACGAATTCTGTACTATCCACATAAAAGCGTGTTTTATGTGTTCCACCCTTGTAGTTCTTGTTGTTGCGTTTCAAGACAAAACGTCTGTATGGTTCAGAAGTTCCTTGGATAGTCGTTGTCACTTCAACTGAATCTTCATTGATCACCCATTCATCCGGTGAAGGGATTTCCATCGGTGGCATCGCTCCCCCACGACCGCCAGGTACAATTTCGTAGAAGGCCTTGTCTTTTGTCGAATAGATCCAGCCGTCTTTCTTTTCATTTGTTAGTTGGATCAACTTGTCTTGTGAAAGACTGCGGATTGAGTCCGATGTTTCTTCTGCGTTCAATTTATCAATGATATCTTGCAGATTATAGGTTCCCGGCGTGTAGGTATTGTAGTAATCAATGAACATGTCTTGTGGGTAACCATCAACCGCACCGTGGTCATTGTTCAACTCTAGCAAACGAGTCGGTTGCACCTGAAGTGAATAGGTCAAAGACGCACTGTTTTCAATAATCGAATAGATATCCGCTTGGTCCGCTTTTGACAAGGTCCCAATGGCTTCTTTGTCCTTTTCATCTGACTGCTTTTCTTCCCTCTTCTCTTTTTCTTGGGGCTCACCAGAGGACTTCTTGACGGATGAAGATCCTACTGGAGCATGCTTACGCTCATAGCGTTTCGGAGCGCAGGCTGCTAGGGAAAGCAAGAGGGCTGCAGCTAGTAAATAGGTTCCAATTTTTTTCATGTTTGTCTCCTTATTTTTTAGTTCACACGGTAGTACAAATCGTTCCCATTCGTAGCATCACTCTTACTCCAGTAAATGGATTCACTGCCACCTTCTCTTGAAGGAATGAAAAGAATAGGCGTTTCGTTCGTTGCGCCGGGCATCCGACTAACTCCGTGTAAATTGCCTTCCTTGAAGTAAAAACCAGAAAATTGAACACCATTGACAGCACTACCATTGACTTTCACAATTCCTTGCGCATCAAACTCAATACTCGTTCCGTGCTTATTTTCCCATACTCCTGCTACACTTGAGAAATTTCCAGCTTTAATTTCTTCTAGATTCATTCCAGTCTTTGTAGCGGCAGGTGCTGAAGCTGATTCAGTATTGCCACTCACGCGCGTTGTGAATTCAAGGGCGATCCAGCCTTGTCCAGATTCCAATTTGCCCCAAGTATGACCATCTGCGTCTACTGTTTCCGTAATGGTGTAAGTTCCTTTTGCGATCATTCCTGCAGATGGGGCGGAGGTAGACGGTTCTTTCCGAATACGAAGATCGGCTACACTGACTTGTACTTGGAAGCTTCCCGATTTTTTCTCTTCTGCTTTAGGTGTTGATTTGGAATCCCCTGTACCGTCAAAATTTTTCCAATCGAGCTTAGTGAGGTCTAACTTCTTGGCTGAAATCCCAAGAGCTTGCTCTGCCGTTTCCTTCCCACCAATTTGAATGGTTGCTTTCTTTTCTTCCTTGGCCTCCCCTTTTCCTAGCGAATAAAGGGTCAATTCCATTTCTGGATTAAGGGATTGCCAAGTGGCATAGACGATTTGTCCATTGTCAAAAAGATCTAAACTGGAGCGATAGCCACCTGCAGAAGCCACATAGGCTACATGGAGCAAGGTTGGCTGGTTATTTTTCAAATAATACACAGCAGCAATCGTTTTGCCATCCCCAATCAGCAGTTCGTCATTACCATCACGATTAAGATCCTCAAAAGCATAGTGCCACTCATTGGTGCTTCCAAGTGTTTGAAGGTTAAAGACATACGCATATTCTTCTGAAGTTGCTTCAATCTTCTTCAGTTCATTTTGTAAAGCCGTTTGGTCTTTGGCATTAATTGCGGTTGCATAAGCCTTGTAGCGATCTAATACTTCTTGATAGTTCTTTTGTCCTGTATCCGTCTTCTCTTTTTTGACTGTTGATGACGTTGCCGTTTTCGGTTTACTTTGGCGTTCATAGCGTTTGGGCGTACAAGCCACCAGAGCTAGAATGGACGCACCCGCCAGTAGTGAAATCATAACCTTTTTCATAAAAACCTCCTCATATCTATCCTAGTATATCAAAAATGGTCAATTTTTCCAGCTCTTTTCAAGATTTTCAAACAAGCATTTTCCCCTCTCCCTCTATGTTTCTGTCCTATTTTCTGCTATACTTAAGAAAGAATACCGATCAAAAGGAGAACATTATGGAATTAAAAAAACGTTCTGAATTTCCTGAGAACGAACTCTGGGACCTCACAGCCCTCTACCAAGACCAGGAAGACTTCTTGCGTGCCATTGAAAAAACACGTGAAGAAATCAATGAATTTGTCCGTAACTACAAGGGCAAGCTCCACACTTTTGAAGACTTCGAAGCTGCCTTTGCGGTCTTTGAACAGATTCAGATTCAACTCAGCCACATTGGTAACTACAGCTTTATGCCACAAACGACTGACTTTGGCGATGAAGCTTTTGCGGAAATTGCCCAAGCGGGGATGGATTTCGAAACTTGGGCGAGCGTTGAACTTTCCTTCTTTGATGATGCTTTGGTCGAAGCAGATGAAGAAGTCCTCGAACGCCTGGGTCAACTCCCTCACCTCACTTTTGCCATTCGCCAAGCAAAAATCAAAAAAGCTCACTACTTGGGAGCTGATGTTGAAAAAACGTTGACCAACCTTGGTGAAGTCTTCTACGGACCACAAGACATCTATACCAAGATGCGGGCGGGCGACTTTGAAATGGCTGATTTTGAAGTGGATGGAAAAGTTTACAAGAATAGCTTTGTTACCTATGAAAACTTCTACCAAAACCATGAGAATGCGGAAGTCCGTGAAAAAGCCTTTCGTTCCTTCTCAGAAGGTCTCCGTAAACACCAAAACACGGCTGCTGCTACCTATCTAGCTCAAGTTAAGTCCGAAAAACTGATCGCAGATATGCGAGGCTACGATTCTGTCTTTGACTATCTCTTGGCTGAGCAGGAAGTGGATCGTGCCATGTTTGATCGTCAGATTGACCTGATCATGAAGGACTTCGCTCCAGTAGCTCAAAAATTCCTCAAACACGTGGCCAAGGTCAACGGCCTTGAGAAAATGACCTTTGCTGATTGGAAGTTGGACTTGGACAGTGCCCTCAACCCTGATGTGACCATTGATGATGCCTATGACTTGGTCATGAAATCTGTGGCACCTCTTGGAGAAGAATACTCACGCGAAATTGCTCGCTACCAAACCGAACGCTGGGTCGACTTTGCGGCCAATGAAGGCAAGGATTCCGGTGGTTATGCAGCCGACCCATACCGCGTCCATCCTTATGTCCTCATGAGCTGGACAGGACGGATGAGCGATGTCTACACCTTGATCCACGAAATCGGACACTCTGGTCAATTCATCTTCTCAGACAACAACCAAAGCTACTTCAACGCTCACATGTCGACCTACTATGTGGAAGCTCCTTCTACCTTTAACGAGCTCCTCCTCAGCGACTATTTGGAACACCAGTTTGACGATCCTCGTCAAAAACGCTTTGCTTTGGCTCACCGTTTGACAGATACCTACTTCCACAACTTCATCACCCACTTGCTAGAAGCAGCCTTCCAACGCAAGGTCTACACCCTGATCGAAGAAGGTGGGACCTTCGGAGCTAGCAAGCTCAATAGCATCATGAAGGAAGTCTTGACAGAATTCTGGGGCGACGCCGTTGAGATCGATGATGACGCGGCTTTGACCTGGATGCGCCAAAGCCACTACTATATGGGGCTTTACAGCTACACTTACTCAGCTGGCTTGGTTATCTCAACAGCGGGTTACCTGCATTTGAAGAACTCCGAAAATGGAGCGAAAGATTGGCTAGACCTCCTTAAATCAGGTGGTAGCAAGACCCCACTTGAGTCAGCCATGATTATCGGAGCAGATATCTCGACTGACAAACCACTCCGCGATACCATCCAATTCCTTTCAGACACTGTGGATCAAATTATTGCTTACAGTGCAGAATTGGGAGAATAAGAACAATTTTCAGACTTAGTTTAATCTAAGTCTGATTTTTTTATTAAAATGTTACCAGTTAGTGATTGAAAGCGCTCTTATATTGTGGTATGATTATTGTGAAAATATTACTAAATATGGAGAAAAAAATGAAAAAGTTTGTCGATTATATCATGGCCCAACCAGTTTGGAAAGTCGTTCTTTACGGTCTCGGAATCCTCTTTATGATTTTTAATCCCAAGATCATTCTTCCTATCCTATTTTTTGGTGGTATAGGATTTGCCTGGTATTTTGCTAAAAAGAAACCCAACGCTGCTAAAAGAAATATCGCTGCTATTGCTTCAGTTCTTGCAGTCGGAGGTGCATACTTAATCAACCCTAATATTGCTTCCACTAAGCAAGAAGAACAGGCTCAAGCCACTCATTTCGCATCCACTCCTTCTAAAAATGATGAAAGTGCGAAAAAAGAGGCTGAGGCAAAACGTGAAAAAGAAGCAAAAGAAAAAGCTGAGAAAGAGAAAGCAGAGAAAGCTGAAAAAGAGAGAAAGGCAAAAGAAGAACAAGAACGAAAAGAAAAAGAAGAACGCGAGAAAAAGGCGAAAGAAGAACAGGAACGAAAAGAAAAAGAAGAGCGTGAAAAAAAAGAGGCTGAAGCAAAACAACTTGCTGCTCAAGCTGAGTCTGCCGTACAAGCCTTAGAAAACAATCAAGTAATAGAAAATATTGCTCCAGCTCAAGCTGCCATCGCAAATGTAGCTGATCAAGGAACAAAAGATCGCTTAACTCATCGTGTTGGATTAGTACAAAATGCTATTACTGTCAGAGAACAACAAGCTGAACAAGCTCGACAAGCCGCAGCTGCTGAACAGGCAAGACAAGCTGCCCAACAAGCGCAGCAACAACAAGTACAGCAACAACAAGCACAAAATCAAACTGTTTCGGGCGGTGGATATTATAGAGATGCAAGTGGAAGATGGCACAGACCAAATGGGCAATTCGCTTCAAAAAAAGAAATAGCCAGTATTGGATTAGCATGGTAAGCTCTCTAATAGAAACGAATGTCATCGCGCATAAAAAAAGCTAAAGAAGGTTCATTCTTCTTTAGCTTTTTTGCTTTTTAACTCAACTCTGCCACAATGGCCTTAATTTGTGCTGCGGTATGCACTCCTGCTACTTGTTTAACAACCTGCCCATCTTTTTTAAAGAGCAAGGTTGGAATGGACATAATGCCGAAAGCACGCGCTGTTTCTGGATTTTCGTCCACATCCATTTTTAGGATTTTTAACTCATCTTCCGAAAGTTCTTCCGATAATTTTTCTAAAATAGGAGCTTGCATGCGACATGGACCACACCAGGTTGCCCAAAAGTCTACCAAGACCAAGCCTTCTTTTGTTTCTGCTTCAAATGTTGCGTCTGTAATTGCTTTTGTCATTTTCTTTCTCCTTTAGTTTTGGTACTGCGTCAAATCTTGCTTCATCAAATAGAAGAAGACATCTCCATAAGTTCCTTGGTAATCCAATTCATGCCCATTATAGGTTAGTTTCACAACAGGATAAAAATCTGCTACCCCAATCAAGCAGGCTTGTTGGGAGCGTTCAAACTCTTCGTAGGAATCAAAATGCATAACTCTTTCTTGTTTTGCACCGTCTAGATATGTAATATCAATCATAGCGATAACCTCTATTTCTTAAGATGCATCAATTGTAACTCTATATATTACATCTGTCAAACAAAACGACTTCCTCAGAATGATGGATCTTGTTCGATAAGGAAAAGACAAGAAAAAAGCCCCTGAATCCAGAGGGCTCTATTCTTGCTGGATAAAACGTTTCTAGACAAGGCGACGAACCGAAGATTGTACTGTAATTCTAGTGAAAAAGAAAAGTCACCCTATAATAGAGTAACTTTTTTTGTATTCAATTGAACACGGCCTAAGCACTTGGCAAAAAAGAACAGCCCTCTGAATTCAGAGAGCTGTTTTGAGCTCGGGCTAAAATCCTAGTGAAAACAAAAAATCTCCCCGAAGGGAGATAGTTCTGGTCTATTTTACCTTACGATGCTAGGAACCGAAGCCGAAGATTATACTTGAGTATATCGAGGCAAGGTGACAACGCAGCGTAAGTGGAAAATAGAGCAGATTAACGACGAAGTCCAAGAGAGTTGATCAACTCACGGTAACGGTTAACGTCGTTTGTACGAAGGTAAGCCAACAAGTTACGACGGCGACCGATTTTCTTCATCAAACCACGGTAAGTAGCGTGGTCTTTTTTGTGTTGTTTGATGTGTTCGTTCAAGTGGTTGATTTCCCAAGTAAGGACAGCAACTTGTACTTCTACTGAACCAGTGTCACCTTCGTGACGTGCGTATTGTGCAATGATTTCATTTTTTTTCTCTTTTGAGATTGCCATGATAAGCTCCTTTTCTTTATGCTCTATCCGAGTGGCAGGTTTGGCATATCCTGCTACCAAGAAAGAGTTAGTTGTCTATTCGACCTTCTTATTCTACCAAGATTTCATCTTTCTGTCAAACACTTATGTTTCCTTTGAGAGGAGCTTTTCTCATTTCTAAAAAGAACCTTGGGAATTTGGACGGTTTGATGGATCATTCTTCAAGTAACTTATTCAAAAGAGAGTGGGACAGAAATCGGTAATTCGTTAGAATTTGATTTCGTCGTCCCACCTCCGCACAGTTGAGTAGGGCTGTAAAAGCTGATGAAATCAGCGTAGTAGAGCCCACTCAACCACTGCGTCTTGCTCGACAATCCAAAAATAATTGAGAGGCTAGGACTTTTGTCCCAGCCTCTTTATCGGTATGAAGCTTATTTCTCTTTCCGTTTACCACGCAAGAGCAAAGCCAAAGCAAAAACTGCTAAAAGTGCACCAAGTATGGTCAACCCGTATGCAACAACTTCACCAGTTGATGGAAGAATTTTTTTCTTGCCCTCTGTTGGTGTGGTTGGAGTTTCTGGTTTCTCCGATGTGCTTGGTGTGGTTGTCGATGGAGTCGTAGACGGTGTAGTTGTTGACGGCGGCGGTGTAGTCGTAGACGGTGGTGGTGTAGTTGTAGACGGTGGTGGTGGGGGCGTACCTGGCGGGGTTGCCGGTGGTGTATGATGGTTGGTTACCGTGAAACCATCAATAGTTGCTGTGTAGCCTGCCACTGGATCCTCTGTAATGGTGTAGGCAATCTTCTTGCCTTCCTTGTATACTGGTAGATCCGTAAAGCTTGCCCGCCAATTGTCAGTAGCAGTGATTTCTTTTACAGCCACTTCTTGACCATCTGCATGGAGACGAACTGTGATTTTTTCAGGACGAAGACCATCTTTGTTGTCTGCGTCATCCCAGATCTTCTTAACCGCTACTTCCGTTACTTCTGGCGTGCGGCTATTAGTGATCACTACATTTCCCTTGTTACTGTCATCAACCGTACTAGTATAGCCTTTGACTGTTCCAACTTCTTTCACTTGGTACTGAATCTCTTTGCCTTTCGCTTTTAGAGGCAAATTGCTAAAGGTATGAG
>CABSRC010000002.1 GCA_902480035.1 uncultured Streptococcus sp. | reverse complement strand
GGGGTATTTTTTTGTGAACTTTTTAGGAACTTTGAGGACTGCTTAAGTTTGTTTAATAGAGCCCAAAAAAGCTGATTTAATGGGCTTCTTGAAAAATCATTTTCCATATTATTGGTAATGTGTTATAATTAGATGTTATATGGTCCCGATAAGGTGGTAGAAATCTTCTATCAGTACTTTGTAACTCTATAACAATATTTTTTAAGGGGGGACATTTTTATGTCAGAACGTAAACTTTTCACGTCTGAATCAGTATCTGAGGGGCATCCAGATAAGATTGCAGACCAAATTTCAGATGCTATTTTAGATGCTATTTTAGAGCAAGATCCAGAAGCACACGTTGCGGCTGAAACAGCTGTTTATACAGGCTCAGTCCATGTTTTTGGTGAAATTTCAACAAATGCATATGTCGATATTAACCGTGTTGTTCGCGATACCATTGCAGAAATTGGCTATACCAATACAGAATATGGTTTCTCTGCTGAAACTGTGGGAGTTCACCCATCATTGGTGGAACAATCTCCTGATATCGCTCAAGGGGTAAACGAAGCCCTAGAAGTACGTGGGAATACGGATCAAGATCCACTCGATTTGATTGGTGCAGGAGACCAAGGTCTCATGTTTGGTTTTGCGGTGGATGAAACAGAAGAACTCATGCCATTGCCAATCTCACTCAGTCATAAGTTGGTTCGTCGTTTGGCAGAGCTTCGTAAGTCTGGGGAAATTAGCTATCTTCGTCCAGATGCCAAATCACAAGTCACTGTTGAGTACGATGAAAACGATCGTCCAGTGCGCGTGGATACGGTTGTTATTTCAACCCAACACGATCCAGATGTCAGCAATAAACAAATCCACGAAGATGTGATTAATAAGGTCATTAAAGAAGTGATTCCAGCTTCTTACCTAGATGATGAGACAAAATTCTTCATCAACCCAACAGGACGCTTTGTTATAGGTGGTCCTCAAGGAGACTCAGGATTGACAGGTCGTAAGATCATCGTCGATACCTATGGTGGTTATTCACGTCATGGTGGTGGTGCCTTCTCTGGTAAGGATGCAACCAAGGTGGACCGTTCGGCTTCTTATGCAGCTCGTTACATTGCTAAAAACATTGTGGCAGCTGGTCTTGCTAAGAAGGCAGAAGTGCAATTGGCTTATGCGATCGGGGTGGCTCACCCAGTATCTGTTCGTATCGATACTTTCGGTACAAGTACTGTTGCTGAGAGCAAATTAGAAGCAGCAGCGCGTGAGATCTTTGATCTTCGTCCTGCAGGGATTATCCAAATGCTGGACCTCAAACGTCCAATCTACCGTCAAACAGCAGCATACGGTCATATGGGACGGACAGATATCGATCTTCCATGGGAACGTTTGGACAAGGTAGAAGCCTTGAAAGATGCTGTAAAATAATTCGCTGAAATGGAAAAGTTAGGGTCAAGATGATCCTGGCTTTTTTTCGTGTTGAAAATTCCTACAGATGGAAAAATAGGGCGATCTGTGGTATAATAGATGCAGTATTTTAAATACATTGTCCCTTTTATTTCCGTTGAAAAAAACGATAGTAAAAGGAAAAAGATTTGAAAGAGCTAATGAATTATTAAGATGAAAAAAATTGTAATAAATGGTGGTCGCCCTCTAAAAGGAGAGGTGACCATTAGTGGCGCAAAAAACAGCGTAGTAGCCCTGATTCCTGCGACCATTCTGGCGGATGATATTGTGACCCTTGATGGGGTGCCAGATATCTCAGATGTTGCAAGTTTGATTGATATCATGACCATTATGGGGGCTAAGATCGAGCGCAAAGAAGACAGTTTGATCATTGATCCTCGTGGGGTGAAGGATATGCCCATGCCATTTGGAAAGATCAATAGTCTCCGTGCCTCCTATTATTTCTATGGCAGTTTATTAGGGCGCTACGGTCAAGCAACGGTTGGACTACCTGGCGGGTGTGATCTTGGCCCGCGTCCGATCGATTTGCATTTGAAGGCCTTTGAAGCGATGGGAGCTGCTATGACCATGGATGGCTCCAGTATGAAGCTTGCGACAGACGGCAAGCCCCTTCAAGGAGCGATTATCTATATGGACACTGTTAGTGTTGGTGCAACGATCAATACGATTTTGGCGGCCGTCAAGGCTGAAGGTCGGACAGTGATTGAGAATGCTGCTCGGGAACCTGAAATTATCGATGTGGTAACCTTGTTGAACAATATGGGAGCCCATATTCGGGGAGCAGGGACGGATATCATTACCATTGATGGTGTTCCGCATTTGCATGGGACGAGACATCAAGTGATTCCGGATCGCATCGAAGCAGGAACTTATATTGCGCTTGCAGCTGCTATCGGAGAAGGTATCCAGATCAATAATGTCCTGTATGAGCATTTGGAGAGCTATATTGCCAAGTTAGAGGAAATGGGTGTGCGCATGACCATTTCTGAAGATAGCATCTTTGTAGAAAAACAAACAGGCTTGAAGGCGATCCAGATCAAAACGTCTCCTTATCCTGGTTTCGCGACAGATCTGCAACAACCGATCACACCTTTGCTCTTAACTGCTGCAGGACGTGGTCGAATTGTTGATACGATTTATGAAAAGCGGGTCAACCATGTGCCAGAATTGGCTAAAATGGGGGCTACTATTTCGACCTTGAACGACCACATTATCTATGAAGGACCAAATCAATTGACAGGATCCAGTGTGAAAGCGACGGATCTTCGAGCTGGTGCGGCTTTAGTGATCGCAGGTCTCATGGCTTCTGGAACAACAGAAATTACAAATGTAGAATACATCCTTCGCGGGTATTCAGATATTATTCATAAATTGACTCAACTTGGAGCAAATATCCAGTTGGTAGAGGAATAGTGACAGAGCTAGAGATCTGATAGTGGCAGCTGGATACACGAACAATGGAGTTTGAGATGAATATTTGGACGCACTTAGCTGCCTATTCACTAATTGAAACACAAAGGTTGTATTTACGACCTTTTCTCTTTGAGGATGCGGAAGATTTTTATAAGATTGCTTCTAATCCTGAAAATTTACAATTTATCTTTCCTGCACAAGCCGATCTTGCCGAAACCCAGTATGTACTAGCCAATTATTTCATGAAAAATCCTTTGGGGGTTTGGGCCATCTGTGATCAGGAAACCAATCAGATGATCGGTTCGATCAAGTTTGAAAAGTTGGATGAAATCAAGGGTGAGGCTGAGTTAGGCTACTTTTTACGCAAAGATTTTTGGGGAAAGGGCCTCATGACTGAAGCGGTCAAAGAGTTGGTCTATCTCTCATTTGAGAAATTTCAACTGAAGGAGCTTAAGATTGTCACCCATGTTGAAAATGCAGGGAGTCAAAAGGTCGCTTTAAAGGCTGGCTTTCGTCTCTTTCGTCAATTTAAAGGGAGTGACCGTTATACGCGTAAAATGCGCGATTATTATGATTTCCGCCTAGGTAGAGGGGACTTCTATGAGTAAACACCAAGAGATTTTAGACTATCTCGAAAAATTACCGATTGGAAAACGGGTCAGTGTTCGGAGTATTTCCAATTTTTTAAATGTCAGTGATGGGACGGCTTATCGTGCCATTAAAGAAGCTGAAAATCAAGGAATTGTAGAAACGCGTCCTAGAAGTGGGACCATCCGTGTTAAATCGAAAAAGGCTGTACTAGAGCATTTGACCTATCGGGAAATTTTAGAAATCACCGGCTCTGAAATATTAGCAGGTGAAGAGGGACTCGAAAAAGAATTTAATAAATTCTATATTGGTGCCATGACGGAAAAGCACGTCCTAGACTATGTGTCTGAAGGTGGGCTTTTGATCGTGGGTGACCGTACTAGCATCCAACGATTGGCTCTTAAACATGACAATGCGGTCTTAGTGACAGGTGGCTTTGAAGTGAGTGAGGATGTGATTGATCTGGCCAATCAGGTACAAATCCCAGTCATCCGAACTTCACACGATACCTATACCGTCGCGACTATGATCAATAAGGCCTTGTCTAATATGCAGATCAAGACGGATATCTTGACAGTCGAGCAGGTCTATCGGCCCTTCCATGAGTACGGCTATCTTTCTGAGACGGATACGGTCCGGGATTATTTAGATTTGGTTCGAAAGAATCGCTTTAGTCGTTTTCCGGTTGTCAATCAGCACCAGATGGTAGTGGGCGTCGTAACCATGAGAGATGCTGGAGATAAGGCGCCTCAGACGACCCTTGATAAGGTGATGTCACGGACCATTTTTACCACTAATTTGTCCACCAGCATTGCGACGATTAGCCAACGGATGATCGCTGAAGATTATGAAATGATTCCTGTTGTTCGTAATAACCAGACCTTGCTGGGTGTTATTACGCGTCGGGATGTCATGGATCGGATTAGCAAGGTGCAGTTTTCTAGCTTACCAACCTTTAGTGAGCAAATTGGTCAAAAGATTCAAACAGAGAACGACCATTACCAATTCACAGTGGAGCCAAGTATGCTGGAGAAAAGCGGTGTTTTGGCCAATGGGGTCATGATCGAAGTGCTGATGAAGGTTATTCGCAAGATGATGCAACACAGTGGGCGTAGCTTGATTGTCGAACAGTTGATCATCAATTTTTTACAGGCTGTGCAGGTGGATGATGTGATCCGCATTGAACCACAACTAGTTCGACGAACCAGACGTTCGGCCTTGGTTGATTTTAGCTTGTATTTAGATCTGCAGCTAGTTGCGAAAGCAACCATTACAATTAAGATTAATTAAACAAAAAGAAATGAGGAGACAATGATTACATTAAAATCACAACGTGAAATTGAAGCCATGGATCGTGCAGGTGATTTCCTTGCCAGCATCCATATTGGATTACGTGACTTGATCAAGCCAGGGCTTGACCTATGGGAAGTAGAAGAATATGTCCGTCGTCGCTGTAAAGAAGCCAATGTCTTGCCGCTTCAGATCGGTGTAGAAGGCAGTCTCATGGATTATCCTTATGCGACTTGCTGTGGTTTGAATGACGAGGTAGCCCATGCTTTTCCACGTCATGTCATTCTCAAAGATGGTGATCTCCTCAAGGTAGACATGGTCTTGTCAGAACCGCTTGATAAGTCTGTTTTGGATGTATCGAAATTAGATTTTGATAATGTAGCGCAAGTCAAGAAATACACGGAGTCTTATAGTGGTGGCTTGGCGGACTCTTGCTGGGCTTATGCGGTTGGAAATGTTTCGCAAGAAGTCAAAGATTTGATGGACGTGACCAAAGAATGTCTCTATAAGGGAATTGAGAAAGCGGTCGTAGGTAATCGCTTGGGAGATATTGGCGCAGCGATTCAAGAGTATGCGGAAAGCAAGGGCTATGGCGTTGTGCGTGACTTGGTCGGCCACGGTGTCGGGCCTACCATGCATGAAGAACCAATGGTCCCACATTATGGTCGTGCTGGACGCGGTCTTCGCTTACGTGAAGGGATGGTCTTGACGATTGAACCAATGATTAATACTGGTACTTGGGAGATTGATACAGATATGGAAACTGGTTGGGCCCATAAGACCCTTGACGGTGGCCTATCTTGTCAATACGAGCATCAATTTGTGATTACAAAAGATGGTCCAGTGATCTTAACTAGTCAAGGTGAAGAAGGAACATACTAAAACTAGAGAGGAAAGAATGGAGCTGAAGGCAAGTGTCTGGTTTCGCTCTTTGCTCTTTTTTAGTAAAATGGGGAGGTGACGAATGAAAAAGGTCCTACAAAAAGTACTGGGACAGCCATTTATAAAGGGCTTCGTGCGGTTTTATCAGAGTGCAGAGTCTGATATCACCAGCATTGCGGTGGCTTATTATTTGTTGATCTCTATTTTCCCTTTGATGCTGATTGCAGCAAATATCTTGCCCTATTTTCACATTCGTCCTACTCAGATTCTTTTGAGTCTAAAAGAAATTCTGCCCGCTTCCTTGTATCGGACGGTGGCCCAGATGATCTCGAGTGTGTTGACCAAGCCTTCGACAGGGTTACTGAGTTTCTCGATTATTTCTGCTTTGTGGATCTTCTCTCAGAGCATTGCCTACCTTCAAAAAGCCTATAATAAGAGTTACGGGGTGGAAAAGGAGCGTGGTATTATCTGGGGGCGACTCTTTAGCTTTCTGATCAGTTTTGCCTTACAGGGTTTGTTTGGGCTCTCGCTGATCCTTTCCATGTTTGGAAAAATGATCGTCCGCTATCTCTATCAGACCTTTTCATTTGATCGGACAATTTATGTGCGTTTACTGAATTTGACAGAGCCAACCATCTACCTCTTGCTCTTTGTCAGTCTGGTCTTGCTCTATTACACGCTTCCAAATGTTAAAATTCCAAAATTTAGATATGTTTTTCCAGGGGCGACCTTTGTGGTTGTTGTCCTGTATGCGATCTTGAATATCTTTTGGAAATATGTAGATCGCTATGTGAGTCATTTCTTAGATGCTCGTTTCTTCGGTTCAGTCGTCCTAGCGGTTATTATGTTTTGGTTTATCTTGGTAGCTAAAATCATGATTATTGGTTGTATTTTAAACGCCAGTGTCCAATTTGCCAGAGAAGCCAAATTCCAAACGCGTAATGGAGAAATTGTCTCCAAATTAAAAACGGAAGAAGTAGCCTTTCGGCATAGAGAAACTTCATTAAAATTAAAACAACGATTACGTCTAAAAAATAGAGATAAAAAGAAAGAATAGAAATCAGATGGTATCTGGTTTCTTTTTTTGCCGATTTTTATTGCATTTGCAATAAAAATATGTTACTCTATTTCTAACAAGAAAGGAGGAGTGGGATGAGTATTTTGCGTGAGATTGGTATCATTGCGCGCGCTCTGGATTCTATTGCAAATATCGAATTTAGAGATTTAGAATTAGCACGTGGTCAATATCTCTATCTGGTGCGAATTGCAGAGCAACCTGGAATGATTCAGGAAGAACTCTCTGACCTCTTGAAAGTAGATCGATCCACCGTTGCAAGGTCCGTAAAAAAACTAGAAGAGCGTGGCTTGATTCAGCAACGTCCGAGAAGTGAAAATCTCAAAACAAAGGAATGGGAGTTAACTGAAAAAGGTAAGCAGATTTACCCCTTCATTTTAGGGGAGCATCTTTACTCTGAGAGAACTGCTTTAAAAGGATTTTCCAAAAAAGAAGTCGCACAGTTAGAAGAGTATCTCATCCGAGTTCGTGAGAATATCACCTTGGATTGGGAACTAGTTAAAAAAGGTAAAAAAAGAAATTATAGTGAGGTAAAGCAATGAAAGTAACAGTCGATCAAGAATTTTGGGATTTGTTCCCAACAGCTAGAATTACAGTGATGTCCTTGTATGGCATTGATAATACAGTAGATGAAGCCAAGGATCCTTATTTCAAAGAATTGTTGGACAAGGGGGCCAAGAGAGCATGGGAATTTATCGATGAAGAAAACTATACCCAGAGTGGGTTCGTTCAAGAGTGGCGCCAAGCTTTTAGCAAGTTTAAAACAAAAAAAGGAGCCCGATCTTCCATCGAAGCACTCTTAAAACGGGTTCACCAGGGTCGTGAATTTTATCCGATTAATCCTTTGGTGGATCTTTATAATAGTGTGTCTATGGCTTATGCCCTTCCTTGTGGAGGAGAAGACATGGATAAATTAGTGGGTGGACTCTCTCTAGGACAAGCGAAAGGAGGCGAACCGTTCTTTCCATTAGGGGCTGAAGAAGATGCGCCAGCTTTGGAAGGGGAGATCATCTACTATGACCAAGAAGGAGCCGTTTGTCGTTGTTTGAATTGGCGAGAAGCTCAAAGAACCATGCTAACTGAAGATACGAAGGATGCTATTTTGGTGATTGAAGCCATTGATGAGGAGCAGGCCAAACGTGCACAAACAGCTATGCAGGAATTGAAAGACCTAGCCAAGGATTATTTTGGGGTCGAAGGAACGATCTATCAATTAAGTGCAGAGCATGCAAGTATAGAAGTTTAAAAGAATAAGGCTGAAACAATCGTTTCAAGCCTTGTTTTTATTTTTAAAGACAAAGAGTTTACTAAAGACATAATTGAGGACCACTATAGCAACTTGCGCAAAGAGGGTTTCAATTAGATTGATTTGACTCTTATTGTTGTGGACAAATTGCCCGATGATTCCTGGGAATTGCTTGACAAAAATCTCAGTCAAGGCCATGTCTAGTATAAAGGTCCCAGAGCGCGCAATCGCAAATCGGATCAAGCGCTGAAACCAGCCCTTTCTTTCTTGCTTAAAGACGATGGTATCGTTGGTCGCAAAGGCAAAGAGGATCCCAGCAATGTTTCCAATCGCTGTCGCCAATCTTTCATCACGAGACATATGATAGATGAAGAGGCGGGTTCCGACGGAAACAAAGGTTGTTGCCACACCAAAGAAGAGATAGGATAAAATTTCATTATCAAAAAATTTTTTAATTAGTGTTTTCATAAATTCAGTCTACCATAAAACCTCAAAATATGCTATACTTGAAAGGTTGAAGAAATCAAACCTTCAACCCTTGGCGCTTAAGATCCTTTCGCCAAGCATATTACACGCGGGAAAACCGCTAAAGGAGAATAGATGAAACAGTTAACTGCTCGTGATATGGCACAAATTGCCATTGTTGCTGCGATTTATATCGTATTGACCATTACCCCACCTCTCAATGCGATGGCCTACTATGGCTATCAATTCCGTGTTTCGGAGATGATGAATTTCTTAGCTTTCTACAATAAGAAGTACTTGATTGGAGTGACTCTTGGTTGTATGATTGCTAACTTATTTAGTTTTGGATGGATCGATGTCTTTGTCGGTGGAGGTTCGACCTTTGTCTTCTTAGGACTCGGACTCATTTTATTTGGTCGTTTTAAAAACAAGTTCTTGTTTGACGGTCTTATTCGATTGGACCATTTCTTGTTTGCGATTTTCTTTTCCATTTCCATGTTTACGATTGCCTTGGAACTTTATTACCTTCAAGGCCAACCATTCTTCTATAACTGGTTGACCATGGGAGTGGGTGAATTTGCATCCTTGATTTTTGGAGCGATTGTGATCAATCAACTTTCTAAACGGATTGATTTTACAAAATAAGAAAAGGGAGCTTTGGCTCCTTTTTTTCATGCTAAGAATGCAGTAAATTCAAGGCTAAATTAAGATTTTATGATAAAATAAGAACATGAAAACCAGAATGAAAGAATTAGTGGAATTACTCAATCGCTATGCTTATGAGTATTACACAAAAGACGCTCCATCTGTTTCAGATAGTGAATATGATCAATTATATCGGGAGTTGGTGGAACTAGAAATCGCTCATCCAGATGAGATCTTACCAGAGAGTCCAACTCACCGTGTAGGTGGTGTGGTTTTAAAAGGCTTTACTAAATACCAGCACCAGTATCCCCTTTATAGTTTGCAGGATGCTTTTTCACGTGAAGAATTAGAAGCTTTTGATCAGCGTGTCCGGAAGGAATTTCCTTCCATCAGCTATGTATGCGAGTTGAAGATCGATGGCTTGTCCATTTCCCTCACCTATGAAAATGGTGTCCTTGTAACAGGAGCAACACGTGGGGATGGTTCTGTCGGTGAGGATATTACAGAGAATCTCAAGCGGGTCAAGGACATTCCTTTGGTGTTACCAGAGCCAGTCAACATTACAGTTCGAGGCGAGTGCTACATGCCACGGGCTTCCTTTGATCGCGTCAATCAGATCCGTCAAGAAAATGGCGAGCCTGAGTTTGCTAATCCACGGAATGCTGCTGCAGGAACGCTTCGCCAATTGGATACGAAAATTGTGGCCAAGCGAAATCTCGCGACCTTCTTATATCAAGAAGTGAGTCCCACTGATCAAAGCAGTCAGGAAGGCGTGCTTGAGAAATTAGCTCGCTTAGGATTTGTCGTGAACCAAGAGCGAGTGCTGGCTGAAGATATGGAGCAAATTTGGGACTTTATCCAAAAAGTAGCTCAGTTTCGAGAGGATCTTCCCTATGATATCGATGGGATCGTCATCAAGGTCAATGACCTAGCTGTTCAAGAAGAACTAGGCTTTACCGTAAAAGCTCCTAAATGGGCTGTCGCGTATAAGTTTCCAGCTGAAGAAAAAGAAGCGAAAATCCTATCGGTGGATTGGACAGTTGGACGGACCGGTGTGGTGACGCCAACTGCCAACCTAACTCCAGTCCAGCTAGCAGGAACCACCGTTAGTCGGGCAACCTTACACAATGTGGACTATATTGCTGAAAAAGATATTCATCAGGAAGATACCGTCATTGTCTACAAGGCTGGTGATATCATTCCTGCGGTCTTAAGTGTCGTCAAAGATAAACGGGTTTCTGATCAAGCATTAGCCATTCCAAGTCATTGTCCGAGCTGCCAAAGTGAGTTGCTTCATTTCGAGGATGAGGTGGCCCTTCGCTGTATTAATCCGCTCTGTCCAGCTCAGATTAAGGAGGGATTGAACCACTTTGCAAGTCGGGATGCTATGAATATCACAGGCTTGGGTCCAGCTGTTGTAGAGAAACTCTTCGCGGCTCAGTTGGTAGAGGATGTAGCTGGGATCTACCGGCTCACTGTAGAGGATCTATTAACCTTAGAAGGCTTCAAAGAAAAATCTGCTGAAAAACTCTATGAAGCCATTCAAGCTTCAAAAGAGAATTCAGCTGAAAAGTTACTCTTTGGTTTGGGAATCCGCCATGTCGGAAGCAAGGTCAGTCAAATCTTGCTCCAAGAATTCCATGACCTCGATCAACTGGCTACCGCTGATCCAGAACGGATTGCCAGCATTGATAGTCTCGGTATGGTCGTGGCTGAAAGTCTCAAGTCTTATTTCGCACAAGAGGGATCCAAGCGTCTCCTGCATGAATTGAAAGAAGCTGGAGTCAATCTGACCTATCTTGGTGAAAAAGTTGCTGCCGATGCGGCCCTTTCAGGGATGACAGTCGTTTTGACTGGGAAGCTAGAGCGACTCACGCGTTCAGAAGCAAAGGCCAAATTAGAGAGTCTGGGTGCTAAGGTAACTGGTTCTGTTTCCAAAAAAACAGATTTGGTCGTAGCAGGTAGTGACGCTGGTAGCAAATTAACCAAAGCACAAGAATTAGGAATCCAGGTAGAAGATGAGGCCTGGCTTGAAAGTTTGTAGAGGATCTTTATGGTAGAACGAATCAAAAAAGCCCGTTTAATTTATAATCCGACCTCTGGGCAAGAAATTATCAAGAAAAATATTGCGGAAGTCTTGGATGTACTCGAAGATGTGGGCTACGAAACTAGCGCCTATCAAACGACTCCAGAACCATTTTCTGCACAAAATGAAGCAGAAAGAGCCGCCAAAGCAGGCTTTGATTTAATCATTGCTGCTGGTGGAGATGGCACGATTAATGAAGTGGTCAATGGAGTTGCAGGTCTGGAGAATCGTCCGCAGATGGCCTTTATTCCAACAGGCACAACCAATGACTATGCGCGTGCCTTGAAGATCCCGATGGGAGATCCAGTGGCAGCTGCCCGCATTATCGAAAAGAATCAAACCATTCAAATGGACATTGGTCGTGCTTATGGCAGTAAGTATTTTATCAATATTGCTGCAGCAGGGACCCTGACAGAATTGACCTTCAGTGTCCCAAGTAGTGTCAAATCTCGCCTGGGTTACTTTGCCTATGTGGCAGAAGCAGCTAAAATGTTGCCGAGAAACAAGGCTCGTAAGGTGCGGATCGAACACGATAATGGCGTTTTTGAAGGTCCAGCTTCGATGATTTTTGTGGCTTTGACCAACTCTATTGCTGGCTTTGAAAGTGTCGCACCAGATGCCAAGCTAGATGATGGAAACTTCACCTTGATTATCGTAAAAACTGCTAAGCTCTTTAACATGTTGTCCTTGATGATTCAGGCCATTAATGGAGGCAAGCATGTGCACGATGAAAATGTAGAATATCTCAAGACCAAGAAGTTGTCGATCGAAATGTTAGGGAAAAATGCTCAACCATTCCGCATCAATCTAGATGGCGAATATGGGGGAGATACTCCAGTTGAATTGGAAGTCTTTCATAATCACTTGGAATTCTTTGCGAATATTGATGAAATCAACAACGATGCTTTAGTTCACACATCTGAAGAATAAAAACAAATAGTTGGAACCATGTACGTGTTTCACGAGCGAATGGTTCCTTCGGTATCAAATTGGAAATAGGAAAATATTATGCGACAATACCATGTAAAGCTTCATTTTCATAAGCAAAAAGGAAATTATTTTGCCTATGATATGTGGCAGTGGCAGGATCAAGTAGAAGGAAAATCAGTCTCTTTCTCCAAGTTAGATTATTTTGGAGTAGAGGGAAATCTGGTATACGAGAGTGAGGATGCCTTGAGCCGGGGTCATGTCTTGGTTAAAGAAGGAGATTGGCTCACCAAAACCCGTGATTTTGAAATCGAACTCTTACCAGAAGGGCATGTTCGAGAAGTTTGGATTCTCGATGGGGACGATACTGTCTATTATTCTTTGCAAGCTGCTTTGACGAGTCATGCTTATAGTCATCGTCAGCCTCATGCCTACGATATGGCGACCCATGCCAAGGAATTTGACACCAAATGGGCTTATCAAGGCTGGCTTGGTTATCGTGAAGAAGAAGGGGAGTATTGCTTTAAGCTGTGGGCCCCTACTGCTAAGAAAGTTGAATTGTTGCTCTATCAATCAACAGAGTTGGATGCGCCTATTTGGAAGACTATTCCGATGATGCGAGGCAAACAAGAGTCTAGCTACCATCCAGAAAACACCCAAGGTGTTTGGATTCTAGATTTTCTAGGAAATTTAAGTGGCATGGCTTATCAATATCGTGTGCATTTTGAACACCAGACTCAAGTGACGCGCGATCCTTATAGCATTGCAACGACAGCCGATGGAATGCGCTCAGCCATTCTCTCAAGAGCAGATCGTCAGTTTGATTGGGGCACTAAAAAAGGCGCCGATGCGACTCCCTGGCGCCTGGACAATCCTTGTCAAGCAGTGATCTATGAGATGCACCTTCGGGATTTGACCAAGTCACCGACATCAGGTGTGGACGAGTCTTTGCGTGGGACCTATCTGGGGGCTTGCCAAGAAGGAACTGTCAATAGCCATGGCGATGTGACTGCCTTTGATTATATCCGTCAGTTAGGGGTCAATGTCGTGCAATTGCAGCCGATATCTGATCGCTATAAACAGTACGATGAAGAAGGTCGTGTGACCTACAATTGGGGTTACGACGTTCAGAATCATTCTGCACCAGAAACCAGTTTTTCAACAGATCCATCCAATCCCAAACAAACCATGAAAGAGCTTAAAACTATGATCCGGACTTATCATGAAGCTGGGATTTCTGTAGTCATAGATGTGGTCTACAATCATACCTACTCAACTGAGCATGGTCCTTTCCAAAATACAGTTCCGGATTATTATTACCGGATGGAGCCAGATGGGCGCTTCCAAAATGGGACAGGTGTCGGTAATGAGACGGCAAGTGAGCATGAAATGTACCGCAAGTACATGATTGATTCCCTCACGCACTGGGTAAAAGAGTACCAGATCGATGGTTTCCGCTTTGATTTGATGGGCATTCACGATGTGACGACAATGAATGCTATTCGGGAGGCGATGGATGCTCTGGATCCTCGCATTCTCCTTTATGGAGAAGGTTGGGATATGGGAACCGGTCTCGCACCAGAGGATAAGGCTAAGAAAGACAATGCGGCGCAATTGCCACGTATTGGATTCTTTAACGACACGGAGCGCGATGCTATTAAAGGAGCTGAGGTTTATGGTTCCATCAAACGTGGCTTTGTCAGCCGAAAATCAACAGAGAATATCGTTGCGCGTGCTGTTCTAGGTAGTGCGGAGCTGGGTCATTATTTAAGTCCGAATCAGGTTTTGAATTATGTGGAGGCTCATGACAATTATAATCTCTATGACTTGCTTCAGACCCTCCATCCAAATGAAGAAGTAGCAGGCTTGGTCAAGCGCTCAGAGTTGGCTACGGCCATGAACCTGCTCTTCCAGGGTATGACCTTTATGCAATTGGGTCAAGAGTTTATGCGGACTAAATTGGTAGCGACAGGTCCTCATGGAGAGATCACACCTTTGGATCGTGAGCGGGCCATGAATTCCTACAATGCTCCAGATTTTGTGAATCAGGTCAATTGGGATCTGGTCAGTCAGAATAAGGAATCGATCGCCTACATTCGAAGCTTAATCGCCTTGAAGACCAGTCTTCCTGTCTTAGGGCTTGAAAGCTATGATAACATCTACCAACAAGTCTTTATCCAATCTGCGACAGATACCAGTGGTCTTGTCATCTATGAACTAACAGGAGACAAGAAGTACTTGGTCATCTTCAACGCCAGCGGGCTTCCATATTACCTCCAAAATTCAGATAAATTGAAATTAATGGTTGGGAATAGTCGCCATAAACGTCCTTTCTATGTGGAGAATTTAACAGCTTCTATTTTTGAAGTCCTAGACTAAGTTCTTTTTAAAGAAATCATAAAATCCCTGAGTTTTTAAACTCAGGGATTCTTTTTTATTTAGATGAACTACTACTGGTCTCTGTTGAGGAAGAACTATCATCTTCTGGGTGCAATTCTTTATAAGTTGGTGCCTTGAAGAGATCGACAGTGGACTGGTTGCCACGTTGGTTATAAAGGCTGGTTGATTTGTCACCTTTTTCCTTTTCAATCTTCTTCAATGCCTTGAAGGAATTGGTATAGGAATAATCATCTGGATTGACTTTTCCAAGATCATTGCCCTTGAAGAAGCGGAGGAGGTCACCGGTCTGGATGCTATCGCTAATCTTTAATTGAAGGTTAGCGGCTTCCCTAATCTTGTCCAATTCTTCCTTGGTTTTTTCATCAGGATTAGTGATTTCCTCACCTGTTTTTGTGTAATAGGTCCGGCCACTATAGCTCGTATACTCAGGAGTTACAAAGTAGTTAGCGGAGCGGAAGGCTACAATTTGATCATGTTCTGGTGAGAGCATATCTTGACCAACTTGGAGAAATTTGTTGGACTCAATGCCCAGCAAATGTTCTAAGGTTGGGAGCATATCAATCTCACCACCAAAGGTATCAATGATGCCTCCTTTATCCATACCTGGAACGACTACCATATAGGGTACTCGTTGCAACATGGCATTGTCATAGCTTGACCACGTTTCAGAGTTCTTACCAAGTAGAGGAGCAAGAGCTGGGTTACGAGAGTTTGAAATTCCGTAGTGGTCCCCATAGAGAACGATGATGGAATTTTTGTAAAGACCAGATTCTTTCAAGTAATCAAAGAAGGCCTTGATCGAAGAATCCAGGTAGTTAGCGGTCGCAAAATAGCCATTGATGGTTTCGTCTTGTGTCTTAGCAAGAGGGAAGCCAAGATCATCTCCTGACAAGCTAGTCGTATAAGGGTAGTGGTTGGAAACCGTAATGAACTTAGTATAGAAAGGCTGTTGCAATCTCTCGAGGTATTTGATGGAATCTTTGAGCATGTATTTGTCATTGAGACCATACTGGAAGGAGTTGCTGCTGTCTTGTTTGGTGAAGTAGCTAGCATCAAAGAAATAATTGTAGCCCCATTGTTTATAGGCCGTATTTCGATTCCAGAAACTTCCAGCATTCCCGTGGAAAACAGCGCTCGAGTTGTAACCATTTTTTGAAAGAATAAATGGTGCAGCCTGTTGGGTATTGGTTCCACCATAGTTCACCATAAAGGAACCTTGGTTGAGTCCGAAGAGGCCTGTTTCAATCATGGTCTCAGCATCAGACGTTTTCCCTGCCTTGACTTGGTTAAAGACGTTTGAAAAGGCAAAGGTTTCTTTCGAGTGGTAAAGTGAGTTTAAGAAAGGTGTCACTTCATATTCTTTATCGTCTACTTTCAACTTGTAATCGATCAAGAATTGTTGGAAACTTTCCAAGTGAATGTAGATGACATTACGGCCTTTGGCCATTCCAAAGTACTCAGGATTAGGCTTGGCATAATGCTGTTGGATATATTCTTCCACCGGTTTTAAATCTGCTTCGGAGGCTTTGGAACGTTCTTTGTTGGCAGCATAGGTCTGATTAGCGCTATAACCCAGAAAGGCTGGTAAGCCTAGGGCACGAACGACATAGTAGTTTGAGAACCCACGAGTCAAGAGCTCAGGTCGGTCAATTTCTGCAAGAAAAAGGTTGGCTGAAAAGAGCATAGCTGATAAGGATGTAACCGCAAAACTAGCTCGTTTATTGAAGGGACGATTGTCCATTCGAATCCATTTCTTAAAGAAGAAGAAAGCTAGAATAGGGAAATCTAGAATGTAGATCACATCCCAAGGGCGGAACAATTCTAAAGCAGCAGCTCCGAGACCGGCAGAAACCTTGCTGGAAGCCAACATGGTATTGACCGTTACGAAGTCTGTAAACTCTCGATAATAGATGGAGTTGGAAATCAACCAAATAAATAAGAGAAGGTAGATCCCAAAGGCCAAACTATAAAAGAGCTTGGTTCGTTTGATATAAAGTGCAAGACCAATGAAGAGCAGACTGATCGGCAATGGGTTGATCACTGCTAGAAAAATCTGATACGGTCCCTGAATGTCTAAATTAAAATCAACTGAATAGGCCCACATGGTTTTGAACCAGTAGAGCAACAGAAGGGTCAAGACAAATCCTAGTCTGGTACTCATGAAATTGAGTATCGAATTCGTAATTTTTTTCACAAAATGTTACTTCCTTGTCTTATTTCCTAAAAATTTTCATATACAAGTATACCACATTTTTATGGAGAAAGAAAAAAATGACTGTAAAGCAGAGGAAAGAAATAGGAAAGATCAGGGATATGAAATCGTAAAAAGCTAAAGGATAAGAGCTGAAATAAAATGGTAAAAAAAGTTCTAGTAAATAAAGCCTCCCTTTGTGAAAAACACAGACTTTTGCTATAATAGAGGATATGAAAAAACTCACAGTTAGTCGCCAAGTCGCAACAAAAATCAAACAAGGACAATCCCTTCTTGAAAAGCAAGATTTTGACTCACTTCCCGCTTTGGATCAAGCGGTTCAATTGCTTTCAGGAGATGGACAATCCCTCGGGGTCGGATACTTATCTGAACAAAATAAAGGGATTGGATGGTTTGTTTCACAAGAGTTGGTCGCTTTTGATCAAGACTTTTTTAAAAAGCTTTTCATCAAAGCCAAGCAATACCGTCGTTCTTATTATGCGGATGAAACGACGACAGCCTTTCGTCTTTTTAACCAAGAGGGAGATGGTTTTGGTGGCTTCACGGTTGACTTGTATGGTGAGTTTGTTGTCTTTTCTTGGTACAATCCCTTCGTATTTCAGATCAAGGAAACCATTCTAGCGGCCTTTCAAGAAGCTTTTCCAGAAGTCCGAGGTGGCTATGAAAAGATTCGCTTTAAAGGCTTGGACTATGAATCGGCTCATGTCTATGGAGAAGAAGCTCCGCAAGAATTTTTGATTCTTGAAAATGGGGTCTCTTACCAAGTCTTTCTCAATGATGGCTTGATGACGGGGATTTTTTTGGATCAGCATGAAGTTCGAGGTGGCTTGGTAGAGGGCTTAGCAGCTGGCAAGTCCTTGCTCAATATGTTCTCCTATACGGCGGCCTTCTCTGTGGCTGCGGCAATGGGTGGAGCAGTTGAGACAACATCGGTCGATCTGGCTAAGAGAAGTAGAGAATTATCAGAAGCGCATTTTGTGGCAAATGGCTTGGCGCTGGATGCTCATCGTTTTGTCGTGATGGATGTCTTTGACTATTACAAATATGCCAAACGCCATGAGCTAAGCTATGATGTGATCGTGCTCGATCCGCCTAGCTTTGCGCGGAATAAAAAACGGACCTTTTCAGTTGCTAAAGATTATCATCGATTGGTCAGTGAGGCCCTCGAGATTTTAAATCCAGGAGGAACCTTGATTCTCAGTACCAATGCGGCAAATGTGACCAAAGAGAAATTTAAAAAACAAATCGAAAAGGGATTTCAAGGGCGTAAACATCGTTATGTAGCAGAATACGGCCTTCCGGTAGATTTTCGATGGAACAAGAAAGAAGAAAGTAGTAATTACTTAAAAGTATTTACGATTAGGGTGGATGTATGAAGTTAGTTGTGTCGATTATGCCTCGCTCCTTAGAAGAGGCGCAACAACTAGATGGTTCGCGTTACGATGATGCGGATGTCATTGAGTGGCGTGCGGACTTTTTAGAAAAAAACGAGATCTTAACCGTTGCTCCAGCAGTATTTGAAAAATTTGCTGGACGCGAAATTTTATTCACCTTACGGACTCGAGCTGAAGGTGGGGGGATGGAGCTGACCAATGAGGAATATGTTGGGATCCTGAAAGATATTCAATCTATCTATCATCCGGATTATATCGATTTCGAGTTTTATAGCCATCGTGACGTCTTTGAAGAGATGTTGGAATTTTCAAATCTTGTGCTCAGCTACCATAATTTCCAAGAGACACCGGAAAATATGATGGAGATCTTATCGGAATTAACTAGCTTTTCTCCAAAATTGGTCAAGGTATCGGTTATGGCCCACAATGAACAAGATGTCCTTGACTTGATGAATTATACGCGTGGTTTCAAGACGCTGAATCCTGAGCAAGAATATGTAACGATTTCCATGGGTAAGGTCGGGAAGATTTCGCGCTTGACAGCTGATTTGACAGGCTCTTGTTGGTCTTATGCTAGAGTCGGAGAAGGAAGTGCGCCTGGTCAAATCCCTCTTGAAAATATGCGAAGAATTCGGGAATTATTAAATGAAGATTGATGGCTATACTCGGATGGCAGCAGTCATTGCCCATCCGATTCGTCATAGTATCTCTCCTTTCATCCATAATCTAGCCTATGAATTAACAGCGACCAATGCTGCTTACCTGGCTTGGGATATTGCTGAAGAAGATTTAGAAAGCACTGTCAGCCAAATTCGTAAGTTAGATATGATTGGGGCCAATATTTCCATGCCTTTTAAGCAAAAGGTCTTTCCTTACTTAGATGAAGTGGATGAGATGGCTCTAAAGATCGGCTCTGTCAATACCATCGTTCACCGTGATGGCAAGCTTAAGGGCTATAATACGGATGGGATTGGTTTCTTTCGTAGTTTACCTCCAGCTTTCTCCATTAAGGGAAAAACAATGGTTCTCTTAGGGGCAGGTGGTGCAGCTTTAGCGATTATTGCACAGGCGATTCATCTAGGTGTAAAACGAATCCTTGTCTTTGTGAGAGAGGAGAGATTGGTTCATTATCGTTCAATCGTTCAGTTGATTGAAGATGGCTTTGATTTTTTGATAGAATTGTATGCGATTGAGAAAAATGAAGACGTTCAAAGCTCCTTTAAACAAGCCGATCTCATCTTAAATGCCACTGGTGTTGGGATGGATAGTGAGTCTCTTCCGATAGCGAGTCACTTGACGTTTCCCCCACATGCCTTAATCGTAGAGATGGCCTACTATCCGGCAGTGACCCCCTTTTTGCAATTAGCAGTGAATCAAGGAAACCAGAGGGTAAATGGGTTGGGAATGCTTTTTTATCAAGCTGAAGCAGCCTTTGAATTGATGACTGGGAAAGTATTTCCTACAGAGTCTGTATGGGAAGCATTGACAACAGAATATCGCCAATTTGTATGTGACTAAGAGAGGGTTTTACCTTTTCCTATTGAAAAAGCTTTATGAGATTAGAACAAGAACTGATTTTTAAAAAACAGTTTTGCTCTAGTCTCTTTTTCATTTTGTTTGAGACATGTGCCTTATTTCATGATAAGATAGAATGAAAGAATAACACGAAGGAGATTCCTATGAACGTATCGGTACCTATTCCAGGACATTCCTATGAGATTGTGATTGAAAGAGGTGGTCTCAACCAGGTTGGAGACTGGCTGCGCACTCTTTGGGGTGATAAAAAAGTCGCTATCATTTCCGATAACCGCGTGGCTAAGCTATATGCAGCTATTGTAGAGAATAGCCTTGAGAAAGCTGGTTTTCAAGTGGTGCGCTTTGAGTTTCTTGAAGGCGAAGCCAGTAAGAATTTGACCACTGTTTCAAAAGTTTATGACTTTCTAGCTACCCAGGGCATGACGCGCAGTGATGGAATCGTTGCTCTTGGGGGTGGCGTAGTTGGTGATTTGGCTGGTTTTGCGGCCTCTACCTATATGCGGGGAATTTCCTTTGTTCAGATTCCGACTAGCTTGACCGCCCAGGTGGACTCTTCTATCGGTGGAAAGACTGGAGTCAACACAAAACTTGCTAAAAACATGGTAGGGACCTTTGCTCAACCAGATGGTGTGTTTATTGATCCTGAAGTGTTGAGCACTTTGGGACACCGTGAATTAATCGAAGGAATGGGGGAGGTCATCAAGTACGGTCTCATCCAAGATACGGAACTTTGGCAAGAGTTGGAAGCTATGGATGGCTCTGTCGAAAGTATTTTAGAGCATGCAGAGAGCATTATTTCTCATTCTTGTCTGGTGAAGCGTGACCATGTGGTGGCAGATGAGCTAGACAATGGGATTCGACTGTATCTCAATTTTGGTCATACCATTGGTCATGCCATTGAAGCGACAGCGGGTTATGGACAGGTTATGCATGGGGAAGCCGTTAGTATGGGCATGGTGCAGCTGTCACGAGTTGCAGAAGAAAAGGGCTTGATGCCAAAGGGAATCAGCCAGCAAATCGAAGAAATGTGTCGGAAATTTGGACTACCGGTGGCCTATGAGAACTGGGATAAAGAAGCTCTTTATCAAGCCTTGACCCATGACAAAAAAGCGCGTGGGACTAGCTTGAAATTAGTGATTGTTCCAGAGTTGGGGCAAGCTGCGATTCATCAAATCCCTCTTCAAGAAATGAAGGACTTTTTAGAAAGAAAGGAATAAGGTCGTATGAGATATTTAACAGCAGGAGAGTCCCATGGTCCTCGATTAACAGCCATCATCGAGGGGGTCCCGGCAGGCCTTCCGTTATCTGAAGAGGATATTAATAAAGAGCTCAAACGTCGACAAGGTGGATATGGTCGTGGGGCACGGATGAAAATCGAGAGTGATCGTGTTGAGATCACATCAGGGGTCCGTCATGGCTTGACCATGGGAGGTCCGATTACTCTGAACGTGACCAATCTGGATCACCAAAAATGGCTGGAAATCATGAATGTAGCACCGGTCGAAGAGAAAAAGAAAGATCTGCGCAAGATCACCAAGCCACGTCCTGGCCATGCTGATCTAGTCGGAGGAATCAAATACCGTTTTGACGATCTCCGTAATTCGCTCGAACGTTCTTCTGCCCGTGAGACGACCATGCGTGTAGCCGTTGGTGCAGTTGCTAAACGAATTTTAGAAGAGATTGACGTGGAAGTGGCCAGCCACATTGTCAATTTTGGGGGAATCGAGATTGCAATTCCCGAGAATCTAACCGTTTCCGAAATCAAGGAAAAGGCATCTAAGTCGGAAGTTTCGATTGTTGTCCCAGAACAAGAAGAAGCCGTTAAGGCTTACATAGACCAGGTGAAAAAATATGGTGATACCATTGGGGGAATTGTGGAAACCTTGGTTGGCGGTGTGCCTGTTGGACTAGGATCCTACGTGCAATGGGACAAGAAATTGGATGCTAAAATCGCTCAAGGAGTGGTCTCTATCAATGCCTTTAAGGGAGTTGAGTTCGGTCTTGGTTTTGAAGCAGGTCGCCTAAAAGGTAGTCAAGTCATGGATGAAATCGTCTGGTCTGAAGAAGCTGGCTATACCCGTCGTACGAATAATCTTGGTGGTTTTGAAGGGGGCATGACCAATGGTGAGCCCATTCTGGTTCGTGGCGTCATGAAGCCTATTCCGACCCTCTACAAACCTTTGATGAGTGTGGATATTGAAACCCATGAGCCTTATAAGGCAACAGTTGAGCGCAGCGACCCAACAGCTCTGCCAGCTGCAGGTGTGGTGATGGAAGCAGTGGTCGCAACAGTCCTTGCTACAGAAGTGCTTGAAAAATTCTCATCCGATAACTTGGAAGAATTGAAAGAAGCCGTTGCTAAGCACCGGGACTTTACGAAGAATTTTTAAGAGAAAGAGTTTTCCTTTGGAGAAGAAAGTTGTATATATTGCAGGCTTGGGCTTGATTGGTGCATCCCTCGCGCTAGGCATTAAGAGGGCCCACCCAAATGTGACCATTCTTGGCTACAATCGTAGTGAAGCCTCTCGAACCATCGCTCTTGAAAGAGGAATAGTGGATCAGGTGACGGATGATTTCGCAGCCTTTGCCCCTTTAGCAGATATCATTATTTTGGCCCTTCCCATCAAGCAAACCAAGTCTTACTTAGAAACCTTAGCTAGCTTGCATTTGAAAGACCGGGTACTGGTGACAGACGCAGGCTCTACCAAGGCAGAAATTGTCGCACAAGCTGAAAAAGTGTTTACAGATAAGGATGTACGCTTTGTGGGAGGACACCCCATGGCTGGTAGTCATAAGACAGGTGCTGCAGCAGCAGATGCAACCTTATTTGAAAATGCCTATTATATTTTTACCCCTTCCAGCTTGACGACAGGGGGTGCCATGGAAGAGTTGAAAGAGCTTCTGAGTGGATTGGGATCTTGATTTATTGAAATCGATGCCGAGGAACACGATCGGGTGACTTCCCAGATCAGTCATTTTCCTCATATTTTAGCCTCAACTCTGGTCGAGCAGGCCGTAGCTTATGGGGAAGAGCATGAAATGACCCGCCGTTTTGCAGCTGGTGGCTTTCGGGATATGACCCGGATTGCAGAAAGTGAGCCAGGCATGTGGACTTCTATTCTCTTGTCCAATTCTCAAGCGATATTAGAGCGGATTGCAGATTTCAAAGAGCGTTTGGATCAGGTGGCTGAGACTATCCAAGCAGATAACGAGGAGGCCATTTGGTCCTTTTTCCAAGAAGGGCGGAAGCACCGAAAAGAAATGCAGATCCATCAGCGTGCTGGACGTGATAGTGCCTATGATCTCTTTATCGATGTCCCAGATAAAGAAGGTGTAATCCTCGAAATCTTACAACTCTTACAAGGGATTTCCTTGGTCAATATTCACATTAATGAAGAGAATCGTGAAGATATCCACGGGATTTTGCAGCTGACTTTTAAAAATGCAGAGGATCAAGAGCAGGCTCAAATATTGATCAGCCAGGCGACGTCTTATACTGTCCTTGCTCGCTAGGTCTAAAGAAGGATTTGCGTCAAAATGCCTGCTTCATTTTAGGAATATTGAAGGAAAAGCAGTATAATAGAAGTATCTTATCAGTAAAGGAGCCTAGAAAATGGCAAATATTTATGATGTAGCAAACGAACTCTCTCGGACCCTGCGAGACCTTCCTGAATATAAGGCTGTCGTAGAAAGCAAGCAAGCGATCGAAGCGAATCCAGAAGCGAAAACGCTGTTTGACGAATACGTCGCTTTCCAAAATCAACTGCAAGGCTTGATGCAATCCGGTCAACTTCCAACAGAAGCTGTGCAACAAGAAATGAAGGACTATATGGAAAAAATCCAAGCAAGTCCGATTGTGAATGAATTTTTCACCAAACAACAGCAATTGTCTATTTATCTTGCAGATCTTGAAAAGATCATCTTTGAGCCGATTCAAGATTTATACAAATAAGATTTTCTACCAGAGTTGTGTCTTCACCTCTGGTATTTTCGTTCGCCAGTAGAAGAAAAGAGGCTCAAAAAAAGCTAGGAAACATTCGTTTTTTGTTCCAAATTTTTGATCAAAAATTGAATTCATGTCCTATTTATGATAGAATATGTGGAAAAGCACTCTGGAGATGGAAATGAAATTAAGAACCAATAGCAAGGGTCTAAAGGGAACCATTCGTGTCCCTGGTGACAAATCCATCAGTCACCGATCGATTATTTTTGGAAGTCTTGCAAAGGGCGAAACCAAGGTCTATGATATCTTGCGAGGCGAAGATGTGCTTTCTACCATCCAGGTGTTTCGAGATTTAGGAGTCTCCATCCAAGATGACGGGGATGTGATTCGGATTCAAGGAGTAGGCTTTCAAGGTCTTCAAGCCCCGACATCTCCCCTTGATATGGGCAATTCAGGAACTTCTATTCGTTTGATCTCAGGTGTACTAGCAGGTCTGGATTTTGCAGTGACCATGGTCGGAGACGACAGTCTTTCCAAACGTCCCATGGATCGTGTGGCGATCCCACTGCGTCAGATGGGGGTAGAGATTTCTGGTCAGGGAGATCGCGATTGCCCACCTTTACATGAAAAAGGGACCCATCAGCTTCAACCCATTCATTACCGTTTGCCAGTGGCATCGGCCCAAGTCAAGTCTGCTCTCATTTTTGCTGCTCTACAGGCTGAGGGTGAATCGACGATTATCGAGAAGGAAAAGACGCGTGACCATACGGAGGATATGATTCGCCAATTTGGTGGAGAGATCCAGGTGGATGGAAAAACTATCCGCATCCAAGGTGGACAAGAGTTTCAAGGTCAAGAAGTCATCGTTCCTGGAGATATTTCCAGTGCAGCCTTTTGGTTAGTGGCTGGCCTCATTCTGCCAGATAGTGTGATCAAGATTGAAAATGTCGGCATCAACCAAACGCGGACAGGGATTCTCGATGTGATCCAAGAAATGGGGGGAGATCTCATCATTGAGGATCGCGATGAAAAAGCGGTCTCTGCAAGCCTTACTGTCAAGACCTCGTCCTTAAAAGGGATTCGGATTGATGGGAAGTTGATTCCACGCTTGATTGATGAATTGCCGATTATTGCTTTACTAGCGACACAAGCATCTGGCCAGACCGTGATTGCGGATGCTGAGGAGCTTCGTGTGAAAGAAACGGATCGCATCCAGGTCGTAGCAGATAGCCTCAATGCCATGGGAGCCACTGTCGTGCCAACGGAAGACGGCATGGTCATCACTGGACCAACTCCTCTGCACGGGGCAGACCTAGAAACTTTTGGAGACCACCGGATCGGCATGATGGCTGCCATTGCTGCCTTATTAGTGAGTGAAGGAAATGTGATGCTAGATCGGGCAGAGGCCATTAACACCAGTTACCCTAGTTTTTTTGAAGATTTGGAGACCTTACTGCATGGCTAAAATTTTACTTGGTTTTATGGGAACAGGTAAAACGACCGTTGGTCGCATTCTTGATCCAAAGTTCCATGATATGGATGAATTAATTGTTGAAGAGATCGGTATGTCAATCAATGACTATTTCGCAGTGGAAGGAGAAGCTGCCTTTCGTCGTCGCGAGGCTGAAATGCTGGAGCGTTTATTGGAAAATGAGGCGGCCATCATCTCCCCTGGAGGTGGGATTGTCGTCAACCCTCATAACCGTGCGCTCTTGGAAAAAAATCCTCACAACATTTATCTGCGGGTAGATTTTGAAACCTTGTACAGACGGATTCAAAATGACAAAGCCATGCAACGTCCCCTCTTTTTAAACAACACAAAAGAAGAATTTAAGAAGATTTTTGATGGTCGTTTGCCTTTGTATGAGGATATTGCTACCCATATTGTGGATGTTGAGGACAAAACACCTGAAGAAATTGCGGAGATCATTCGATGCTTGTAGGCTATCTTGGTCCCAAGGGATCCTTTACCCATGATGTGGCCACTCATAGCTTTCTAACTTCTGAACGCATCGCCTATCGGACGATCACAGATGTCATCAAGGCTTATGAGAATCAAGAGATCGATTTTGCAGTCGTCCCAGTTGAAAACTCGATTGAAGGCAGTGTCCATGAGACCCTTGATTACCTCTTTCACCAAGGGACCATCCAGGCCGTTGCAGAAGTGGTCTATCCCATCAAGCAACAGCTCTTGGTGGCTAAAAAAGATCGGCCTATTCGAACGGTCTATTCGCATCCACAGGCCTTGGCCCAAGGGAAGGCTTTTCTAAGGGCCCATTATCCGGATGTGTCCCTGGAAATGACGGCTTCAACAGCCTATGCAGCCCGCTATGTAGCAGAACATCCAGACTTGGAAATTGCAGCGATTGCCCCTCTGGCAGCAGCTAGTGAGTACGGCTTGGAAGTCCAGGCCAAAGACATCCAAGAAATCGAGGACAATTATACACGTTTTTGGATTTTAGGGGCAACAGAGCCAGCGATCTCAAAAACTTTAAGTCCGGCCCTTCAAAAAGTTAGCTTGGCCTTGACTTTGCCAAGTAACTTGGCAGGAGCCCTCTATAAAGGCTTGTCAACCTTTGCTTGGCGGGGGATCAATTTAACCAAGATTGAAAGTCGACCCCTAAAAACAGCTTTAGGAGAATACTTTTTCATTATTGACCTCCTAAACGAAGCGCCTGATCTTTTGCAATTTGCCTATCAAGAATTAGACAGTTTGGGCATTCAGACAAAAGTCTTGGGTCAGTATCAGGTCTATACCTTAAAAGATAACGGAATGGAGAAAAGATGAGTAACGAATCCAACTTTCTATCTCACCATGAGCGAAAGCGATTAGAGTACTTATACTCAAATTTTCATTATTTGAATGAACGAGAACAACTAGAATACAATTACCTGCTCAAGAAGAGCCAAGGAGCTTATGAGGAAGCAGAAGCCCTTCAACCTGAGGTAGACGCTACAGAAGAAGTGCAAGGTGAGATTGCTGAACCGATTGGGGATCTCCCTGTTTACCAATCACGTAGCAAAAAGTCTAAGAAAAAAGCAGTTGCTGCGACGAGCGATATACCTAAGAAACCACGGAAAAAGATCCGCGTCAAGCGGATCCTCAAGTGGCTTGCTCTCTTTTTCTTGCTCATTATTGGCGGCATGGTCTTCATGTTTGTGAAAGGTCTCAACAGCAAGCCGACAGGTCCAGATGCCAAACCGGCTGTCGTTGAGAAATTTAACGGCAAGAAGTCGCGAGATGGGGTCAATATCCTGATTTTGGGGACAGATGGTCGGATCGGTGAGAAGTCAGATGAGACACGGACAGACTCCATCATGGTGGTCAATGTCAATAACAAAGAAGGCAAGATCAAGATGGTCAGCTTCATGCGGGATACACTGGTCCATATCGATGGAGTCAGCCAGCAAAATATTCCTGAATATGATGGCTACTACGACCAGAAGCTCAATACGGCCTTCACTATCGGGGAGCAAAATAACAACCAAGGGGCTGAATTGGTGCGTCAGATGCTCAAAGATAACTTTGACATTGACATCCAATATTACGCCATGGTCGATTTCAAGACCTTTGCGACAGCAATCGATACGCTCTTCCCAAATGGGGTCGAGATGAATGCGCAATTTTCAACGGTTGATGGCGAAAAGGTCGGTGAAGTAGAAGTTCCAGACGATTTGAACATGAAAGACGGTGTCGTTCCGCAGCAAACCATCAAGGTTGGAAAGCAACGGATGGATGGCCGGACCCTTCTCAATTACTCGCGTTTCCGTAAGGATGATGAAGGGGACTTTGGTCGGACCCGTCGCCAGCAAGAGGTCATGTCTGCTATCATGCATCAGATCAAGGATCCAACCAAACTCTTTACGGGATCAGAAGCCCTCGGGAAAGTCTTTGCTATGACGTCTACCAATGTACCTTTCTCCTTCCTATTGACCAATGGACTTGGCCTGGTTGGAAGTGCTGGAAAAGGAATTGAACGAGTGACCATTCCAGAAAATGGGGATTGGGTCGATGCCTACGATATGTACGGGGGCCAAGGCTTGCTCGTCGATTTCGATGCTTATAAAAAGAAATTGTACCAAATGGGACTGAGATGATATAATAAGGGGATAGGAGTTTTGGACTCCACCCCTTTTAATTTGTAGAAAGATAGAACACCATGTTAAAGAAAAATGAAATTGTAACCGTTGAGATTGTCGATTTGACCTACGAAGGAGCAGGAGTGGCCAAGGTCGATGGCCTGGTCTTTTTTGTGGAGAATGCTCTGCCTGGAGAAGTTATCCGCATGCGCGTGCTTAAGGTCAATAAAAAGATTGGTTTTGGTAAGGTCGAGGAATATCTTACACAATCTCCACATCGTAACCAAGACTTAGATTTGGCTTACCTGCGTTCAGGAATTGCTGACTTGGGTCATTTAGCTTATCCAGAGCAACTCAAGTTTAAAACCAAGCAAGTAAAAGATAGCCTTTATAAAATTGCTGGAATCATGGATATAGAGGTCGCAGATACTCTTGGCATGGAAAATCCTGTCCAATACCGCAACAAGGCCCAAGTCCCTGTTCGTCGTGTCAATGGTCAGGTCGAAACAGGCTTCTTTCGGAAGAACTCTCATGATTTGATGCCACTAGAAGATTTTTATATCCAAGATCCAGTGATTGACCAAGTTATTGTGGCTTTACGTGATTTGCTTCGTCGCTATGACTTAAAACCCTATGATGAGAAGGAACAGTCTGGTCTGATTCGAAACCTTGTTGTACGTCGAGGACATCATTCTGGAGAAATCATGGTCATTTTGGTCACCACTCGTCCTAAGATTTTCCGTGTGGAACAGTTGATTGAACAAGTCATCAAGCAGTTCCCAGAGATTGTGTCTGTCATGCAAAATATTAATGACCAGAATACCAATGCTATTTTTGGGAAAGAATGGCGTACGCTTTATGGCCAAGATTACATTACCGACCAAATGTTGGGGAATAGCTTCCAAATCTCTGGACCAGCCTTTTATCAGGTCAATACCGAAATGGCAGAGAAGCTCTATCAGACAGCCATTGACTTTGCGGACTTAAGAGAAGAGGATGTGGTGATTGATGCCTACTCAGGAATCGGGACTATTGGCTTATCAGTCGCTAAGCATGTTAAGGAAGTTTATGGTGTCGAAGTCATCCCAGAAGCAGTAGAAAATAGCCAGAGGAATGCTAGCTTAAATGGCATCACAAATGCCCATTATGTCTGTGACACAGCTGAAAATGCCATGAAAAGTTGGCTCAAGGAAGGCATCCAACCAACTGCCATCCTGGTCGACCCACCACGCAAGGGCTTGACTGAAAGCTTTATAAAAGCAAGTGCCCAAACAGGAGCTGACCGCATCGCCTATATCTCTTGTAATGTCGCGACCATGGCGCGTGATATCAAACTCTACCAAGAATTGGGCTATGAATTGAAGAAAGTACAGCCGGTGGATCTTTTTCCGCAAACGCATCATGTTGAGGCGGTAAGTTTGCTAGTCAAGGAGTAAAACGACGAAGATTAGCATTTACTTCCACCCATGCGATAGCTGTCCGTGATTGACAAGTGCTAGCACGCAGACAGAACGGAGATAGCGAACCGCTGAGTGTGTCGCTCTGCTCGTAAAAGCTTAGAAACCTTTGAACGAAAGGGATAATGAAAGCCTTGATTGCAAGGCTTTTTGCTTTATGGTGGGTAAGTATCAGAGTGAGAAAATTTTTGGAATGAGTAGAAGTGATAGCTAGAAATTATCAGTTTCTATTTCCATTTACCCTGTGGGTACGTGTTTGTTTCCATTGACAAGGAGTTTGTGGGAATAGAAATGTACCCACCTTGTTTGAATCAAGTGAAGTGTAGTTGAAGGAAATCTGTTGAAAGCAATACTTCATTTTACCGAATAAGTAATAATTTAGGCAACTTCAAATCGATTAAAAAAAACTATTTTAAAGGTTAAGAGTAGACAAAAATTGTCCACTCTTTTTTGCAAACTCAATTTATCAATAAATGAAATGAGGGAATGTAAAATGAAATATTTTGAGGTTGAGTTAGAAAATCCTGATGAATTTTTAAAACTACAAACAGAAGATTTTGTGAAAGCTAATCGCTTGCTACTAAGGAAGATAATCCAGAGCGTTACAGTCTATGAAGAAAACTTCGTCATATCCTTTAAATCTGGCATCGAATTGGAAGTATGAGTCTCATTCCATAACTTTTATATTGAACATATCATCTTGTTGTGTTATACTATAAATTGATATAAACAAAGATGTAGGAGGAACCGAAACTATGACAGCCTCAATGCGTTTAAGATAAGCTGGCAATAAAAAAAGCAGAATCTATACCCGATGATAGGCTTTTTTGTTGTGCTTATTTATACGATATTGAGCATTCATTAGTTACGGTGAGGATATTGGTTATTTAACTATACCTTTATTTAACTATGTCTTTAATATGAATGTTTCCAAATTGTATGTATGCAGACCAAAAGCCACATTGTGGGGTTTGGCCTGCATTTTTTATTGCCTAGAATGCTATTCAAAATAGAAATTCAAGCAAAATAATATGCAGGAGATAATATAAATGGAAAAATACAACAATTGGAAACGAAAATTTTATGCAATATGGGCAGGGCAAGCAGTATCATTAATCACTAGTGCCATCCTGCAAATGGCGATTATTTTTTACCTTACAGAAAAAACAGGATCTGCGATGGTCTTGTCTATGGCTTCATTAGTAGGTTTTTTACCCTATGCGATTTTGGGACCTGCCATTGGTGTGCTAGTGGATCGTCATGATAGGAAGAAGATAATGATTGGTGCCGATTTAATTATCGCAGCAGCTGGTGCAGTGCTTGCTATTGTTGCATTCTGTATGGAGCTACCTGTCTGGATGATTATGATAGTATTGTTTATCCGTAGCATTGGAACAGCTTTTCATACCCCAGCACTCAATGCGGTTACACCACTTTTAGTACCAGAAGAACAGCTAACGAAATGCGCAGGCTATAGTCAGTCTTTGCAGTCTATAAGCTATATTGTTAGTCCGGCAGTTGCAGCACTCTTATACTCCGTTTGGGATTTAAATGCTATTATTGCCATCGACGTATTGGGTGCTGTGATTGCATCTATTACGGTAGCAATTGTACGTATACCTAAGCTGGGTAATCAAGTGCAAAGTTTAGAACCAAATTTCATAAGGGAGATGAAAGAAGGAGTTGTGGTTCTGAGACAAAACAAAGGATTGTTTGCCTTATTACTCTTAGGAACACTATATACTTTTGTTTATATGCCAATCAATGCACTATTTCCTTTAATAAGCATGGAACACTTTAATGGAACGCCTGTGCATATTTCTATTACGGAAATTTCCTTTGCATTTGGGATGCTAGCAGGAGGCTTATTATTAGGAAGATTAGGGGGCTTCGAAAAGCATGTATTACTAATAACAAGTTCATTTTTTATAATGGGGACCAGTTTAGCCGTTTCGGGAATACTTCCTCCAAATGGATTTGTAATATTCGTAGTTTGCTGTGCAATAATGGGGCTTTCGGTGCCATTTTATAGCGGTGTGCAAACAGCTCTTTTTCAGGAGAAAATTAAGCCTGAATATTTAGGACGTGTATTTTCTTTGATCGGAAGTATCATGTCACTTGCTATGCCAATTGGGTTAATTCTTTCTGGATTCTTTGCTGATAAAATCGGTGTAAATCATTGGTTTTTACTATCAGGTATTTTAATTATTGGCATTGCTATAGTTTGCCAAATGATAACTGAGGTTAGAAAATTAGATTTAAAATAAACAATATTGGAGGAATATTTATGTATCTTATTTTCATGTAACTCTTCCTGCTAAAATCGCAGGGTTTTCCCTGCATACAAGCAAATGAAAGCATGCGATTATAGACAGGAGGAAATGTTATGGAATTAATATTAAAAGCAAAAGACATTCGTGTGGAATTCAAAGGACGCGATGTTTTAGATATAAATGAATTAGAAGTATATGATTATGACCGTATTGGTTTAGTAGGAGCAAATGGTGCTGGAAAAAGCACTTTACTCAGGGTACTTTTAGGAGAATTAACTCCCCCAGGATGTAAAATGAATCGTCTGGGTGAACTTGCCTATATTCCCCAGTTGGACGAAGTAACTCTGCAGGAGGAAAAAGATTTTGCACTTGTAGGCAAGCTAGGTGTTGAGCAATTAAATATACAGACTATGAGCGGTGGTGAAGAAACAAGGCTTAAAATAGCACAGGCCTTATCGGCACAGGTTCATGGTATTTTAGCGGATGAACCTACGAGCCATTTAGACCGTGAAGGAATTGATTTTCTAATAGGACAGCTAAAATATTTTACAGGTGCACTGTTAGTTATTAGCCATGACCGCTATTTTCTTGATGAAATAGTAGATAAAATATGGGAACTGAAAGATGGCAAAATCACTGAGTATTGGGGAAACTATTCTGATTATCTTCGTCAGAAAGAGGAAGAACGTAAGAGCCAAGCTGCAGAATACGAACAATTTATTGCGGAACGTGCCCGATTGGAAAGGGCTGCGGAGGAAAAGCGAAAACAGGCTCGTAAAATAGAACAGAAGGCAAAAGGTTCTTCAAAGAAAAAAAGTACTGAAGACGGAGGGCGTTTAGCTCATCAAAAATCAATAGGAAGTAAGGAAAAAAAGATGTATAATGCTGCTAAAACCCTAGAGCACAGGATTGCGGCCTTAGGAAAAGTAGAAGCTCCGGAAGGCATTCGCAGAATTCGTTTCAGGCAAAGTAAAGCATTGGAGCTCCATAATCCATACCCTATAGTCGGTGCAGAAATTAATAAAGTATTTGGGGATAAGGCTCTGTTTGAAAATGCATCTTTTCAAATTCCGTTAGGAGCAAAAGTGGCGTTAACTGGTGGTAATGGAATCGGAAAAACAACTTTAATCCAAATGATCTTAAACCATGAAGAAGGAATTTCTATTTCGCCTAAGGCAAAAATAGGTTACTTTGCACAGAATGGTTACAAGTACAACAGTAATCAGAATGTTATGGAGTTTATGCAGAAGGATTGTGACTACAATATATCAGAAATTCGTTCAGTGCTAGCATCTATGGGGTTCAAACAGAACGATATTGGAAAAAGTTTATCTGTTTTAAGCGGTGGAGAAATTATAAAATTGTTGCTTGCTAAAATGCTCATGGGTAGATATAACATCCTAATAATGGATGAACCCAGTAACTTCCTTGACATACCAAGTTTAGAGGCTTTGGAAATACTAATGAAGGAGTACACCGGAACTATCGTGTTTATCACCCACGATAAACGATTACTCGAAAATGTAGCAGATGTAGTTTATGAAATTAGAGATAAGAAAATAAATCTGAAACATTAAATTTAAGGTAGTCGCTGGTCAGTATAGTCTGTTCTGGTTGGCGACTCCATTGTTAAAGAGTATAAAGACTTTAGATTTTATGAATATTAAAAATAGGAACAGTCAATTGAACTGCTCCTATTTTTCTGCTAAATATATTGTAGTTTTCTTATATGTATAATGATAGATTAGCGGATTCTCATCTACGGTACTTACTTCAAATATGAAGAAGTGATCGCGGTTATCTCTGGACTTTTCCTTATTGAGGACAAAGTAATTCTTACGTGAAGTCGCCATTGTTTTTAGGATATCATCAGTTAGGAAGGTCAATGGAATATTCATGTTAGAGTAGCGGTAGAAGTCACGTTCAAAATCTTGGTAGCTCTCGCTATAATAGTCCATTTGTAGGTGATTACGCTGAAACTCAAGCTGATTCATAGAGCACCTCCTCGACAAGTTCAATACTAATAATGTCTTTTAATTTCAAATTGATGTGACCTGTTGTAGTTTTTATCAAAATGAAATCTTTGGTCAGACTTGGTATTGTTCCAGTGTAGGAAACACGCTTGTTTTTTTCAATCACTTGAATGCGTGTGCGTAGCTGCCCGGCGTATACTTGACTGAGGAGTAATAATTTCTTCTCTAGTGATAAGTCAGACATGTACGTTACTTTGTTTGTATCATCAGAGAGTGCTGATGCATGTTCAGATAGGAAAAAGCCCATCCATTTTTGCATCTTTGTATCCTGGTACTCTCTTGCTGATTGAAATGGTAAATATGAACGGTCAATCATATCAAATCCTTTCTATGCAGAGGCAAGGGTATTTTTATCAAATTGAATCGTAAAACCTTGAATTCCCCCACCTGTGTAACATTCTTTAAAGCGATTGATTACCTCAGTATAGATTATCACAGATGAGCTTGTTGGCTTAATGCTAAATGTAAATTCCAATGGTAATCGGTTTTCAGATTTAGCATGTACTAGTCGTATCGATATTTCAGTTGTTTTGAGTTTTCTCTGACGAAGTTTTGAAGTTGCTGTTTCAACGATTCCATGTAAAAATCTTTCAAGCATTTCAATATCATTACATCCTTTGCTACGGATTTCTGAAAATTGTACTGTATTTTTTTCTTGTTTCATTTTAATCCCTCCAATCCACCCGCGGAATGACCACCGATAAGTTTACTGCGTTCAATATTTCTGGAACCTTCAGTTAGGACGGTTCCTTTTTGTATGGCTAAAAAACCAAACTGTTCTCTGACAACATCAATAGCTGTCTGAAGTCTATTATCTTTTTCAATTTGTTCTACATCATCAAAGAGTGATAGTAGAGTATAGCTTTCATCTACGAAGCCACTATAAGATACACCAATTTGTCTCACTGCACCAGAGGTGTATTTTTTCGGAATAATACAAGTACATGACTCACCATTGTTTTGGGGAGATTTGCGGGTTCAATTTTATTCTGAGCATTTATAGATTTTTTCATCTCAGTCCTAGAATAGCCAATATGAATAGAAACGACAGTAGTCAATACTAGGGCTACTGTTCCGTTCCACAGTATCATTTAAAAATCATTTTCACACCCTTTCGTCTATTAGTATAGAAGAAAGCTCTCAGCACACGTGGAGTGTGTAGCTTTGCTCGTAAAAGCCTAGAACCTTTGAACGAAAGGGATAATGAAAAGCCTTGATTGCAAGGCTTTTTGCTTTATGGTGGGGAAGTATTAGAGTAAGTAATTTTTGGAGTGAGTGGAAGTGATAGTTAGGAATTCTCAAATTCTATTTCCATTTACACTGTGGGTACGTTTTTATTTCCATTGACAAGGAGTTTGAGGGAATAGAAACGTACCCACCTATATGAAAAAATCACGAAAGGTTTGATCTATGGAAATCAGTAGAAATTAGGTGATACAATAACACGTTATAAAAACCTTGAAATCAGTATGTTTCAAGGTTTTAAGTACTCTTACGGATAGCATTGGGAACATCTAACTTTCTTGAGGAGTAAAGTTTGTTTCTCAATATAGTAATCGTTAAATTGTGTCGAAGCGTTATATGATATGATAATTCCAAATAGTCCTTTGGGCTTTTTATGGCATTGTGATATTCTCTAAGAACACGAGATTGCTTCAATAATTTACAAAGTTATGGGGATTTCTCATAGCTTTTTTACTTTCTTCCTTGACAATTGAGCGAGTGTTCAACTATAATGATAATAGTTGAGTGGTTGTTCAACTGAATCATCGATTATTGAGGTATGAGATGTAATTTTTCTTCTCTATCACCAGTAATGCAAGCTTTATTAGCTGGCTTATTCACCTGTTTTGTACCATTATCGGTGCTAGTTTGGTCTTTTTTGTCAAAACCATTCATCAAAAATTCATGGATATGATGATGGGCTTGGCAGCGGGTATTATGACGGCAGCTGCAGTCTGGTCTTTGCTTGTCCTTTCATTTGGCTATAGCCAGTCAATGGCTGCAAACAGATTTTACTGGTTGCCGACGGCTGTTGGTTTTTATTGTCGGGGGCTTAATTATCCGCTTTATTGATTATTTGGTTCCCCACCTGCATTTGAATCAACAGATGAGTGATAAGGAAGGGATTTTGAATCCCCAAAGACCCTTATCAAAGACCATGCTGCTTTATCTGGCGGTAGTGATTCATAATATACCAGAGGGCTTAGCAGTTGGTGTGGCAAATGCCACAACTGGACTTTCCTTTACGTGGATGAGTGCCCTTGGATTAGCCTTGTGAATTGGTATCCAAAATATTCCAGAAGGCTCTGCCTTGTCCTTGCCGCTACGGGCAGAAGGGCGAAGTAGGAAATCAGCTTTCTACTATGGCGCCATGTCAGCGATTGTTGAGCCGATTGCAGTTGTTTTAGGGGCCTATGCTGTTATGTCTATGCCCCAGCTACTATCTTATGCTCTCTCATTTGCGGCAGGAGCCATGATTTATGTTGTAGTGGAAAAACTTGTGCCAGGTGCTCAAGAACACAAGAATACCGATATTGCAACAGGTGAGTTTATGGACGGATTTCTAATTATGATGTTACTTGATACAACTTTAGGATAGGAGGAATACAAAATATGTCACAGTGTTTAACAGCTTGTAATCCAGATTTAATTCAAGGGGTCCATGAGACGGAGTTTGATACCGTTACATTGCTAAATATGTCCAATTTTTTTAAGGCGATTTCTGATCCAACTCGTTTGCGGATTTTACAAGCAGTACGGCAAAATCCAATTTGTGTCGGAGACTTAGCGATTGCGTTACAGATGACCAAATCTGCTATTTCTCACCAACTACGCTATCTGCGGGACTGCCAATTGGTCAAGGGGGAGAAAAAAGGAAAGATGACCTATTATGAACTTGCGGATAATCATGTCGCATCAGTCTTGTCTTTGACACTGAAGCATTTGAAGGAGGAAAAACATGAAGAAAGAGTATGTACTTCGGGGAATTGACTGTGGCAATTGTGCTGCTAAGATTGAACGTGCTGTCAATCAATTGGAGCAGGTAGAATCTGCCACTGTCAATCTGATAGCTCAAAAGCTGACTTTGGAAACAAAAAGCGAAGATGGGATAGATAAGGAAATTATTGACTTAGTAGATGCTATTGAACCTGGAATCGAAGTGATCAGTGAGAAAAAGGAAGAGGCACTTCCAGAAAAACGAGATTGGGCGAAAGAGCTGCTACTTGCTGTTACGATTCTATTTGCCTTCGGCTTTTTCCTGCCAGAGGAGTATTTCTGGATTCGTCTGGTCTATTATCTGACCCTATATATCATTATCGGTCATAAGGTTCTTATCAAGATGGTTCAAAATATTCAACGTGGCAATATTTTTGATGAAAACTTTTTGATGAGTATCGCGACCTTAGGAGCCTTTCTCTTGGGAGAATTTCCAGAGGCAGTAGCCGTCATGCTTTTTTATCAGATTGGGGAGTATTTCCAAGACAAGGCCACCTCTCAATCTCGTCAGTCCATTGCACGATTGATGGATATTCGGTCGGATAAGGCTTGGAGACTAGAGGGGGGAGAAACCGTTCAAGTAGACCCTGAAACAGTAAGGGTTGCGGACCATATTTTAGTTAAGCCTGGGGAGAAGGTGCCCCTAGATGGTCTGGTCAGAGAAGGTCGTTCTATTCTGGATACGTCAGCCTTGACAGGAGAATCACTGCCTAGGGAAATTGGCGTTGGTGAGGACATTACAAGTGGTGTGATCAATTTGACTAGTCCATTGGTAATTGAAGTGAGTAAGACTTTTTCGCAATCAACGGTCAACAAAATTTTGGAATTAGTTGAAAATGCAAGCAATAAAAAAGCGGAGACGGAACGGATGATCACACGTTTTTCGCGTGTGTATACACCAGTGGTTGTCGGAATCGCTTTTCTGCTTGCAAGCCTGCCTCCCTTGCTTGGTTTAGGGGAGTGGTCGACTTGGCTTTATCGGGCACTTACCTTTTTAGTCATTTCTTGCCCTTGTGCTCTTGCGGTTTCGGTACCAATGAGTTTCTTTGGCGGGCTAGGGGGAGCATCTAAATTAGGTGTCTTAGTGAAAGGTGGGAATTATTTAGAGGCTCTTGCCAAGTTGGATACGGTCGTATTTGATAAGACGGGGACAATTACAAAAGGTATCTTTGCGGTGGATACCGTTGTCAACGCAGAAGGTGTCGAGGATGATATTCTGTACCTCGCTGCCCATCTGGAAAGCTATTCCAATCATCCAATCGCAAACTCGATTCGAACAGCCTATGGACAGGAAGTGGACGAGAATAGGGTGAGTCAGATTACCGAGCTACCAGGGCAGGGCATGTCCGGTAGGATAGATGGCAGACAGCTCTATCTTGGGAATGCTAGATTAATGGAAGTTCAAGGGATTGCTTATCCAGCTATTGACAGCACAGGAACAGTTCTCTATTTGGCAGAGGACAGTCATTTTCTAGGCTATTTCCTTATCACAGACCAAGTGAAGGAGACGAGCATCGAGGCCTTGAAGGATTTACAGGCGGTCGGAATTAAAAAAACGGTTCTCCTTTCAGGTGATCGTCAGGCAGTGGTTGATGAATTTGCACAGCAATTTGCCTTCAATGATGCATTTGGAGATTGCTTGCCTCAGGATAAGGTGAGTACATTTGAGGAAATTCTGACTCAGTCTCAGCAGGCTGTTGCCTTTGTTGGAGATGGAGTGAATGATGCACCGGTTCTTGCTAGGGCAGATGTTGGTATTGCTATGGGAGGGCTAGGTTCGGACGCAGCCATTGAATCAGCAGATGTTGTACTGATGGATGATGACCTTGGAAAACTTCCTCAAGTCATTCGACTGGCTAAAAAGACAGTCAGAATAGCTCGGCAAAACATGACCTTGGCTATTGTAGTTAAACTAATTTTCTTGGTTCTAAGTGGATTGGGAATTTCTAATATGTGGGAGGCAATCTTTGCAGATGTTGGTGTAACGCTACTGGCAGTATGGAATGCATTGAGGACCTTGAGGATAGATACCTCCACTTTGTCAAAGTAAGTGAACAAACAGAGCGATATACAAGTTTTTGTATAATCGCTTTTTTAAACTATGATATGGGCTTTAACGATTTTAACCTAAATCTAGTAACCGTTGAACGTGCATCAATAGAACACACTATGACCATCAACAAGAACTACGTTACTTTCATTAAGGGTATTTTCTGGTAAATTTCAAAAATAAAACCTTGATTTTGCGCCATTTCTTTTTTTCCTTCCCGAAGGCGCGGGAGTACACCCCTTTTGTTAAGGATTTATCCCTTTTTAAATATTTTCATTCTAAAGTTTAATTTTAAACAACAACTCTATCACTTTCGTTATATAATATAGATGTTGACTAACTCCACATGTTGAGTGTGTGAGCTTATTGGTAAAACGCAGTTAAACATCTCGCTTTAACATTTCAAGGCGAGATGCTTCAAAGCTCCACTGGAGCTTTGAACTCCCACAAACGCACCAAGTTGAGGCAGTATCACTGCTCTTCCAATCTGAGACAGCGATAAATAGAAGGGGATGGTATTGGTGTCAATCAATGAGTAACAAAGTAACAGCATGATTTGAAACATTTGCCTGTAATTTGCGGAGGAACATCAATATGGATGGAATAACAAAAGATTCTATAAAAACGGCTAAACTAATGAAACAATTATGGCCCCAATTAACCGATAAAGAAGCTATTGATGAAGTAAAAAGATATACGAATGGCAAAAATACTGCAATCTTTACTGAAGTTGAAGGTGACACAATTGTAGGTCTAGCACTATGTTCACTCAGATTTGATTATGTTGAAGGTTGTAAATATAGTCCTGTTGGATTCTTAGAAGGGATTATTGTCGACGAGGAATATCGTTTAAAGGATATTGCTAAAAATCTCTGTACAAAATGTGAGGAATGGGCGAAAAATAAAGGATGTAAGGAATTTGCAAGTGACTGTACTTTAACGAATACGGATTCTATAAGATTTCATCTCAATATTGGATTTCAGGAGGCAAATAGAATTATTCATTTTAAGAAGAAATTATAATTTCAGTACGTGGTCAAAATTTATGTATCTTTAGGAAGTGTGAAAGATTGGACGAACAAATTTTTTTGATGGGTGGAAATCCGCCGATAAAGAACCATACGATTGTTCATAAAATTGTGTCATCAAGGAAGATCGAAAGAATTGTCATTTTTACAGTTTATCGAGAAAATTGGGAACCGTATATGAATAAGTACACGGAAGTTTTCCAAAGTCAACTTCCTAATCTAAACACTGATTACTTACTCTTGGACACTGAGCAGATTAATTTTGATAGCTATCTAGATGCTGATCTAATTATTATCGGTGGTGGAAATACGGAAAAGTATTTAGCTACTTACGTCAATCAGCAGTTCAAAAATTATATCGATCGTATGCTGAATAAAGGGGCGAAAGTTATTGGATTTTCTGCAGGAGCCCTATTATTAGGAGAAAAAGTCTATGTTTCACCTAATGATAATTCAGATCATCAGATAAAGATAAAAAATGGATTAGGACTCTTTAGTCAGTTTTTAATTAGTGTTCATTATGATTCCTGGAATGATAAAGCTAATAAGGATAGAGCTGAAGAACTCGTTAATGTTCCCATAATTCCACTAAATGATCATTCATGTCTTGTATTGGATAAACTTGGAAACATCACAGAGAAAATTGACTAGTTTTCATTATCTAAATCTTGATCTAGGTGACTAAAGTGTAGACGAACCTGTCTCTTATACACATCTGACGCTGCCGACGAATAGAGAGGTGTAGATCTCGGTGGTCGCCGTATCATTAAAAAAAAAAAAGAG
>CABSRC010000001.1 GCA_902480035.1 uncultured Streptococcus sp. | reverse complement strand
GATGTCGTCAATCCAGTCGGATCTGGTGATTCGACTGTTGCAGGGATTGCATCTGGTCTCTATCATCATGAGAGTGACGCAGACTTGCTCAAGAAAGCAAATGTTCTTGGAATGTTAAATGCGCAAGAAGCACAAACAGGACATGTCAACATGGGGCACTATGATGCCTTGTATCAACAATTAATCGTAAAAGAGGTATAAAATGGTATTAACAGAACAAAAACGCAACTATTTGGAACGTCTTAGTACAAAAGACGGTGTCATTTCAGCTTTGGCCTTCGACCAACGTGGGGCTTTGAAACGCTTGATGGCCAAATACCAAGACACTGAGCCAACTGTAGCACAAATGGAAGAATTGAAAGTTCTTGTAGCAGATGAATTGACAAAATATGCTTCCTCTATGTTGTTGGACCCAGAATATGGTTTGCCTGCTACGAAAGCCTTGGATAAAGATGCTGGACTCTTGCTTGCATACGAAAAGACAGGTTATGATACATCTAGCACCAAACGTTTGCCTGACTGCCTCAACCTTTGGTCAGCAAAACGCATCAAAGAACAAGGTGCAGATGCTGTGAAATTCTTGCTCTACTATGATGTAGATAGTGCAGAAGAACTTAACCAAGAAAAACAAGCTTATATCGAACGCATCGGTTCAGAATGTGTGGCAGAAGACATTCCATTCTTCCTTGAAATCTTGGCTTATGACGAAGGAATTGCAGATGCAACCTCTGCTGAATATGCGAAAGTGAAACCTCGTAAGGTGATTGAGGCTATGAAAGTCTTCTCAGATCCTCGTTTCAATATCGATGTCTTGAAAGTGGAAGTTCCAGTCAATGTGAACTTCGTGGAAGGATTTGGAGAAGGAGAAGTTGTCTATAGTCGTGAAGAAGCAGCTGCTTTCTTCAAAGAACAAGAAGAAGCAACCAACCTTCCATACATCTACCTCAGTGCAGGTGTATCTGCAAAACTCTTCCAAGAAACTCTTGTCTTTGCCCACGAATCAGGTGCAAACTTCAACGGTGTTCTTTGTGGACGTGCGACTTGGGCAGGTTCAGTAGAAGCCTACATCAAAGATGGAGAAGCAGCTGCTCGTGAATGGCTTCGTACAGAAGGGCGTCAAAATATTGAAGAATTGAACGCAGTCTTGGCTAAAGTGGCAACACCTTGGACAGAACGCGTGTAAGAAACAAATCGTTATTGCCTCCTAAAGCAACATTTAGAACATTGGAAGGAAGAAATTCCTTCCAATGTTCTTCATTATTTTTAGGCTTTGTTTATTTTTTATAAAAAATGTTTAAAAATTTTCGCTGTAAGGGTTTACAAAATAAAAAACTTATGATAAAATAAGTTCATAAGTTAAATAGCAGTGAGCGTTACTAAGTTAGATTAGGCGTGACCACAAGTAGATTGAATGATTAGCATAGGCTAGTTTTTTCAGTTGCTTCGTGGTCATTTTTATTTGCTTTTAACAAATTTTACAAAGGAGAGCCTCATGTATCGTATTATCCATCCAATGAACAATAATGTTGCTTTGGTTCAAAATGAGCTTCAACAAGAGTTAATTGTTGTTGGGAGTGGGATTGCTTTTGGGAAAAAGAAAAATGATCTGGTAGCTGATGATAAGGTCGAAAAAGTATTTCGTTTAAACACGGATGAATCAAGAGAAAACTTTATGGCCCTTCTAAAGGATGTTCCTCTTGATTTCATCACAACCACTTATGAAGTGATTGATACCTTGTCTAAGAAATATGCCTATCCTGTTCAAGAATATATCTATGTGACACTAACAGATCACATCTTTTGTTCTTACCAGGCGGTTCAACAGGGAAGATACAAACACAGTGATCTACCTGATGCGTCTGCTATGCATCCGATCCCCTATAAAATCGCAAAGGAAGCGATTGAAATCTTTCGAGAGCGGCTCTTGGATCAATTTCCTGATGACGAAGTGAATCGTATCGCCTATCACTTCATCAATGCACAAGGGGAAGTCATTCATGAGCAGGATCCTGATGTCCAAGATCGCCAAGCGATTTTGAAAGCTGTAGAAGAAAAACTAGCTCAAAATGGATTGAAACGAAAAGAAGAGAACAGTCATTTCTATGATCGCTTTATGATCCATCTTAATTATTTCCTTGACTCCCTAGATAAGGGAAGAGAGGATCCTGAAGGATTGAGCGAGATGGAACAACTGATCCAGCTAAGTTATCCAAAGGCTTATGAGATTAGTCATCAGATCTACCAAACCATCGCTGAACAGACCGGAGCCGAGTTATCTCCTAATGAAAAAGTCTATTTAGCCTTGCATATTCAACGTCTATTATAAAATTTTTAAAAAGGTTATCATAAGGAGGAACCAACATGAATAAAGAAGAAGTCCAATTACTTGGGTTTGAAATTGTCGCTTATGCCGGTGACGCTCGATCAAAATTGATAGAAGCATTAAAAGCTGCTGAAAACGGTGATTTTACGAAAGCAGAATCCTTGGTAGAAGAAGCAGGGGCCTGTATCGCTGAGGCTCACAAATCTCAAACGACCATGCTAGCGCAAGAAGCTGCAGGAGAAGAAATCCCTTATAGCATCACTATGATGCATGGTCAAGACCATCTCATGACAACGATCTTATTAAAAGATGTGATTCATCATCTGATTGAACTATATAAAAGAGGAGCAAAATAATGAATAAACTGATTGAACTGATTGAAAAAGGGAAACCTTTCTTTGAAAAGATTTCTCGTAATAAATATTTGCGAGCGATTCGGGATGGTTTTATTGCAGGGATGCCTGTAATCTTATTCTCATCTATCTTCATCCTAATTGCGTATGTACCAAACGCTTGGGGATTCCACTGGTCTAAAGATATTGAAACATTCTTGATGACTCCATATAACTACTCAATGGGGATCTTAGCCTTCTTTGTTGGTGGTACAACGGCTAAAGCATTGACCGATTCTATGAACCGGGATCTGCCAGCAACCAATCAAATTAACTACCTTTCTACCATGCTCGCTTCTATGGTTGGTTTCCTACTCATGGCAGCAGAACCTGGTAAAGATGGTGGCATTCTTACAGCCTTCATGGGTACAAAAGGTCTGTTGACAGCCTTCATTGCAGCCTTTGTTACAGTTAATGTTTATAAGGTCTGTGTGAAAAATAATGTGACGATTCGCATGCCAGACGAGGTTCCACCGAATATTTCACAAGTTTTCAAAGACTTGATTCCATTCACAGTTTCAATAGTTCTCTTGTATGCATTTGAATTGATTGTTAAAGGTGCTATCGGTGTAACCGTTGCGGAATCAATCGGAACACTTCTAGCTCCATTGTTCTCTGCGGCAGATGGTTATCTTGGAATTACCCTTATCTTTGGTGCTTATGCCTTCTTCTGGTTTGTTGGTATCCACGGTCCTTCTATCGTAGAACCAGCGATTGCGGCGATCACTTATGCAAATATTGATAACAACTTGCACTTGCTTCAAGCAGGCCAACACGCAGATAAAGTCATCACTTCTGGGACTCAAATGTTTATCGTTACCATGGGTGGTACTGGTGCAACCTTGATTGTTCCCTTCCTCTTCATGTGGTTGTGTAAGTCTGAACGAAACCGTGCGATTGGACGTGCATCTGTTGTTCCTACATTCTTCGGTGTAAACGAACCAATTCTCTTCGGGGCTCCAATCGTATTGAATCCAACCTTCTTCATTCCATTTATCTTTGCGCCAATCGCAAACGTCTGGATCTTCAAATTCTTTGTTGATACCTTGGGAATGAACTCATTCTCTGCTAACCTTCCATGGGTAACTCCTGGACCTCTTGGTATTGTTCTTGGTACGAACTTCCAAGTTCTTTCCTTCATCCTTGCTGCACTTCTTGTTGTAGTAGACGTGATCATTTACTACCCATTCGTTAAAGTTTACGATGAACAAATTCTTGAAGAAGAACGTTCAGGTAAATCAAACGATAGCTTGAAAGAAAAAGTTGCTGCAAACTTCAATACAGCGAAAGCTGATGCTGTTCTTGAAAAAGCTGGTGTTGAAAATGAACCAGCTCAAAACAATATCACAAAAGAAACAAACGTATTGGTTCTTTGTGCAGGTGGTGGTACAAGTGGTCTTCTTGCAAATGCCTTAAACAAGGCGGCAGCAGAATATAATGTTCCTGTCAAAGCAGCAGCAGGTGGCTATGGTGCTCACCGTGAAATGTTGCCAGAATTTGACCTGGTTATCCTAGCCCCTCAAGTAGCTTCTAACTATGAAGACATGAAGGCAGAAACAGATAAACTAGGTATCAAATTGGCTAAGACTGAAGGAGCTCAATACATCAAGTTGACTCGTGATGGTAAAGGCGCTCTTGCATTCGTTCAAGAACAATTTCAATAATAAATAGATTTACTGTTGATTGAAGTGAGATGGAGATGGATGGCTCACTAACTCCTCTCCGCTCACTTTTCATTTGATTCAATTAAGAAATAGGTGAAAAAATGACAAAAACATTACCTAAAGATTTTATTTTCGGTGGCGCAACAGCGGCATATCAGGCTGAGGGTGCAACTCATACAGATGGTAAAGGACCAGTTGCATGGGATAAATACTTAGCTGATAATTATTGGTATACAGCAGAACCAGCAAGCGATTTCTACCATAAATATCCAGTAGATCTTCAATTGGCTGAAGAATATGGCGTAAACGGAATTCGTATTTCTATTGCTTGGTCACGTATTTTCCCAACTGGCTATGGTGAAGTCAATCCAAAAGGGGTAGAATTCTATCATAAGTTATTTGCAGAATGTCATAAACGTCATGTAGAACCATTCGTAACTCTTCACCACTTTGATACTCCTGAAGCTCTTCATTCAAATGGAGACTTCTTGAATCGTGAAAACATCGAACACTTTGTGGATTATGCTGCCTTCTGTTTCGAAGAATTCCCAGAAGTAAATTACTGGACAACTTTCAATGAAATCGGCCCAATCGGTGATGGTCAATACTTGGTCGGTAAATTCCCACCAGGTATTCGATACGACCTTGCCAAAGTCTTCCAATCTCACCACAATATGATGGTTTCTCATGCTCGTGCTGTGAAATTGTACAAAGACAAAGGCTACAAAGGTGAAATCGGGGTTGTTCACGCCCTTCCAACTAAGTATCCATTGGATCCTAAAAATCCTGCAGACGTTCGTGCTGCTGAGTTGGAAGATATCATCCACAACAAATTTATCTTGGATGCGACTTACCTTGGACACTATTCAGATGAAACCATGGAAGGTGTAAACCACATTCTTTCAGTTAATGGTGGCAGCTTGGATCTTCGTGACGAAGACTTTGCAGCGCTTGAAGCAGCTAAAGATTTGAACGACTTCCTTGGAATTAACTATTACATGAGTGACTGGATGGAAGCCTTTGATGGTGAAACTGAAATCATCCACAACGGTAAAGGTGAAAAAGGAAGCTCTAAATACCAAATCAAAGGTGTTGGACGTCGTGTAGCTCCTGACTATGTACCTCGTACTGACTGGGACTGGATCATCTACCCTCAAGGTTTGTATGACCAAATCATGCGTGTCAAGAAAGATTATCCAAACTACAAGAAGATCTACATCACTGAAAACGGACTTGGATACAAAGATGAATTTGTGGACAACACGGTTTACGATGATGGCCGGATTGATTATGTGAAACAACACTTGGAAGTATTGTCTGATGCGATTGCCGATGGTGCAAACGTCAAAGGATACTTCATTTGGTCACTCATGGACGTCTTCTCATGGTCTAATGGTTATGAAAAACGTTACGGACTCTTCTACGTTGATTTCGATACACAAGAACGTTATCCTAAGAAATCTGCACATTGGTACAAGAAAGTAGCTGAAACTCAAGTGATTGAATAAGTATCAACTGGAACTGTTTTAGTTCCAGTTTTTTTATTTTCACGAGAAGAAGGTCTCTTAAACGGATCTCTTCTTTCAGTCTCTAATTTATGGTATAATAGGACGATACTGTAATAAGGAAAATAGAATGAATATACAACAATTACGATATGTAGTGGCGATTGCCAATAGTGGTACTTTTCGTGAGGCTGCTGAAAAAATGTATGTGAGTCAGCCGAGCTTGTCTATCTCCGTCAGAGATCTGGAAAAGGAACTGGGGTTTAAGATTTTTCGTCGGACCAGTTCTGGGACTTTTTTGACCCGTCGGGGAATGGAATTTTATGAAAAAGCGCAGGATGTGGTCAAAGGGTTTGATATTTTTCAAAATCAATATGCCAGCCCTGAAGAAGAGAAGAAAGAATTCTCTATTTCTAGTCAACACTATGACTTTTTGCCGCCTTTGATGACGGAATTCTCGATTCGTTATCCGGAAAATAAAAACTTCCGCATCTTTGAGTCAACGACGGTTCAAATTTTGGATGAAGTGGCTCAAGGGCATAGTGAGTTGGGGATTATTTATCTCAACCGTCAAAATACCAAGGGGATTATGCAACGGGTCGATAAATTAGGGCTTGAAGTGGTGGATTTGATTCCTTTTCAGACTCATATTTACCTTCGCAAGGGACACCCTCTAGCTAAGAAGAAAAAACTGGTCATGGAAGATCTAGCTCAGTTGCCAACTGTTCGCTTTACCCAAGAAAAAGATGAGTACCTCTATTATTCAGAGAACTTTGTCGATACCAGTTCGAGCTCCCAAATGTTCAATGTAACCGACCGGGCTACCTTGAATGGGATCTTGGAGCGGACAGATGCTTATGCAACAGGATCAGGCTTTTTAGATAGCCAGTCGGTGAATGGCATTACCGTGATTCCTTTAGAAGACAACCTGGACAATAAAATGGTCTATGTCAAACGCGAAGAGATGGATCTCTCTCCTGTAGCAGAGAAGTTTGTCGAGGTCATGGTAGAATATTTTGATCAAAAGAGGTAAGAAATGAAGAGAAAAACAATGGTCCCAGTAGCAATCGTGCTATTGGTCCTACTGGATCAGCTGGTCAAATGGTATGTGGTGAAGAACATTCCGCTGGGTGTCGTCAAGTCTTTTATTCCCCATGTGGTCAGCCTGACCTACCTTCAAAACACAGGTGCAGCTTTTTCGCTTCTTGAAAATCAGCAATGGTTCTTTACCCTCATCACTCTAGTCGTGATGGTGGGAGCCTTTTACTATCTTTATAAGCACCTCAAGGGGTCGCTTTGGATGGTGACGGGCTTGACCTTGGTGATTGCAGGTGGCTTGGGGAATTTTATCGATCGCCTGCGTCAGGGCTTTGTGGTCGATATGTTCCACCTGGATTTTATGAATTTTGCAATTTTTAATGTAGCAGATAGTTATTTGACAGTTGGAGTTTTCTTGCTCCTGATTCTGATGTTAAAAGAGGAAACGCATGGAAATTAAAATTGAAGTAGCCGGTGCGCGACTGGATAAGGCTTTGGCGGATTTGACTCCCTTGTCACGAGCTGTAGCCAATGAGCAGATCAAAGAAGGAAAAGTTCTGGTCAATGGAACTGTGAAAAAAGCTAAGTATACGGTCAAAGAAGGAGACATCATCCAGTATGAAGTCCCAGAAGTGGAAGTGGTCAACTATGAAGCCGAAGATCTGCCCTTAGACATCGTCTATGAGGACCAGGATGTCGTCGTCGTCAATAAACCCCAAGGCATGGTCGTTCACCCGAGTGCCGGCCACACCAGTGGAACCTTGGTCAATGCGCTCTTATACCATGTCAAAGACCTTTCAGGAATCAATGGGGAATTGCGTCCAGGAATCGTCCACCGGATTGACAAAGACACGTCAGGCCTCTTGATGGTCGCAAAAAATGACCAAGCCCACGTCGCCTTAGCAGAGGAACTCAAAGACAAAAAATCTCTCCGGAAGTATTGGGCCATTGTCCATGGCAATCTCCCAAACGATCGGGGCATGATTGAAGCACCAATTGGTCGCAGTGAAAAAGACCGGAAAAAACAAGCGGTGACAGCGAAAGGCAAGCCTGCTGTGACCCGTTTTCAAGTCTTGGAACGCTTTGGGGATTACACGCTGGTAGAGTTGCAACTGGAGACCGGTCGCACCCACCAAATTCGGGTGCACATGGCCTATATCGGCCATCCAGTAGCTGGAGATCCTGCTTATGGACCTAAGAAAACACTCAAAGGACAAGGACAGTTTCTTCATGCGCGGACACTCGGCTTTACCCACCCTCGCACAGGAGAGACTTTGGAATTTACAGCAGAAGTGCCAGCGATCTTTGAGAAAACGCTGGAAGACCTTCGAAAAGGATAATGAAGAATGGGAGTGGGAAAGAACTCCTAAATTTAGAAAAGGTTGAAAAGGTTTCCCAAACCTTTTCAATCTTCCCACCCCGCATAGCTCCAACAGTCTGGGAGACTGTTGGAGGTCGCAGATAAAGGAAACTTTGTTTCCCTCATTAGGTCATCTTTGGAGCCTAAAAAGCGAACAAAGATTCCAATCAACCACTGCGTCATACTGTTATTACTATCAAACATTGAGAGCTGGACAGTTTTTGTCCAGCCTCACTTTCATTACATACGAAATAAATAGTATTAGAAAGTAACATAGAGATGAAAGCAAAACGAATCGTCTTTAAAGTAGGGACCTCGTCTTTGACCAACCCAGACGGGAGTCTCTCCAGACAGAAGGTCAAGGTCATTACCCAGCAGTTGGCTCTCTTACATGAATCAGGCCATGAATTGATTTTGGTCTCATCAGGGGCGGTTGCTGCTGGGTTTGGTGCCCTTGGTTTTAAGAAACGGCCGACTAAGGTGGCAGACAAGCAAGCCTCTGCGGCAGTTGGTCAAGGTTTATTGATGGAAGAATATACTTCTAATCTTCTTTTACGCAACATTGTTTCTGCACAAATTTTATTAACCCAAGATGACTTTGCGGATCAACGTCGCTATAAGAATGCCCACCAGGCCCTTTCTGTCTTACTCAACCGTGGGGCCATTCCGATTATCAATGAAAATGATACGGTCTCTATCGCTGAGCTAAAAGTTGGTGACAATGATACCTTGAGTGCGCAAGTTGCGGCCATGGCCCAAGCGGATCTATTAGTGCTGTTGACGGATGTGGATGGTCTCTATACAGCCAATCCTTCTCAGGATCCAACAGCCAAGCGGTTGGAGCGAATCGAGCATATTTCACGAGAAATGATCGAGATGGCTGGAGGTGCGGGTAGTAGCAATGGAACTGGCGGAATGCTGACCAAACTCAAGGCAGCGACTCTTGCGACAGAGTCAGGAGTTCCTGTCTATATTTGCTCGTCTCTCAAGCCTGATGCCTTGATCGAAGCGGCGCAAGAGCAAGCAGATGGCAGTTACTTCCTAGCAGAGGACAAGGGTTTAAAAACCCAGAAGCAATGGCTAGCCTTTTATGCAGAAAGTAAAGGAGCTCTTTGGGTGGATGCTGGAGCGGCTGAGGCCTTGTTGCAATACGGAAAGAGCTTATTAATTTCTGGTGTGACCAAGGCAGAAGGGGATTTTTCTTATCAAGACATCGTCAGCGTCTATCATCAAGAGTCAGGACAATTACTAGGGAAAGGGAAAGTTCGTCTCGGCCAGTCGGCTGTGCGCGATATGCTCCAATCTAAAAAAGCCAAGGGAATCCTCATCCACCGGGATGATTGGATCTCGGTAACTCCTGAAATTGACTTACTCTTTACAGAATTCTAGAGGAAAACGTATGGGAACAACACAAGAACAATTAGAATTAGCGAGATCAGCTAAGAAAAGCATCAATACGGCCAGTACAGCTCTTAAAAATCAAGCCTTAGAAGCTATGGCCAGCCAACTTCTGAAAGCGACGGAAGCCATTTTAGCAGCCAATCAAATCGATATGGAAGCGGCACGCGGGAAGATCTCTGAAGTCATGCTAGATCGCCTATTTCTTGATCAAGAGCGGATTGAAGGGATGGCACAAGGTATCCGTGCTTTAATCGATCTGCCAGATCCGATTGGGGAAGTGCTGGATACTGAAGTTTTGGAAAATTGCCTTGAAATCAAGAAAGTTCGAGTCGCTATGGGCGTCATTGGGATCATTTATGAAAGCCGTCCAAATGTAACGTCAGACGCTGCAGCGCTTGCCATCAAGAGTGGAAATGCAGTGGTTCTTCGTACTGGAAGGGATGCCTTTCATTCTGCCCAAGCGATCGTGACCGCTCTTAAGGCTGGATTGGAAGAAGCTGGACTCAATCCAGACCTTCTCCAATTGATCCAAGATACGAGTCGAGCTTCCAGCCTTGCTATGATGAAGGCTAAGGGCTACCTGGACTTGCTTATTCCACGTGGTGGTGCTGGTTTGATCCAAGCGGTGGTTGAAAATGCTATTGTCCCTGTGATCGAGACAGGTACAGGGATCGTCCATGTCTATGTGGACAAGGATGCTGACTTCCAGAAAGCCCTCGCCATTATTGAAAATGCTAAGACCAGTCGCCCATCCGTCTGCAATGCCATGGAGGTCTTGTTGATCGATCGAGCGATCGCGTCTGACTTTTTGCCTTTGGTCAAAGAGCGTTTAGTGGATGCACGGGAAAGATCCGTTGAGTTGCGCCTTGATGAGCAAGCACAGGCTATCATTTCTGGAACAGCAGCGCAGGAACAGGATTTTGATACCGAATTTTTAGATTATATTTTAGCAGTCAAGGTCGTTGATGGGGTTGAGGAAGCAGTGGACCACATTGAAGCTCACAGCACCCATCATTCGGATGCCATTGTGACAGAAAATTCTGAGACAGCGGCTTATTTCACCAAGCAAGTAGATTCAGCAGCGGTTTATGTCAATGCTTCTACACGCTTTACAGATGGAGGTCAATTTGGTCTAGGTTGTGAAATGGGGATCTCGACCCAAAAACTCCATGCGCGTGGACCCATGGGACTCCGGGAAATGACCAGCTACAAATATATCGTCAGTGGAAATGGTCAAGTGAGGTAAGAAATGAAAGTTGCATTTATCGGTCTTGGAAACATGGGGGCTAGTTTAGCCAAAGCAGTCGCAAAAGAAGTAGACGCGCAAGACTTGCTCTTGGTCAATCGCTCTCCTCAAAAGGTGCAAGAGTTTATCAGTCAGTATGGGGGAACGGCGTCTGATCTTGAACAAGTCTTTCAAGAGGCTGAAGTAATCTTTTTAGGGGTCAAACCCTATCAGATTTGTCCTCTCCTAGGAGAGTATCAAGGCATCTTGGCCCAACGCTCTAATCTCTTACTGGTTTCCATGGCTGCAGGCCTGGAATTAGAAAAGATGGCTGACGTGATCCAGAACGAACAGGTGGGTCTCATCCGCATCATGCCCAATACGCCTGTGGCCATTGGTCAAGGTGTTATCAGTCTGGCCCGCTCCCAAGCAGTGACAGACCAGCAGATAGCCCAGGTCAAGCAGCTCTTAGCAGGAGCAGGGGCTCTCTACGAGATCGAGGAAAAATTAATGGATCCTGCAACGGCTGTCGCAGGCTGCGGGCCAGCCTTTGTCTATCAGATGATTGAAGCCATGGCAGATGCAGGAGTAGGATTAGGACTTACACGAGAGCAAGTCTTGCAGATGGCGGCACAGACCTTCCAAGGAGCCAGTCAAATGGTCCTAGAGACAGGCGAACATCCAGCCCGCTTGCGAGATGCAGTTTGTAGCCCAGGTGGCTCTACTATTGCCGGAGTCAATCGCCTGGAACAAGTCGGCTTACGGGGCGACATCATTGCTGGAGTGGAAGCAGCATACAAACGCACCCAAGAAATGGGACAAGAGGCAGCGAAGGAATAGAAAAAGATTGGTTTTTTGGCCAATCTTTTTTACGTTAGAGAGCCTCTATCTCTACCAAACCATTTTCGGTCAGGCGATAGATTTTTTGGCAGACTTCTTTGAGGAAGGTCCGATCGTGGGATACTGTAACCAGTCCGCCTGGGTAGTCTGCGAATAGGCGACGAATTTCTGGTTGGGAAGTGGGGGAAAAATTACGAGTAGGCTCGTCCAAGAGCAGAAACTGGGGACTTGTGAGTACTAATTGAAGGAGGAAGAGTTTGCCTTGCTGGCCACCAGAAAGTTCAGAGATCGGATGATGCATTTCAGAATAAGTAAAGTTGAGGGAGGCTAAATGCAATTGAATGGTGTTGATTTCTTCGCGATCACCTGAATGCTGTAGAAATTGAACGGGTGTCTGAGTCAGAGGGAGACGTTCAGTGTAATCTTGAGGCATATAGGCAGTGCGGATACTCTCATTATTCTGTAAAATCTCCCAGATCTTTTTTAGGAAAGTGGATTTCCCAACACCGTTGGAACCGATAATCCCTATTTTATCCTGTCCTAGAAGAGTAAGGGAGAGGTTCTTGACCAGGACACGGTCACCAATTGCGAGCTCTTCCTGATCTAAGAGAAGGACTCGTTTTTGAGGAGACAAGGGAGTGAGGGGAGGGAAATGCAGATTGATGATTTCCTCATCATTGGGTTGGGAAGTCATGGATTGGAATTCTCGCTCGTAGCGCTTTTCTTGTGAGAGGAGGGACTTCATTTTCTTTGCCAGGAGACGTCCAGCAGTGCTATCTTTGGTATTTCGTAAGGAGGTTTCGACTTGCTGACGGACGCGGCGATGCTTCTCCATTGTTTTCTTGTAGGTTCGTTGATCGTTGGCAGCTTGCTGGGACTGCTGCTTGAATTGTTGCTCCCTTTGGCTACTGTAGTCCTGATAGCCTATGTGCTCTACAATGGTTTCAGCCTCCTTGCGGTGTTTGATCTGTCTTAGGTGGATGATCGTATCCGCCGTCTGAGTCAAAAAATCCTCATGATGGGAAATAAATAGGATGGTTTGGGGACTTGTTTGGATCATCTGCTGGAGCCAGTCCAGGGTTTCCAAATCCAGATCGTTCGAAGGTTCATCTAAAAATAGTAATTCATGAGGACGACAAAGTTCGTGAAGCAGTTGGACTTTGAGGGCTTCTCCTCCAGATAGACTTCCAATAGCTTGGTCGCTCGCAAAGCGGTCGCTATCAAATTGCAATTGATCAGCCAGTCTGTAGAGGGTGGCATAGTCTAGCTCGTCTTCTCCAAAAAAATATTCTTCCAATGTTTTTCCCTTCAATACTTCCGGCAAAGACTGGGGAATATAGGCATAGGAGTGAAAGGAAGTGGTGATTTCTCCTTCTATAGTCAGATAATCTGGTAGAGATTTTGGGGACATAAGGACCTGAAGTAAGGAAGATTTTCCATTCCCTTCTTCGCCAATAATAGCAACTTTTTCTCCTTCATGAATGGTCAGGGAAAGATCTCGAACCAGATCGCGTAAATCTTTTGTATGTCGGATAGTGAGGTGGGATAGTTTTAGCATAAGATTCCTTTCTACTGGGACAAAAAACAGCTCTACCTATTTAGTAGAGCTGTATTCAAGTGGAACCCAGGCAGAAAAAGACCTTATTTAGCCAAAAAAAGTTGGAAAATAGGCAAGAGGGTACACAAAAAGAGATAGAACAAGCAGTCCACTAAATAAAGTATTTTATTTAACGAAACTTAGTTGTTCATATCTCCTTACCTCCGAATATGATTAAATTTATTCTATTCCTTTTATTCCTTCTTGTCAAGGAATTCCTGGCTTCTTATTCCCTTTTCTTTTCGGACTCGGGGGGATTTTATGGTATAATTAAAGGTATGCATACAAAACCAACGTCCGCTTATGTCCACATCCCATTTTGTACCCAGATTTGTTTTTATTGTGATTTTTCGAAGGTCTTTATTAAGAACCAACCGGTCGATGCTTATTTGGATCATTTGATCCAAGAATTTCGTCGGGAAGAAATTACAAACTTACGGACTCTCTATATTGGGGGTGGGACGCCGACGGCCTTATCTGCAGATCAGCTAGCCTATCTTCTCAAGGAGCTGACCAAGTCGATTGATCTCTCTCAGATGGAGGAGTTGACTATCGAGGCCAATCCTGGTGATTTGGATCCGGATAAGATTGCGGTCTTGAAGGATTCGCCGGTTAATCGGGTTTCATTGGGCGTGCAGACCTTTGATAATCGCTTGCTCAAGAAGATTGGTCGAAGCCACCAAGAGCAGGACATTTATGACAATATCGACCGTCTGAAGCTGGCTGGTTTTGACAATATTTCGATCGACCTCATCTATGCACTTCCGACGCAAACCATGGACCAGGTCAAGGAAAATGTTGCGAAGGCTCTTGCCCTTGACATTCCCCACATGAGTCTTTATAGCTTGATTCTGGAGAATCACACAGTTTTTATGAATCGCATGAGACGGGGCAAACTTCCCCTACCTAAAGAGGAGTTGGAAGCGGAGATGTTTGAATACATTATTCAGGAGTTGGGGCGAGCGGGCTTTGAGCATTATGAAATTTCCAATTTCTCCAAGCCTGGTTTTGAAAGTCGACACAATCTCATGTATTGGGATAATGCCGAGTATTATGGTATGGGAGCTGGAGCATCCGGCTATGTCGATGGGATTCGCTACAAGAATCATGGCCCCATTCGTCACTATATGCAGGCTGTCGAAGAGGGAAATGCGCGTGTCCAAGAAGAACATCTGACTCAGACAGAAATGATGGAAGAAGAGATGTTTCTAGGACTACGTAAGAAAACAGGCGTTTCCAAGAAGCGTTTTGAAGAAAAGTTTGGTGTGAATTTTGACCAACAATATGGATCAGTGGTTGAGGAATTGATCCAGCAGGGCCTTTTGGTACCTGACAAGGACATTGTACGAATGACCAAGAAAGGTCTCTTTTTAGGAGACACTGTAGCAGAGAAGTTTATTTTGGAGTAGAAAATGGCAAAAACATTTGAATACAGCATGAAAATTCCGTTTGATATGAGCGATGTCAATGGTTATATTAAGATTCCCCAATTGATCTTGCTGTCTTTACAGGTATCGGGCATGCAATCGATTGAGCTGGGTATGAGTGATATGTACATTTTAGAGAACTACAATCTAGTCTGGATTATCACGGATTACAATATGAAGATCGAGCGTCTCCCTGTTTTTGATGAGAAAATCACTATCGAAACCTATGCCAAGAGTCACAATCGACTTTTCTGCTACCGGGCCTTTAATATCAAGGATGAAGCAGGAAATACTATCATTGAGATGGTCGCGACCTTTGTCTTGATGGATCGGGATACACGCAAGGTTCATCCTGTTATGAGTGAAATCACGGATGCCTTTGACTCTGAATTTTCAAAAACCATGCTACGCGGTCCCCGTTTTAAGGAATTAGAGGGGGGCGTCGAACAAGAATACCGGGTTCGGTTTTACGACTTGGATATGAACGGACATGTCAACAATAGCAAGTACTTGGACTGGGTTTTTGAGGTGATGGGAGCAGACTTCTTGACCCATCATGTCCCTAAAAAAGTTCATCTGAAATATGTCAAAGAAGTGCTAGCAGGAGGTCTCATCACCTCTCAATATGAACAAGAGGGCTTGAAAACTCAGCACCAAATTATTTCAGATGGTCAGATCAATGCCCAAGCTGAAATTGAGTGGGAAAAAGTAGAAGAAAAGGGTTGGACTTATGGAAAGTAGAAGATTAAAAAATAAAAAACAGGAACTTGAAAGCTATCAAAAACGGGTTGTGGCCTATGCCAAGCGTCAAAAGAACCCTTTGTACATGTTGGGAGATTGGCTCTTGACTCTTTGTGCTTTGGGCATCATCCTGGTAGAGGAAATTTATAAATTTTTCCGCTATCGCTTGAATTTAGAGAGTTTTAATCGCTTTTTAAGAGAAGATGTACGCTGGTATCGGGTCTGGATCCATTTCACCTTGGCCTTTCTTTTACCGGTCATGATCTTCTCGATTGGGATTACTAGCCAATCAGGATCCTTCTGGTCCAATTTCTATCACCGCTTGTCTCAAGGCGTGCTCTTTAGCACAACAGTCAGCCTCGCTGCGACCTTGGTGACGGATTTTGTGGAGAATTTGCAACCAGAAACCAAGTCAGACGGCCGGAACCGGAGCACCAAGCGCACGGTTTATCAAATCAGTGTGGATCAGGCAACTGTAATAGGCTTGTTATTGACCATTGTGATCCTCATGGTGGCTTCCTTCTTGTTTACCCAATCAGGAAGTCAAGGAATCAATTTTACAGGTTTGATTTTACAATTTATCCTCTATGCTGGAGCCTTGCTCTTGTATGGGTCTGGTGGACGAGTCGATACAGAGAAGTTACATGAAAAAGCTGATACAGAAAGGGAAGAATAAATGCACTACAAGGGCTATTTAATTGATTTGGATGGCACCATTTACAAAGGAAAATCACGGATTCCTGAAGGGGAAGCCTTTGTTCATGAATTGCAGGCGCGTGAGATTCCCTATCTCTTTGTCACCAATAACACAACCCGCACACCAGAGACTGTTCGGGATATGCTGGCGACTCACTTCAATATTGAAACCCCTGTGTCGACCATCTATACAGCTACCCTTGCGACCATTGACTACATGAATGACCAAAATTTGGGCAAAAAGGTCTATGTGATCGGAGAAGCGGGGCTCAAAGATGCTATTGAAGAAGCTGGCTATATCATGGATGAAGAAGCACCTGATTATGTTGTAATTGGCCTCGATTGGCAAGTCGACTATGAGAAATTTGCTAAAGCAACCTTGGCGATTCAAAAGGGAGCGCACTTTATCGGGACCAATCCTGACCTCAATATCCCAACAGAGCGTGGCTTGTTGCCGGGAGCCGGATCTCTGATTGCGCTTGTTGAAGCAGCGACACGGGTCGAGCCTGTGATCATTGGCAAACCAAAGGCCATCATCATGGACAAGGCTATTGAACACCTGGGACTTGAAAGAGAAGAAGTGGTTATGGTTGGGGACAATTATTTAACAGATATTCGTGCGGGTATTGACAATGGGATTCCAACCCTTTTGGTGACGACAGGTTTTACCAAACCAGAAGAAGTGCCAACCTTACCAATTGCACCGACACATGTTGTTGCCAGTCTAGCGGAGTGGGATTTTGATGCTTAAAAGTTTGAAATCAATCAACCTATTTTTCTTTATCTTGTCAGCTACGATCCTTCTCACCATCGCTCTAGCTTGGGTCCTCTATCCCATGGAGATTCATTGGTTGGGGATTCAAAGCCGGACTGGTTTTTCGGCATCTGTCATCATGAAGAATTTTAATGTCTTGATGAACTACTTAACCAACCCTTTTCAATGGGTGTTGAAGATGCCTCAATTCCCCTCTTCAAAAAATGGACTGCACCATTTTGAGGCCGTCAAGTACCTATTTCACTTAGTGACGGTCGTTTTCGTGGTCACACTCCCTGGTTTTATCCAGTTTATGCGGACAGTCGTCAAAAAAGGCTACCTGGCCTTGTACCGAAGTCTCTTCTTTTGGATGATGGTTTTACCAGTAGTGCTTGCAGTAATGACTGTTATCATTGGCTTTGATCAATTCTTTACGCTCTTTCATCAGGTCTTATTTGCTGGGGACAATACTTGGCTCTTTGATCCGCGCGTGGATTCGATTATTCTTGCATTACCAGAAGACTACTTTATGCATGCCTTTTTGATTTTCTTTGTCTTATACGAAGGAATGTGTGCGAGTTTTTATCTATTTTCTAGGAGGAAGAAATGAACCAATACAACCGATTATTAGACCCTAAAAAAGATATAGGAAGGTATTCTGGGACGCTTGCCATTTATCTCTTGGTGATGACCTTAGTGACCGTCCTGTGGGAAGTCCTCTTAGGCTTAACCCTAGCAGGCTCTCTCAGAAAAGATCCAAGTCAAGTAACGGAGAAACTAAACGCCCTGAATGTTTGGGCTGGTATTCCCTACCTCATCTCTATTTCCATTGGACTCTTTCTTTTTAATGCCTATCGCAAGAAGGCCCTTTATAAATATGATCTTAAGCATAAGGGACGTAAGATGACACTTTCAGTCTTCTTTATCCTTCTCGCCTTTCTTGGCTTTTCTCAAGTCTTTTCATCTGTGATGACACAGGTGATTGAGCGCATGTTTGAGACCATTGGCCTTCATTCTCCAACACCCGATCTAGGAGATACGATTGAGCGATCTTGGACTATGCTTTTGTATGCTGGCTTTTTTGGTCCTATCACAGAGGAATTCTTCTTCCGTGGGGCTGGCTTGCGAGGCTTGGAACGGTATGGCAAAATCTTTGCCATTGTCATGACGGCTATTTTATTCGGCCTCTTCCATGCCAATTTTGACCAGCTCTTTTTCGCGGGTATCATTGGTCTAGGATTCGGTTACATTGCATTTGAATACAATATCTGGTGGGCGATTTTCTATCACATTTTCAATAACTTTGTCATTTCCCAAGGTTTGCATTATGTAGCTTATCATGTGGATGAGGGACTAGCGAATTGGCTCCAAATCGGTGTTTTAGCCATTGGTTCCATTGTCATGATAGTGGTTCTTGCGACCAAATGGCCAGCTATCAAGGCTTATATTCAGGCCAATAAACCTCAGCCGGGAGTTTTCCAGCGTGCCCTCGCTTCCTTCTGGTTCTGGTTCTTCGTGCTATTCACTATCCTAATGTCTATTGTTCCTTATGTGATTCCGCTCTTCCAGATGGCCAATCTTAAGGGGTGAGCTTGATCGATTATTAGCAAAGAGGGATCGTTTTAGATCCCTCTTTTTTGCTATTAAAAAGGGCAAGTGAAGATGAAGGATTGAGGATGAGGGTCTGATATACTATTTAATAATTATTTTTTACTTGGTGAAGGTGGATAACAATAATACAAACATACTAGAGAGAGGCTAACCCCTCCCTTTTTTGCTATAATAGAGAGTATGAATAACTTGATTAAATCCAAGCTCGAGCTCTTGCCGACGAGTCCGGGATGTTACATTCACAAAGACAAGAACGGTACCATCATCTATGTGGGGAAGGCCAAGAATCTTCGCAATCGGGTGCGTTCCTATTTCAGAGGGAGCCACGATACCAAGACAGAAGCTCTGGTATCTGAGATTGTGGATTTTGAGTTTATCGTTACTGAGTCCAATATTGAGGCCTTGCTTCTCGAGATCAATCTCATCAAGGAGAATAAGCCAAAGTACAATATCATGCTCAAGGACGACAAGTCCTATCCCTTCATCAAGATTACCAATGAGCGCTATCCGCGTCTCATCATCACGCGCCAAGTCAAAAAAGATGGTGGCCTCTATTTCGGTCCCTATCCGGACGTAGGTGCGGCTAATGAAATCAAACGTCTTTTGGATCGGATTTTCCCATTCCGCAAGTGTACCAATCCTCCTTCCAAGGTCTGCTTTTACTATCATTTAGGGCAATGCATGGCCCACACGGTCTGCCACAAGGACGAGGCCTATTTCAAGGGCATGGCCCAGGAGGTTTCTGATTTCCTAAAAGGGCAGGATGACAAGATTATCGATGAGCTCAAGGTCAAGATGACTACGGCTGCGCAAAACATGGAATTCGAGAGGGCGGCTGAGTACCGGGATCTGATCCAAGCTATCGGGACCCTGCGGACCAAACAGCGGGTCATGGCCAAGGATTTGCAGAATCGGGATGTCTTTGGCTACTACGTGGACAAGGGCTGGATGTGTGTGCAAGTCTTCTTTGTCCGTCAGGGCAAGCTGATCGAGCGCGACGTCAACCTCTTCCCTTACTACAATGATCCGGACGAGGATTTCTTGACCTATGTGGGTCAGTTTTACCAGGAGAAATCTCACCTGATCCCCAATGAAATCCTGATCCCTCAAGATATCGATGAGGAAGCGGTCAAGGCCCTAGTGGATACCAAGGTCCTTAAACCCCAGCGTGGGGAGAAGAAGCAGTTGGTCAATTTGGCCATCAAGAATGCGCGTGTCAGTCTGGAGCAGAAGTTCAATCTCCTTGAAAAATCGATGGAAAAGACTCAAGGTGCTATTGAAAACCTTGGAAAACTCCTGCAAATCCCAACCCCTGTGCGCATTGAGTCTTTTGACAACTCCAACATCATGGGGACCAGTCCGGTCTCAGCCATGGTGGTCTTTGTCAATGGGAAGCCAAGCAAAAAGGACTACCGCAAGTACAAGATTAAGACCGTCGTCGGGCCAGATGACTATGCCAGCATGCGGGAAGTCATTCGCAGACGCTACAGCCGGGTCATGCGGGATGGCCTGACGCCACCAGATCTGATCGTTATCGATGGGGGTCAGGGCCAGGTCAATATCGCTAAACAGGTGATCCAAGAAGAGTTGGGGTTAGATATTCCCATTGCAGGTCTGCAAAAGAATGACAAGCACCAGACCCATGAATTGCTCTTCGGTGATCCCCTTCAAGTCATCGAACTCTCTCGAACCTCGCAGGAATTTTTCCTCCTCCAACGGATCCAGGATGAAGTCCACCGTTTCGCCATCACCTTCCACCGCCAGCTTCGTTCTAAGAATTCCTTCTCCTCTCAGTTGGATGGCATCGACGGTTTGGGACCAAAACGCAAGCAGTTGCTGATGAAGCACTTCAAGTCGCTGACCAAGATCAAAGAAGCTACTGTAGATGAGATTGTCACAGTCGGCATCCCGCGAGCAGTGGCGGAGGCAGTGCAAGCCAAGCTCCATCAAGGAAAGCCAGAAGAAGCAAGTCCCTTGGTGGAAGTGGCGGAGGATTCTGAACCATACCAATCATAAGGAGTTTATAATGAACCATCGAATCGCTATTTTATCTGATATCCACGGAGATACGACAGCCCTGGAGGCAGTGATTGCGGATGCGCGTGCTCTAGGCGCGACGGAATACTGGCTTTTAGGGGACATTTTGCTTCCGGGGCCTGGAAGAGAGGACCTTTTTGAGTTGCTGGATGCAATTCCGATTACAGCGGCTGTTCGTGGAAATTGGGACGATTGTGTCCTAGAGGCCTTGGATGGCGAGTACGGGTTAGAGGATCCGCAGGAGATCCAACTTCTTCGCCTCACTCAGTACCTCATGGAAGGATTGGATCCTAAGCGGATCGATTGGCTTCGTTCCCTTCCATTGGTAGAGAAGAAGGAGGTCAATGGCATTCGTTTTTCACTGACCCACAACTTACCAGAAAAGAATTATGGTGGAGATTTGCGTCCAGCTAATGCGACGGAGAACTTTGACCAACTGCTGGATGATCAGACGGATCTGGCGATCTACGGTCATGTCCACAAGCAGTTGCTTCGCTATGGCAGTCAGGGTCAGCAGATCCTCAATCCGGGGACTATTGGCATGCCTTATTTTGACTGGGAACCAATTCAAAACCACAGAGCTCAATATGCTCTGATCGATGTCGAAGAAGATGGGGTGACCAACCTGCAATTTCGTAAGGTGGCCTATGACTATGAAGCAGAGCTCCAAGATGCTAAGGACAAAGATCTTCCTTTTATTGAGATGTACGAAGAATTGAGACGCGAGGATAACTATCGGGGCCATAACATCGAGCTCCTAACTAGCTTAATTGAGAAATACGGTTATGCCAAAGAAGTAGCTGACTATTTCAATCTTTCCAATGAATCATAGGTGGATCTCTTGTGTATTCAACCTATAAAAAAGAAGCGGAACTTCAAAATGTCCGCTTCTTTTTTCACAATCTTAGGCTGTAAAACCCTGCAAGCTCTTTCATTTTGTGTTAAAATAGAGGTAACAGAAATAGAAAAGGAAGAAGCTTATGAAATTTCTAGAGCTCAATAAAAAACGCCATGCGATCAAGCATTTCACTGACCAACCGGTCGATCCAAAGGATGTACGGACTGCCATTGAAATCGCAACCTTGGCCCCTAGTGCCCACAATAGCCAGCCTTGGAAATTTGTGGTCGTTCGTCAAAAAAATGCTGAATTGGCAAAATTAGCCTATGGTGCAAACTACGATCAAGTCATGGAAGCACCTGTGACCATCGCCCTCTTTACAGATACTGATTTGCAAAAACGGGCTCGCAAGATTGCGCGTGTCGGTGGGGTGAAAAACTTCACAGATGAGCAGTTGCAATACTTTATGCAAAATCTTCCTGCTGAATTTGCACGCTATGATGCTCAACAAACAAGTGATTACTTGGCTTTGAATGCCGGTCTTGTGGCCATGAACTTGGTACTTGCTTTGACGGACCAAGGCATTGGAACCAATATTATCTTGGGATTTGATAAATCAAAAATCAATGAAGTATTGGACATCGAAGAGCGTTTCCGTCCGGAAGTCTTGATTACGGTTGGCTATGCGGCTGAAAAAGTAGAGCCAAGCTATCGCTTACCAGTGGACGAAATCATTGACAAACGCTAAGCCAATTAGCAAATAGAAGATCAAGGAGGAATTCATGACAACAGTTGACTTTAAAGCAGAAGTAGAAAAACGTCGCGATGAGATGATGGCTGACTTATACAGCATCTTGGAAATCAATTCTGAACGCGATGACAGCAAGGCAGATGCAGAGCATCCTTTTGGACCTGGTCCTGTAAAAGCTCTTGAAAAATTCTTGGAAATTGCCAAACGTGATGGCTATGAAACCAAGAATGTCGACAATTATGCCGGTCACTTTACTTTTGGTGAAGGAGAAGAAGAGCTTGGGATCTTTGCCCATATGGATGTCGTGCCTGCAGGTAGTGGCTGGAAGACGGATCCATACAAACCAGAAATTATCGATGGCAAGCTCTATGCGCGTGGTTCGTCTGATGATAAAGGGCCTACAATGGCCTGCTACTATGGTTTGAAGATCATCAAAGATCTGGGATTGCCAGTTTCTAAGCGAGTGCGTTTTGTAGTCGGAACGGATGAAGAATCAGGCTGGGGCGACATGGATTACTATTTCAAACACGTAGGACTTCCTGAGCCAGATTTTGGTTTCTCACCAGATGCGGAATTTCCAATTATCAATGGGGAAAAAGGAAACATCACGGAGTACCTTCATTTTGGAAATGACAACACTGGGAAGGTTAAACTTCATAGCTTTACAGGTGGCCTTCGTGAAAACATGGTGCCAGAGTCAGCGACGGCAGTCGTTTCTGGACAACTTCCAGATCTTGCTGGCCTTTTAGATGCCTTTGCCAAGGAACACCAGCTTCAGTATGAAATCTCAACTGTGGATGAAGAAACCTATACCGTTACGATTATTGGAAAATCGGCTCACGGATCAACTCCTGAAGATGGGATCAATGGTGCAACCTACTTAGCTCTCTTGTTGAACCAATTTGATTTTGGTGGCGCTGCTAAGGCTTACCTTCATGTGACAGCTTCGCTTCTTCACGAAGATTTTGCCGGTGAAAAATTAGGTATTGCCCATACAGATGTCAAAATGGGACCATTGAGCATGAATGCAGGTGTCTTCCATTTTGATGAAAGCCAAGCAGACAATAGCATTGCCCTCAATATCCGTTACCCTCAAGGAACAGATCCTGAAACCATCAAAGCCATCCTTGAAAAGATCGAAGGAGTGGCTACAGTGAGCTTGTCAGCCCATGGTCACACCCCTCACTATGTTCCGATGGATGATGAATTGGTATCCACTCTCTTGCGTGTTTATGAAAAACAAACTGGTCTCAAAGGACACGAACAAGTGATTGGTGGTGGTACCTTTGGTCGCCTCTTGAAACGTGGTGTTGCCTTTGGTGCTATGTTCCCAGATTATGTCAATACCATGCACCAAGCTAATGAATTCGCAGATGTTGAAGATCTCTATCGTGCAGCAGCTATTTACGCAGAAGCCATCTACGAATTAATCAAATAATCCACTACTCGGCCAGTTTTTCTGGCTGAGTTTTTCCATAGATAGAAGGAAGACTTATGTCAAGGATTGAAACTATTAAACAAGCCATTATGGCAGACCCTCAAAATAAAGCTTATACGGATAGAGGGATTGAGCCACTCTTTGCAGCTCCAAAAACTGCTCGTATTAATATTATCGGACAGGCTCCTGGTCTCAAGACTCAGGAAGCGGGACTCTATTGGAAGGATAAGAGTGGTGACCGCCTGCGCGAATGGTTAGGAGTTGACGAAAATACCTTTTACAATTCTGGTTTGTTTGCAGTTATTCCCATGGACTTTTATTTCCCAGGGCATGGGAAATCTGGTGACCTTCCCCCTCGCAAAGGTTTTGCGGAAAAGTGGCATCCTCAACTTCTTAAGGAGTGTCCGGATATTGAGTTGACCCTCCTGATTGGACAATATGCGCAAGCTTACTACCTTCATGAAAAGGTTAGTGGCAAGGTAACCGAACGGGTTCAGCATTTTAAGAACTATTTGCCAACCTATTTTCCACTAGTTCATCCTTCCCCTCGCAATCAAATCTGGATGGCTAAGAATCCTTGGTTTGAGGCAGAGGTGGTGCCAGAATTGCAATCATTAGTACAAGAGATCATTCAAAAATAAAGGAGATCGAAGATGGATGCATACCAACAAGTTAAAGACAAATTAGAAGAACTTGGGATCGAATTTGATGTAGTGGAACACCCACCTGCATTCACGACTGAGCAGGCCGATTCTTACATTGAAGGCTTAGAAGGTGTGCGGACCAAGTCCATGTTTTTGACCAACAAGAAGAAAACCCAATTCTATCTGCTCATCATGGATGACAAGAAACCATTGGATATGGATGATTTCAAAGAGCAAGTGGAAGCCAACCGGATCCGCATGGCTTCAGCAGATTCTTTAGCTGAAAAAATGCAATTACCTCCAGGAACGGTTTCTCCATTTGGTTTATTAAACAATGAAGAAAAAGATATTCGAGTCTATTTCGATAAAGACATTGTGTCAGAGGAGATCATGACTTTCCATCCCAATACCAATGAAAAAACCATCTTTATTAAAACCCAAGACTTGTTCCGATTTTTAGAGTCTATTGACTTTAACTATGAAATTCTAACCCTTCCATAACATACCATATAGGAGAAATCATGAAAGAAATTCTATTTTCAAGCTTTTACCAAGCTTATCAAAAAGGAGACTTACACGTTCTTGATGTACGCGAGCAGGAAGAGTATGATGCCCTTCACTTAGATGGAGTTCGTCTTCTTCCCCTATCTGAGTTAGCAGATCGCTACCAAGAACTAGAGTTGGATCACCCCTATTATGTCATCTGCAAGTCTGGTCGACGCTCAGCACGTGCTTGCCAATTTCTGGAAGAGCAAGGCTATGATGTGACCAACGTCCGAGGTGGCATGGATGCATTTGAATCCTAAGAAACGGGAGTGGGAAAGAACTCCGACAAGTAAAAAAGAGTTCGTCTTCCCATCCCCGCACAGTTGATTAGGTCATCTTTGGAGCTTAAAAGGCGAACAAAGATGCCAATCAACCACTGCGTCTTGCACTTATTCCCATCAAACTTCAAAGGCTGGACAGTTTTTGCCCAGCCTCTTTTTCTTTACTAATTTCTAGAAATGTATAGAATTTGTATGTTTTTCAAAAGATATTACAGGGATTTTCCAGTCTTTCATTGAAAATGGTTCAGAAATTTTGTATAATACCCTAGTATGAACAATAGTTAAGGAGATTAAATATGTCAAAACAAGATTGGCTGGATTATTTTGAAGCCGTAAATGGTCGTTCTGCTAGTGCAGAAGAAATTGCTCAAGCACTTGCTGCTGGAGAATTTCAAGAAGAAGTAGTGGTTCCAGAAGCATCACAAGCCCCAGAGTTTGTTGCAGCACCAACTGCACCTGTGGAAGAACCGGTTGCAGCGCCACAAGCTCCAGAGTTTGTTGCAGCACCAGCAGCACCAGCAGCACCAGCTGCACCTACAGAAGAACCAGTAGCAGCTCCACAAGCTCCAGAATTTGTAGCAGCTCCACAAGAACCAGTTGCAGCTCCAGAAGCACCAGAATTTGTAGCAGCTCCAGTTCAAGAGCCTACACCTCAGCCTGCTCCAGCGAATGGTCCTGCTTTCCAACAAGCTTCACAACAAGCTTACCAACAACCTACTCAAGCAGCTTATCAACAAGCTCCTTTCCAAGGACAACCAGGACAAGCTTATCCTGCCCAACCAAGTCAATTTGGTGTTGCCGTTGGTGGTTATTGGAATTGGTTTTTTTCAGCTTTGAAACGTCCAACAGCTGTAGAAAATCCAAAAGCTCTTAACGGAATTTTACAGTATATCTTGACTGCCTTTGTCTTGACCTTGGGGACCTTCTTCACAGCTAGTGGATTTACAGGTGGTTATGGAATGGATTTCCGTGCCTTTATGTTGACATTGATTTCCCTCTTCTTTAGCATTTACGCTTTCCAAGTAGCTGGATTCTTTGTTCGCCGTGTGGTTCTTCAAGATAAGGAATATAGTTACGGTCGTTCATTTGAAGAATTTGGACGTTTGTCTGTTTACACTTTGCCACTTGCCCTTCTCGCTTTCTTAGTAGGTCTTGTAAAAGTTTATGAATTTTATGGCTTTGTAAACTTCCTTATTTTCTTCTTGTTCTTTGTTGGAACATGCTATGTGGTTCATCAAGGATTGAACAAGACGAGCTTTAAAGCAGACAAATTCTTGCTTCTTGTAGCATCATCTGTTGTCTTGCTTCTCATTGCCATCTTTGTTCTTTATGTAAATGCTCGTATTTTAGAACAAGTAGCTACTGGATTTATTCCAAGTGCTCCAAATTTCTCTAACTTTGGATTCTAACAATATCACAAAATGGAAGGTGGGGGGACCCACTTTCCCTATTTTATAATGAGGGAGAAGAGATCCATGCAGAAGAAATGGGTTGAATTATTTGAAAAAGTGATCGGTCGCAAACCGTCACCAGAAGAGTTTATGGCTGGGAAAGCCTGTGGATTTGATTTAAAACAAATTCAGTCTATCGCAGGAAATGCCCCAGCAGAGGAAGTAGCCCCTGTTGAGGAACCAGTGGTTGAACCAGTTGAAGAAGTGAAGAATGTTGATCCACTTCTGGCAGCTCGTCAGGCTTGGTTGCAACATTTTGAAGAAACCTATGGACGCAAGCCAAATGCAGAAGAATTTACCGCTGCCAAAAGTCAGAACTTCGAGTTTTTTGTAGGACCTGTTCCTGAAGCAGAATTTGTGAACACAGATTCAACTGAAGAAACACAGGAATATGTCCCTCAACAGCCGACTCAAGAGTATACGGCTCCACTTGCTACTGAGCAAACGCAAGTCTTTACTGGTCCAAACGTTACAGAGGCAAGTCAAGCTCAGAAAAAACCAAAGGCCCCTAAAACGAAGAGTGGGAAGAAACTTTCTAAGAAAAAAATTGGGATTATTTCTGCCATTGCTGTTCTTGTAATCGCTTTGGTGGCAGCCTTCTTTTACTTCCAGTCTACAACACGTGTCGAAGTGACTGCAGATAAATTTATTAAGGCAGTGGACACCAAGGATTATCGCGAAGCAGCAGACCTGCTTTCAACTGATAACGATAAATGGACAAAGGATGAAGCCGAAAGCTTGATCACCAGCATGGAAGATCAAGGAGTCGATATTGGCACAGAGTTGAACAAGATCATCGATAATGGTGGAGAAGGCACCTATACGGATAAATCTGGTAACAAGATCTTTGGTTTGGAAAAGGCGGACAAGAAATTTGGAATCTTCCAAGAATACCGTGTGGCTAGCTATCCAGTGCAAGTCAAGGTCAAGACCAATTTAGACCAAGCCAAACTCAAAGTGGCTACTAATAAAACCGTGACCTTGAAGAAAGATGCAGTGACAGATCTTGGTTCTTTCCATTACAATACAAAAGAAATGGAATTGACTGCTAAAACAGAAGTCGGAAATGTCACTTCTAAGATCCATCTCAATCCTAAAAAAGCAACGAAGAATAACTTAGAATTGCAATTGAATTCTGAAAAACGGAATTTAGAAGTTGAGTTCCCAGATGAAGTTGAAAACCCAACGGATGTGAAGGTTGTGGTCAACGGTAAAGAAGTCGGAACGAGCACGACCTTTGAAGTAGACAGCATCCCTTATCAAGAAATTGAAGTGCATGCCGTCTTCAATATGAATGGGGAAACCTACACAACTGAAAAGGCTAAGGTGACGATTGAAGAGGGTGAAAACGATCCGATCGAACTTAAACTAGCCAAAGATACCTTAAAACGTATCAAGAGTGCACAAGATGCTAAGAAAGCGCAGGCAGCCAAAGAAGAACAAAATCGGACCTTGGCAGAAGAGTTCTTGAAAGAGTACCGCGATGCTGTCTTTAGCTCAGTTTCAAATCGAAATAACACTTATTCTAAATACTATGACACACAAAGTCAAGCCTACAAAGACATGGTAGAATTCACAACTGGTGACGGTGTTCGAAAGGCTAAAATTGACTACTATACACCAGGAGCTTTGGACATTCAAAGTGTCACTGAAGAAAATGGTGTGGTGACCATCAAGACTTATGAAGACTTTACCGTGCATTATACAGATAGTCATCCAGATTCACAAAATCGCAAGTACAAGACCTACACCTTGAAAAAAGTAGGTGCAAGTTATGTGATCACGGATATTGTCGTAACAAAAGAATCATAGGAGATTCCCCATGAAAGCAAGATTTTCCAAATTAACGTTGGTGACAGTTGCCTTGTTAACCCTGACAGCTTGCTCCCAATCTCAATCCACTAGTTCTAAATCTTCTGCAAAAGAAGAAACCAAGCAAACGCAAACCAAGTCTTCCAAAGAAACGTCTTCTGCAAAGAATCCATCAAAAGAGACTGGCAAAAAAGAGTCGTCAAAAGCTGGTAAGTCAGATGTGAAAGTGGACTCTGGTGTTAGCTACAATGGTTCTTATTATAGTGTTAAAGGAAAATATGGTGAGGTGATGATCGCCAACAAACATTATCCTTTGGCTCCGGACTTTAATCCAGGTGAAGATCCTGAAGCTGTTTCAGCCCTTCATGAATTGATTGCAGCCATGCAGGCAGAGGGGTATCCGATCAGTGACCAATATAGTGGTTTTCGTAGCTACGATACCCAAGTTGGACTCTATCAAAATTATGTCAATCAAGATGGTCAAGAAGCCGCAGATCGTTATTCCGCAAGACCGGGCTATAGTGAACACCAAACTGGTTTGACCTTTGATTTGATCGATACCAGTGGTAATTTGGTAACTGAACCTGGACCAAGTAAGTGGTTGCTCAAGAATGCTGCTAAATATGGCTTTGTGGTTCGTTACCAAGAAGCAAAAGAAAAGGTGACAGGTTATATGCCAGAAAGCTGGCATCTTCGCTATATCGGAAAAGAAGCACAGGATATCGCGGACTCAGGCTTGAGTCTGGAAGAATACTATGGCTTCACTGGTGGCGATTACGTTGATAAATAAAAAAGGCTGGGATATAAATCCCAACCTTTTTTATTGTATTATTTTTAGAAATGCATCCAGCTCTTTTTGATTCTTGAGAGAGATGAATTTATCGGGATAGGTAGAACGGATATTTCGATACCTTTCTTTGGCATTCTTAGTTCGACCGTCCCAGAGAATCCAACGGATGAATTCCCAGTCAAAGCGTTCTGGGCAGCCTGCTGCCATACTCTCGCGAACGCGTCCCTTATAACGACGGTATCGTTTCCAGGCTCTATAGAGGCAGTTCCAACGAGAGAAATTGAGAAAGATAATGTGGTCTGCTTGCTCCATTCTTCCCTCATAGCAACACCATGAATAATTTCCATCAATGACCCAGTCTTTATGTTGGCTAAGAAACTGTTTCATCTGTCCCTCCATCCAATCCCGGTCACTGTCTATCCATCCCGGTTGAAATTGAAGGGTATCCATATGAAGCTTAGGGATGGAGTGGTAGCGAGCTAAGTTTTCAGCCAAGGTAGATTTTCCAGATCCAGAATAGCCGATAATAACAATTTTCATAAGCACCTCTCAAAAATTTAGGAACAAAAAAAGCTCCGGAGAGCTTGATTTTTATGCTGTTCTTGATTAACCAAGTTTCGCTGCAAGACGTGCTTTATCACGGCTAGCTTTGTTCTTGTGGATCAAACCTTTAGTTTCTGCTTTATCGATAGCTGAGCTAGCAGCGCGGTAAAGTTCTTCAGATGGGTTTGCTTCAAAAGCTTTGATTGCAGTACGCATAGCTGATTTTTGAGCTGAGTTTTTTTCGTTTTGTTTAACGTTCAATTCAGCGCGTTTGATAGCTGATTTAATGTTTGCCAAGTTATTCACCTCCATTGATAATCTAACTATCTCATTATATATGAAAAGTTATGATTTGACAAGCCTAAAATAGCTTTTCCTTAAAAAAGTACCGTTAAAAGGCCATTTTCTCTAGCGTTTGAGATAAATTTCGTCGATTTCATGGTTGGTTGCCTTATGAAGAATTAAATCAGCTCGGTTTCTGGTTGGTTGAATGTAATGTTGCAAGTTGACTAAATTAATGGATTCCCAAACCTGATGGGCCATGCTTAAAACTTCTTCTAGGGGTTGCTCTGTAAACCGATAGTAGTAGTTCTTGGGATCATTTTGAGCTAATGCCAGGAGTTTTTGGAAGCGATCGATATACCAAGATTCGATATCATCGACTGCGGCATCCACATAGATTGAAAAATCAAAGAAATCGGTCATATAGAGACTGTCATTTTGTGGATTTTGAAAGACATTGATTCCTTCTACAATGACAAAATCAGCCGGTAAAATCGTTTGCTTCTCATCTGGGACAATATCGTAAATTTCGTGGGAATAGACAGGGATTTCTACACTTTTGTTGTTTTTGATTTGATTGAGAAAATCAAGAAGCAATTCCATGTCATAGCTTTCAGGAAATCCTTTTCGATTGAGGAGCTCTTGTTCTTTTAAGATAGCATTTGGATAGAGAAAGCCATCTGTTGTCACCAATTCCACGGTCGAGCCTTCGAAGGTCCGCGAAAGTAGGATTTGGAGAAGACGGCTAGTAGTCGATTTCCCAACAGCGACACTCCCAGAAACCCCAATGATAAAGGGTTGGCGTTCACTGTTTTTTTGAAGAAAAATCCCTTTTGAAAAGGCCAAATCTTCTTTGGAACGCTTGTAGATTCCGATCAAGTTTGTCAAAGGCAGGTAGACGTCACGCACATCCTGGAGGTTGATGCGGTCGTTAAAACTTTTAATAGAATTAAGCTCTGTTTGAGAGAGAGGCGGGGTGGTTTTGCGATGCAAATTTTGCCAGGTTTCCCGATTGATTTTTTCAAAATGTAGAAATTCTTTGTCCATATGTCACTCCTATTTGTAGTCTTTAGTATACCAATTTTTAGAGGTCGTGTAAACGATTTAAAAAACGAATGAATTATGATAAAATAACCTTATGAGTAAAATGTATTTCGATATAAACCCAGATGCAGCCCATGATATTCATGATCTGGCTGTTGTTTTATTGGGACAAAAGATGAATTTCTATACAGATGCGGGCGTCTTTAGTAAAAAAATGATAGATTATGGAAGTCAGGTGCTCTTATCAACCCTGGATTTCCAAGGAGGGGAAAGCGTTCTTGATGTCGGTTGTGGCTATGGTCCAATTGGCCTCTCTCTAGCTAAAGCACAGGGAGTCGCCGTGACCATGGTGGATGTCAATGAGCGGGCGCTAGACTTGGCTAAGAAAAATGCCAGCCGAAATGGCGTGGAAGCTCAGATCTTTTCTTCGGATGTCTATGAAGCGGTTGAAGGGTTTTTTGACCATGTGATCAGTAATCCGCCAATCCGAGCTGGTAAAAAAGTGGTTCATCAGGTGATCACCGGTAGTTTTGATCATTTGAAGCCAGGTGGAGACTTGACCATTGTCATTCAGAAAAAGCAAGGGGCTCCAAGTGCTAAGGCCAAGATGGAAGAGACGTTTGGCAATTGTGAGATCGTAAAAAAAGACAAAGGCTATTATATTTTAAGAAGTGAGAAAGAATCATGAGAGCAGTAGATATCATTCAGAAAAAAAGAGATGGTCTTGCCTTAAACAAAGAAGAAATTGAATGGCTGATTGAGGGATATGTGGCTGGAACAGTTCCAGATTACCAAATGTCTGCTTTTGCTATGGCTGTTTATTTTAAAGGGATGACGACAGAAGAAATCTCTCATATGACCATGAAGATGGTCCAAACAGGGCAACAGTTTGACCTGTCAGCAATTCCAGGAATCAAGGTGGACAAACATTCAACTGGTGGTGTGGGAGACAAGGTAACCTTGGTCTTGGTACCTCTGGTTGCAAGTTTCGGAGTGCCAGTTGCTAAAATGAGCGGTCGTGGCTTAGGCCACACAGGTGGAACCATCGATAAGTTGGAATCCATTAAAGGCTTCCAAATTGAACGCTCCCAAGAAGAATTCATCCAGCAGGTGCAAGAGATCGGCTTATCGGTCATTGGGCAATCTGACCAACTCGTAAAAGCAGATAAACTCTTGTATGCTCTTCGGGACGTGACGGCGACGGTGGATACCATTCCTTTGATTGCTAGCTCCGTCATGAGTAAGAAAATTGCAGCTGGTGCTGATGCCATTCTTCTCGATGTCACAGTTGGAGAAGGGGCCTTTATGAAGACCATTGAAGAGGCGCGTGAACTAGCTCGTACCATGGTGGATCTCGGTAATGCCGTAGGGCGCAAGACAATCGCTGTCATTACAGATATGAGCCAACCTTTGGGAACCAGTATTGGCAATCGTTTAGAGATTTTGGAAGCCCTGGATATTCTAAAAGGACAGGGGCGTGCTGATATCACAGAGTTTATTTGTGAATTAGCACAAATCATGTTGAAATTGGCCAATGTAGATCAATCGATTGAAGCCATTCATGAACACTTGAGCAATGGACAAGCCTTAGCCAAGTTTGAAGAAATGGTCGTGGCACAAGGTGGAGACTTAGAGGATTTGCATCGTCCCGTCAAAGTAGATCAGGTCCTTGAAGTAACAGCAGATCAAGATGGCGTCATTGCGGCTTTACCTGCCATGGAATTTGGCCTGTTAGCCATGCGACTTGGTGCTGGTCGTGCTGTCAAATCGGATCCGCTTGATTATGAAACAGGGATTGTATTTGACAAAAAAGTGGGAGAGCAGGTTAAAAAAGGGGAACGCATTGCTCGTATTTTCGTGAATGAAAAAAATTCACAAGAAAGCGTTACAGAATTCAAAAAAAATGTTAAAATACTAGAAGGGGCTGAAAGCGTTAAAGAAATTATTGAAATAATATCTTAAGTAGCTCAGGAGATTATATGAAGTTAAATAAATATATCGATCACACTCTTTTAAAACCAGATGCGCAACAAGAACAGATCGAAAAATTGATCGAAGAAGCTAAGGCATATGATTTTGCGAGTGTCTGTGTGAACCCGACATGGGTGAATTTTGCGGCTGAGGGCTTGCGCGATTCAGACGTTAAAGTTTGTACCGTCATTGGTTTTCCTTTGGGAGCAAATACCCCTTTTGTCAAAGCGTGTGAAACAAAAAATGCTATTCAAAACGGTGCCGATGAAATTGACATGGTCATTAATATCGGTGCTTTGAAGTCTAAGAATTTAGCACTAGTTGAAGAAGATATCCAAGCTGTTGTCGAAGCAAGCGGTGATAAGCTGGTCAAAGTCATCATTGAGACGTGTCTCTTAACAGACGATGAAAAGATCGTTGCTTGTCAGATTGCTAAGTCAGCTGGAGCTGACTTTGTGAAGACTTCAACTGGTTTCTCAACTGGAGGAGCGACGGTAGAAGATGTAGCCTTAATGCGTCAAACAGTTGGACCAGACATGGGTGTTAAAGCTTCTGGTGGAGCTCGCTCTTATGAAGATGCTCTTGCATTTATCGAAGCTGGTGCGACCCGTATCGGAACTTCCTCTGGTGTAGCCATCATGGAAGGAAAAGTGGCTCATGGCGACTACTGAGTTGATCAATTTAGCAGTAGAAGTGAGCCAGCAGGCTTATGTGCCCTATTCTCATTTCCCAGTTAGTGCAGTCCTTGTGACCAAGGATGACCAGATCTATACAGGTGTCAATATCGAAAATGCCAGTTTTGGGTTAACCAACTGTGGGGAACGGACAGCTATTTTTAAAGCAGTTTCTGAAGGAGCTCGTGAGTTCAAAGAGCTGATTGTCTATGGGCAAACAGAAAAGCCCGTCTCTCCGTGTGGTGCTTGTCGCCAGGTCATGGCTGAATTTTTTGAGCCTGATCTGCCTGTAACTTTGGTATCTAAAGATAAATCGACGGTCGTGATGACGGTCAAGGAATTACTTCCATATTCCTTTACAGATTTGACTTAGTTGGTCTGTGAGGCGGTCTTTTGACCCTTTCAATACTTCGCAACAATGTTGCACAATAATTTAGGAGGTTCAGTAATGAACAAGAAACAATGGCTAGGCCTTGGTCTAGTAACTGTCGCTGCTATCGGACTTGCAGCATGTGGAAATCGTGCGTCTAAAAAAGATAGCGCAAACTCAGAATCAAAAACTGATTTGAAAGCTGCTATTATTACCGATACTGGTGGTGTGGATGACAAATCATTCAACCAATCTGCTTGGGAAGGTTTGCAAGCTTGGGGGAAAGAAAACGGTCTTTCTAAAGGGAACGGATTCGACTACTTCCAATCAACAGATGAATCTCAATATGCGACAAACCTTGATGAAGCTGTTTCTAACGACTACAAATTGATCTTTGGTGTTGGTTTTGCCTTGAGCGACTCAGTTAAAAAAGCTGCAAAAGACAACGAAGATGTTAACTATGTCATCATTGATGATCGTATTGAAGGACAAAAGAACGTAGCATCTGCCGTTTATGCCGATAACGAAGCTGGTTACCTTGCTGGTATCGCTGCTGCGAAAACTACAAAAACTAAACAAGTTGGTTTTGTAGGTGGTATGGAAAGTGAAGTTATCACTCGTTTCCGCGCTGGATTTGAAGCTGGTGTTAAATCTGTTGACCCATCTATCAAAGTTCAAGTAGACTACGCTGGTTCATTCGGTGACTCTGCTAAAGGTAAAACAATTGCTGCTGCACAATACGCTGCAGGTGCAGATGTTATCTACCAAGTAGCTGGTGGTACTGGAGCAGGTGTCTTCTCTGAAGCAAAAGACTTGAACGAGAAGAAAAATGAAGACGAAAAAGTTTGGGTTCTTGGTGTTGACCGTGACCAAAAAGCTGAAGGTGAATACACTTCTAAAGATGGTAAAAAATCTAACTTTGTCTTGGCTTCAAGCTTGAAGAAAGTCGGAGAATCAGTAAAAGACTTGGCTAAGAAAGCTGCTGACGGTAAATTCCCTGGCGGTGAAGTGATTACTTATAGCTTGAAAGATGGTGGAGTTGATTTGACAACTGACAACCTTTCTGCAGATGCTAAAAAAGCTGTCGAAGATGCCAAAGCTAAAATCCTTGATGGGTCTCTTAAAGTTCCTGAAAAATAATATTTGATTGGGCGGCCCTCCCTATAAGGGCCGTTTCTTTTAAAGTGAGACATTTTTGTCTCAATAAAATCTGTTAGTTGTCTAACAGATTTTATTGAAATAAAAAATTTTTGAAAGGAAACACCTACATGACACATGAATATGTCATCGAAATGCGTGAGATTACCAAAAAATTTGGTGACTTTGTAGCAAATGACAAGATTAATCTTCAGTTGCGCAAAGGTGAAATCCATGCACTTCTTGGAGAAAATGGTGCGGGAAAATCTACCCTGATGAATATGCTAGCTGGTTTGTTGGAACCAACAAGCGGAGACATCGTGGTAAATGGAAATACTGTTAACCTAGACTCACCTTCAAAAGCAGCTTCTTTAGGAATTGGAATGGTGCACCAACACTTTATGTTGGTTGAAGCCTTCACTGTTGCTGAAAATATCATCCTTGGTTCTGAAACCACGAAGCATGGTATTTTGGACCTTAAAAAAGCCAGTCAAGATATCCTTGAATTGTCTAAAAAATATGGCTTGGCAGTAGATCCAAATGCTAAAGTTGAGGATATTTCCGTTGGTGCGCAGCAACGTGTGGAAATCTTAAAGACGCTTTATCGTGGAGCCGACATCCTAATCTTCGATGAACCAACTGCAGTATTGACACCAGCTGAAATCGAAGAATTGATGACAATCATGAAGAACTTGGCGAATGAAGGAAAATCAATCATCTTGATTACGCACAAGTTGGATGAAATCCGTGCTGTTTCAGACCGCGTAACGGTTATCCGTCGTGGGAAATCTATTGAAACAGTCGAGATTGGTGGAGCAACCAACCAAGATTTGGCCGAAATGATGGTCGGTCGTTCTGTTTCCTTTAAGACTGAAAAAGGTCCTTCTGAACCAAAAGAAGTGGTCTTGTCGATCGAAAACTTGGTCGTGAATGAAAATCGGGGAGTCCCAGCTGTTAAGAATCTTTCCTTAGAACTTCGTGCTGGTGAAATCGTTGGGATCGCAGGGATTGATGGAAATGGTCAATCTGAGTTGATCCAAGCCATTACAGGTCTGCGGAAGGTAAAATCCGGTTCAATCAAGATTAAAGGCAAGGATGTTGTAGGACTTCGCCCACGTCAAATCACAGAAATGAAGGTAGGACACGTCCCTGAAGACCGTCACCGGGATGGTTTGGTCCTTGATATGATGATCTCTGAAAACTTTGCTCTTCAAACTTACTATAAAGAACCTCTTAGCAAGAATGGTATTTTGAATTATCCAAATATTACCTCTTATGCCAAGAAGCTCATGGAAGAGTTTGACGTTCGTGCAGCTAGTGAAGTGGTACCAGCTAAGGCTCTTTCTGGAGGAAACCAGCAAAAAGCCATTATCGCTCGGGAAATCGATCGCGATCCAGATCTCTTGATCGTCAGCCAGCCAACTCGTGGTTTGGACGTCGGAGCGATTGAATATATCCACAAACGTTTGATTCAAGAACGGGATAATGGAAAAGCCGTTCTGGTTGTCAGCTTTGAATTGGATGAAATTTTGAATGTTTCTGACCGTATTGCGGTTATTCATGATGGGAAGATCCAAGGGATCGTAACCCCTGAAACAACGAATAAGCAAGAACTTGGAATCCTCATGGCAGGTGGACAAGTAAAGGAGGGAGCATCAAATGAATAAGAATTTAAAACAAATTGCCGTTCCATTGGTGTCTGTCCTTTTAGGATTGGTCTTGGGTGCCATTATTATGTGGGCCTTCAGCTATGATGCCCTTTGGGGATATGAATTGCTGTTTAAGAAAGCCTTTGGTTCGATTAAGAGTTGGGGTAATATTTCCCGTGCTATGGGGCCATTGATTTTAGTTGCTCTTGGATTTTCAGTAGCTAGCCGGGCCGGTTTCTTTAACGTTGGACTTCCTGGTCAGGCTTTTGCAGGATGGATCATGGCGACTTGGTTTGCCCTTTCCTTCCCAAATATGCCTCGCTTACTGATGATTCCGATGACCGTTTTGATTGCGGCTATTGCCGGTGGATTTATTGGAGCGATTCCAGGTTTCCTTCGTGCTTATCTTGGAACCAGTGAGGTGATCATCACCATTATGATGAACTACATTGTTCTCTATGGTGGGAATGCCCTGATCCATAGCTTCCCAGCTTCCTTGATGAAAAACAAGGACTCAACTATTGATGTGGGAGCCAATGCTGTCTACCAGACGGAGTGGTTGCGTAATTTGACGGATAAATCTCAAATGAACATCGGGATTTTCTTTGCCATCATCGCAGTGGTAGTCATCTGGTTCTTGATGAAGAAAACAACACTTGGTTTTGAAATCCGTGCCGTTGGTCTCAATGCGAATGCGGCAGAATACGCAGGGATGTCTGCAAAACGGACCATTATCCTTTCTATGATCATTTCTGGTGCTCTTGCTGGTATCGGTGGAGTAGCAGAAGGTCTGGGTATTTACTCAAATGTCTATGTTCAAACTAGCTCAATGAGTGTTGGATTTAACGGAATGGCCGTTGCCCTTCTTGCGATGAATTCACCAATTGGTATTCCATTTGCTGCCTTCTTGTTTGGAGCGCTTCAAATTGGGGGAGTTGGTATGAAGCCAGCTGCTATCCCTGAAGAAGTCGTTCAAATTGTGACAGCATCTATTATCTTCTTCGTATGTGCCCACTACATTATCGAAAAGATGATCTCGATGCGATCAGCTAAAAAAGGAGGAGCAAACTAATGAGTATTGTAACGATTTTAAGTATTCTTGTTTCCTCTATGATTGTGTATGCGGCGCCGCTGATCTTCACAAGTATCGGAGGAGCATACTCAGAACACGCTGGGGTTGTTAACGTTGGCCTTGAAGGAATCATGGTTATGGGAGCCTTCTCAGGAATTATCTTTAACTTGACTTTTGAGCCTACCTTAGGGAATATGACACCATGGTTGTCCTTGATTGTTGCTGCAGGAATTGGAGTACTTTTCTCCTTGATCCACGCAGTGGCAACGATTCATTTCCGTGCTGACCATATCGTCTCAGGTACGGTATTGAACTTAATGGCACCACCACTCGCGGTCTTCCTTGTTAAAGCGATGTACAACAAAGGGCAAACTGATAATATCAAAGTTGCCTTCGGGAAAACATCCATTCCGGTCTTATCTAAAATCCCGGTCATTGGGGATATTTTCTTCAACAATGCCAGCATCATCGGCTGGGTTGCGATTCTCTTCTCATTTGCTGCATGGTTTATCATGTTCAAGACAAAATTTGGTTTGCGTCTTCGTTCAGTAGGTGAACATCCACAAGCAGCAGATACATTGGGAATCAATGTTTATAGAATGCGCTACCTAGGAGTGATGATCTCAGGTGCCTTAGCAGGTATCGGAGGAGCTATTTACGCTCAGTCAGTTTCTGTTAACTTTGCAGTAACTACAATTGTAGGTCCTGGATTTATCGCCCTTGCGGCTATGATCTTCGGGAAATGGAACCCAATCGGTGCCATGTTGGCTAGTCTCTTCTTTGGAGCTTCACAGAGTTTGGCGGTCATCGGGAATCAATTGCCTTTGCTTAAAGGGATCCCATCCATCTACTTGCAAATTGCGCCTTACGTCTTGACCATGGTTGTCTTGGCAGCCTTCTTCGGACAAGCAGTTGCACCAAAAGCAGATGGTGTTAACTACATTAAATCGAAATAATGCACAGAGAGATGCGAGGTTTCCTCGGTCTCTTTTGCTTTCTAAAGGCCCCTCTTAGTCGCAATTTCTTTGGATTTAAGGTACAATAAGAATACAACTTTTCACGTATTGGAGGAGCAGATGTTTAAGTGGATGAGACGCCTGATTGGCATGGTGATCGTTTTATTTATTTTATTAGTGATCCTGTTGGTTCCTGGATCCATCCCTGAAGGGGAGCAGCTGAGAAATGTGCAGGCAGGGAACTCTTTGATTGAACTGGCTCAAAATGCAGTTTCAAATGCTTCTGTAAGCACTGAAGGGCTCTCAACTGAGTTGAGTCTCAATTCTGTGCAATTGAGTCAAGTTGTAAAAACAAGTGCTGGATCTGCTCTTGACAATTCTGACTTTCAAAAGTTGGCACTTGGAATGGATGGCAATGACCTTCACGTCAAAGTTCCTGTTTCCTTAGGGCCAGTCGATAGCTATCTAGATTTAACCATGACAGGTCAAGTTGAAAACAATGTCATGAATTTGACTGTGACAGCTGCTAAATTAGGGAAAATGCCGATTCCAAAATCCTTAGTTCTCAACTATTTGAAGGATCAATCCAATCAAAATGGAGGCGGCTTCACAGTGAACGGTGATCAGATTACGCTTGAGATCCCTCAAGCAGGTTATACTATCTCAAAAGCGCGAGTAGAAAATGGCAATGCCAAGGTGACGGTTAGTATATCCTTATTTTAAGACTATGAAAATGGAGTTGTCATGCTTATCTTTGAATTTTGTGCAGAGAATTTAACGTTTATTGATAAGGCGATTGCTGCTGGGGCAGGTCGCATTGAACTGTGTGACAACCTGGCAGTAGGTGGGACCACACCGAGCTTAGGGGTGATCCAGGAAGCAATTAAACTGACAAGAGAGCAGTCTGTGGATCTATGTGTCATTATCCGGCCCCGTGGTGGAGACTTTGTCTACACAGATTTTGAAGTTCAAGCTATGCTAGCGGATATTCGGGCTGCGAAGGAAATAGGGGTTTCTAGTTTTGTGCTGGGTGCGCTGACGGGCGATCGAAAGTTGGACCAGAGAGTCATGCAGCTTTTACTAGCAGCCTGTGGAGAGGCAGAGGTTGTCTTTCATATGGCTTTTGATGAGTTAGCTCATACAGATCAGCTAGAAGCGATTGAATGGCTTTCTATCCATGGTGTAGACCGCATTTTAACACGAGCTGGAAGTCTAGACGCAACACTAGAGCAACGCTTTGAACATTACCATCGTTTATTAGCTGCGGCTAAGGGAAAGATTCAGATCTTGCCAGGTGGAGGTGTGACGGTAGAAAATCGTGCACTTTTTTTGGAACAATTGGACGTTTGTCAACTGCATGGCACACGCATCGTGTTTTAAAAAGAAACGATCACTGCTTTAGTTCGTTTTGAGGATCCGTTATCAAGGTTGGGGACGTTGTTCCCAGCCTCTTCTAGTGCAAAAATGAATAAGGGAGAGAAAATGTTTTTAGAGAATTATTTTGACCGCTACACTTTTCAGCCAGAAAAGGGAATGGCTTATGGATTTGAGAAATTAGAGGCAGGCTATGAGTATCAGTGCCCCGTCTTTTCGGCCCCATTTCTCTTAAAGTTCCGAGTCTGCGACCAGAAGATTTCCTTTCGGGTCTATGATCAGGATACAGGGGACGAGTATATCCAGATCCATCTGGAACAGCTACAAGGAAATTTCGTTGGCAAAGTCAGAGAAGCCTGTCAAGAATGTCTTGCAAGGATTCGCCAAGCCTGTTTTGAGGTAGAAGATTTTCTCTATCCTCAAACCAAGCGTCTCATGGCCTATATTTCCCTACACTATCAGGGAACGATTGAATATTTGTGGGAAAGATCTCCTGAATCTGGTGCGATTCGCCACCGAGACACCCTCAAGTGGTATGGAGTCTTTATGACCATTGATTGGAACAAACTGGATGCTGGCAAGTCAGGGAAAATAGAAGTTTTGAATGTCAAGTCTGATCAAGTAGCTCAGTTCATTCAACAAAAGGGGATTTATCCAGCTTTTCATATGAATAAAAAATATTGGGTGAGTATCCCGCTCGATGGAACAATTGCTGATGAGGAGTTGTTTGCTCTAGTGGATAGTAGCTGGCAGCTCACCAAAAAGGGGAAATAAGATGCATCTGTTAGGGAAATTATCTTGGTTTTTTAAATTAGAGAAGAAGCGTTACTTCATCGGGATAGGCTCCTTGATTCTGGTTAGTTTTTTAAATCTCATTCCTCCAAGAATCATGGGACTTGTGATCGATTTGATCGATAAAAGAAGGCTGACCCTGAGTCAGTTGGTCATGAATATTGGATTTCTAGTCCTAGCAGCTCTTGCCATGTATGGACTTCGTTTTGTCTGGAGACGCTATATTTTTGGGACGGCCAATAAGTTAGCTCGGATTTTGCGTTACCGTTTGTTCAAGCACTTTACGCTCATGTCACCGTCTTTTTATCAGAGTTATCGGACAGGGGATCTCATGGCCCATGCTACCAATGATATCAATGCGGTGACCATGTTTGCCGGTGGTGGGGTTATGTCTGCAGTGGATGCGTCTGTCACAGCCTTGGTGACCCTGGTCAGCATGTTTTTCATGATTGATTGGCGCTTAACCCTCTTGGCTATTTTGCCCCTACCGGTTATGGTGGTAGTGACGTCGGCTATTGGGCGCAAAAACCACCAAGCCTTCAAAGAAGCTCAAGAAGGCTTCTCGGAGCTCAACAACTTTGTGCAGGAATCAGTATCAGGAGTCAAGGTAACCAAATCCTTTGGTTTTCAGGCAGATGAGATTCAGGCTTTTGAAAAGACCAATCAAATGGTCTTTTCAAAGAATATGACTTCCGCCAGTTACAATGCCTTGTTTGATCCGACCACTCTTCTTTTTGTCGGTCTCTCTTATGTCTTGACCCTTTACTTCGGGGGCCTTTTCGTCCAGGAAGGAAGCTTGACAGTTGGACAAATCGTAACCTTTATCACCTATCTCAATATGCTCGTGTGGCCCCTTCAAGCCATGGGCTTCTTATTTAATATTAGTCAGAGAGCTAGCGTCTCGTATGACCGAATTGAGACACTTTTAGCAGAAACACCTGAAATCCAAGATCCAAGTCATCCAGTTAGAGAAATCCAAAATGGAGATTTGGAATATGACATGAAAGAATTCGCCTATGAGAAAGAGCCTGTTCTTAAAAAGGTTGCTTTTCATTTAGAAAAAGGCCAAACTCTTGGAATTGTTGGGCCGACTGGATCTGGAAAGACCACCTTGTTGCGCCTCTTACTCAGAGAGCATGACTTGGAGCAGGGAGAGATCTTATTAAATGGTATCTCTATCAAAGATTATCGCTTAGAAGATCTTCGTAGCTTGATCGGCTATGTTCCCCAAGATCAGATTCTCTTTGCCATGACTATTCGCGAAAATGTGGCTTTTTCGGATCCACAGATTAAGGAAGAAGAGATGATAAAAGCTCTGAGAAACTGTGGGGTCTATGAGGATATCTTAGCCATGCCAGATCAGATGGAGACAGTGCTCGGTGAGAGAGGGGTCTCTCTTTCTGGCGGGCAAAAGCAACGGATTGCCATGAGTCGTGCTTTGGTCATGAATCCTGAGATCTTGCTTCTGGATGATTCCCTCTCTGCAGTAGATGCGAAGACGGAGCACCAGATCATCGAAAATATGAAGCAGGAACGCAAGGGGAAAACAACCATGATCACAGCCCATCGCTTATCCGCTATCGTTCATGCGGATTTGATTCTGGTAATGGAGAATGGTCAAATCAAGGAGCGCGGAAATCACGAGGAATTAATGGCTCAAAAAGGTTGGTACTATGAAACCTACCAAGCCCAACAATTATCAGAAG